>JANXMQ010000140.1 GCA_025354565.1 Akkermansiaceae bacterium
CTTCATCAACCATGGAGGTGCGGATGTATTTGGATCGTGTTTTTCCGTCTTCTTTAAAGGTTAGTGAAAAGCCTCCTCGCGGTCCCTGTGAGGTGACCGAGCCTGAGATGAAATCGAGATTGGCGTGAATTTCACGAGTGAAGCGCTCTTTTTTCTGAGTCAGGTGATAAGGGGTCATTACCATGGATTTTAAATGGAAAGTTACGGGCGTATAGATGCGCCTGTAATTGATAATTGAAAAGCAAATAATGTAAGAAAATTCAAAAAATCGTTGATTGAGTGGGAAAGAATCTGCCGAAATCAGCTAAACTGTTACCCTATCGACGAGTTTTTGACCGACGTAATGTTCCCAGAACCGATCTTCATAGAAGAGGCTGGGTTGAGGTTCAACTGGTGGATTGTTATTCATTGTGAGCTTTTTATGAGTCCATCCCCATTTGTCATAGGCGATCTCCATGCACCGGTCGAATGCTCGGTCGGTTCGGAGGAAGGCGTAGTTACCCTCGTCGGCTTTGGACTTGTAGGCCGGGTCCCATTCGCGTCAACTTAAGCAGGAAATCGCGATTTCTCTTAATGCCACGCGGGTTCTTCGGTCGGATTTCACGTGTCTGTAGTCCGGATTGTAGTCGCCGAGTTGCCAAATCGAATTGATGCTAAGAATGAAAGCAGCCAGATTCAGTGCGAGTTTTTCGATGCTGATGACAATGCCTTGATCACTTCCCTGGAGCAGGGAGGTGATCTTCATGGTCAGGATCAACAGCAGCAGTGAGGCGAGCATCAATGCCTGAAGATGGACTTGATTGCTCTTGCGGGCGAGGGCGGATACGAGTTTCCCCGATTGCTTCCAGGCGCGGAATGTGATCTCAATCTGCCAACGGATCGCATAGAGCTTGAATAGCTTTGTGGCGCTCATCAGATCCTCTTTTACGTTGGTCGCCAGGAGATACCAACCGTCGCGGATGAGCATGTCTTTGCTTGGTTCCTTTCCCAATCGTTGGGCCTCTTCCCTGCGCTCGCGCCGCCGTTTTTGCGCGACTTCCGGTGCGGCGCGCTCTGCGATCAAACGTGCCGGATGCCCGAAATCACCGAGAATCACTTCCATTTCTAACTTGTTTAGCTTGGTCTTTTTCAAGATCGTCTCCAGCTTGATTCCACTCAAATCGTGGATCTTCACATTGATCGGAACCCGGCTGAGCCAGTAAGCCTTGCGGTTCTCGATCCGGGCGAATTCATCGCGGCTGAAATACCCCATATCCCTTAAAACAAGGTCTTTTTCCCGAATCAAGTCCACAAGATCTTTGCCGATCTGACGGTCTTGTTCCGTGGCAAGGTGAAGCACACCCGTCACAGGTTCACCGGTGAGAAGATCGAAGGCTAAGTCAAACTTGCAACCCGCCGTCTTGCCTCCGTCATTACCATGACCGGGAAACTCCTCGTGGTTCGCCTTGGCGAGTTTCACTTGTGAAGAATCCTCGATGATTACCCGCCCGAAGACATCCGTAGCAATGAGTGCTTGCTCGGACCAACGCTGTTTGAGCGCGGTGCCAACGGTATCCAAAAGGAAAGGAATCGTAGATAGATCCATGCGTTTCCAAACCGCTTGGCGTGAGATGGATTTCAGTTCGCTATTGCCGAGATTGGAGGCGAGTTGATTGAAAGAGGCATTCCCGGTGATGACGGATTTCAGCAACGCCAGGATAAAACCGGAGGCGGAAAACGCTTTGCTTTTTCGCACGACAAAACCGGATTTCCTGGCCAGCGGGTCGAGCTTTACTAACAGACAATTGACGGATTTTCCGAGCGGTGAAAAAACTTTAGCTTTTAACATGCCAAGCGTGCCGACTCGCCATGCATGTCAAGAAAAATATCGGTTTTTCCACGCTTTTTTAACTGATAGTTAATGACTTACGGTGCTAAGTTGACGCGAATGGGCCGGGTCCTGCATCAATTTGCTCAATAAAGTGCGCACCTGATTCGTTGAAATCCGTGTGATCCACTCCGAGTAGCCTGCAGGAAGAACGAGATTCTGCCCATATTCCTCGGCATTCTTTTCCAAATCACGGTCATTCAGAATACCTTGGCAAACCAAGGCCCACAACAGAAGCCGCGCACGCTGAATGAACGAGTATTTATTCTCCCCTTTTTGGCGGATGTCGTTGCTGAGTTTTCTCAGGCGAAACTGCACTTTATAGCAGAGCAAGATGTGGCGCGCGTCTGCCTTCAGTCTTGATGAGCGAAAAGTTTGCTCATAGAGTTTATCGTCTTCAAAAATTTGGCGCATTCGTGACAGTCGGCTGATTTGTCCATCAGAGACTACATAGGTTTGGGTGAGTCGGAGCATTTGAATCGCCTTTGCGTCCTCGGTAATGCCTGATGATTCAAGATCCTCGGTGGTGAGCTGTTCGAAGGCATTTTCCTGCCGTTCATAGTAGATTCCCAAGTCCTCCCGGAACTTGTCTTGGAGTTCGAGCTGGATCTCATCGTTGGCATGGAGATTCCATGGCTCGACCGGATTCTGTCGGTTGTTGTTAATCGTGACGCGGGTGATAAAACGGGCATCCCCCTTGGTGATGATCCTGCAGATAATCCTGATCCGGTCGTATCGATCACTATTGGCATCCAGTTGTGGATTTTTTTTGTTTGCGTCCAGAAAGCCGGTAGCGGTGGTGACGGTCTGAGCTCCGTTGAGTAGTCTGGGAGCGGTGAGCGTGCATTCTCCGTCCGACCACTCGACGCGTTCGGCATAAAGGGTGACGCCATTGTGATGAAAGCAAAAGTCCTCCGGTTCTTCCGCCGCTTCGATGACTGTCTTCCGCAGAGCCCGGGAAATTGCACGATTGACAGCTTCGCTCTCTCCAAGTCCGTAACGGACATTTCTGTCGAAGAATCTGGACCCAAGATCTGCATGCATGAGTTGTAGGTCCTTCAACCGGATCATACCCAGGTGGAGTTGTTGCCCTGCGGACCCTTTTTCGGCCATCAGTTCGTTCATTGGAACCTTGAAGTGGGTGGTGTGCTTGGGGATTGTCACTCCACCAATCCGACCGGTGGAGGATCTGAAATCGACGATCAGCCCCACGTCACGTTTAAAGAAGCCATCGATATGGTATTTTTGATCTTCCAATCTTTCTCTTAGATTATCGAGCACCTGGCTGCGCTCTGCCTCACCCGGATCTCCAGTGAAGACAAACCGGAAACAAATCTGATCGATGATGTTCCTGTTCTCGTGAAGGCATGCACGGAGTTGGATGAGAATTTGGTTTTTAGCGGCATCCTGATTGGGGGCGGAGAATATCCTATCTACTCCGCTATCGATCAACCGTTGGAGGGACTCCTTGAATAGTGCATAACTTTCTGAGTATTTGAACTGGTAGATATAAAGGTTACGCTTGGCTTCGTCGAAGTAGAATCCATCGACTGCATAGTCATTTCCTCCGAAAGCAGTCTGGTTGAGAGCCCGTTCTCTCGGTATGGCGTGTTCTTGTTCTAAATAGAGCAGACCAAAGTAGTCCTCCTTCAGACCTCCGCACGTGGAAGATAGATCGGTGTAAGCTTGGGCGATGGCGCGGTCGGTTATCATAGTTTATTTTCTGAAAGAATTCTTAATAGTTTCGATGGCATCTACAAACAAGCGAATGTGGAGGGTGGAATCAGTTTGAATCTTCGGAGCAAAGAGTATCGTGGAAGTCATGACACCCCTACCATGCAAAATCGGTGCGTGAGGTCTAGCCGAAAAGCTACAATCTCGGAACGGTGCCGATCAAATGTCTTCCTGCCAATCACCTGCGAAGCGACGATCCCGTCTCATGCCTTGCGGTGGCGGAGGCGGTCGATGATGACGGCGATGATGATGATGACACCCGCGATCACTTCAGTCACCGGCGTGGGGATGCTATTGAGCACGCAGCCAGTGCGGATCGTGGTCATCAGGAGCGCGCCGATGAAGGCACCTAACACAGTGCCCTCTCCGCCTGACAAGGAGGCCCCGCCGATGACGACGGCGGCGATGATGTCCAATTCCATGCCGACCGCCGTGGTCGGGTCTCCTTGCGAGGACTTGGCCATGTTCATTACCGCAGAGATGGCAGCAAGCGCACCGCTGATCATGTAAACGAAAAGCTTCACCTTCCCGACATTCACCCCGCATAGGGTGGCGGTGTGTTCGTTAGAACCGACGGCAAAAATGTGTCTGCCGAAGCGGGTGTAACGAAGTATCAGCGTGAACAAGATCACCATCATGATCATCAACCAAACGCCCCATGGAATGCCGGCACCGCCCATCCACGGCTTATAGGACGTGACATCAAATGGCAGACTCACCGGCGTACCTTTGGTCACAATTTTTCCCGCGCCCCGGAAAATCTGCATCGTGCCTAGGGTGATGATGAAGGGCAGCAACCGCAATCCAACTGTTAGTCCACCGTTGACAAAGCCGCAAAACGCTCCGAAGGCGATGGTTGCTAGAAAAACGACAGGTGGGGAGCATGAATACGGAGGGCACACCAAGGTCGCAGCGAAAACACCGCAGAGCGCGATGATCGAACCGACGGATAGATCAATACCGCCGGCAATGATGATCAGGGTCATGCCAATAGCGGCAGTGCCGACGATGACGGTTTGGGTGAGTAAACCCAGCAGCACATCCTTGCTGAACATCGCGGAATTCATCATGCCGAAGATGCAATAAACCACGAGCAGCGCGATGAACGGGCCGAGGAGCGTGAGCGCGGATTTCAGATGGGTCGAGGACATGGATTCAGGGCAGGTCGGCGGTTTTGCCAGTGGCGACGAGCATTACGTCGTGTGGGCTGAGATTGGCCACCGGCGCGGCGCGGGTCAATTTCCCCTGACTCATCACGGCGATGCGGTCGCACACGCCCAAGAGTTCGGGCAAGTAGCTGGAAATCATGATGACGGCGCGAGGGCGCTTGGGATCGGTGACGACCTCGTTGATCGCCTCGTAAATGCGGGCCTTCGCGGCGATATCGATGCCGCGAGTAGGTTCGTCTAGCAGGAGGACATCTACGTCATGTTCCAGCAGACGGGCGAAGGCGGCTTTCTGCTGGTTGCCGCCGGAGAGCGCGCCGACGGGCTGGGCCGGACCCTGGCATTTGATGCCGAGGCGGTCGATCCATTGGGACGTCGCAGCGCGTTGTTTTTTGGGTGAAAGCATGCCGCCGCGACCGAAGCGATCCAGGCAGGTGAGCGTGACGTTATCGGCGATGGATAGATTCAGTGCGAGGCCCTCTTCCTTGCGGTTCTCACTGAGCAGGCCGACGCCTTGCTGCCAGCGATCACGTGGCGTGGCGGTCTCGGATTTACCGCTGACGAGGATGGTTCCCGACTTCACAGCATCGAGTCCGAACAAGGCGCGGAGAAATTCCGTGCGCCCGGAGCCGACCAGGCCGGCGATGCCGATGACTTCTCCGCGATGGAGATCGAGGTTGAGCGACTGCGGTTTCTCGTGGCCTGATAGATCACGGATTTCCAACAGTTTCTCCCCTTGGACATGCCGGGTGCGCGGATAAAGATTCTCGACTTCGCGGCCCACCATCATGGAAACCACCTCCTCAGGGGTGACTGTCGCGACATCGCGGGTGCCGATGACCAAGCCGTCACGCAAGACCGTTAGACGCGAGGCGAGGCGTTTCACTTCTTCGAGGAAATGGGAAATATAGATGATGGAAATGCCCTGGGCTTTGAGGCGGTCTATCAGTGCGAAGAGGCGTTCGATGTCTTTTTGGGCGAGCGATGAGGTTGGCTCGTCAAAGACCAGTAGCTTGCAACCCATCGCCAGCGAGCGACCGATTTCTACGAGCTGCAGGGCGGAAACGGATAGGTTTCCCGCAAGGGTTTCAGGCTTGATATCCGGATGATCGAAGTGGGCCAGGGCCTCAAGTGCCACCGCCCGCATCGCTTTGCGATTCACGAACGGGCCACGTCTCGGCTCCATGCCGAGCACGATGTTTTCCTCGACCGTGAGATGTGGAGCGATGGAGAGCTCCTGATAGATCATGCCGACGCCGCCGGCCCTTGCGTCGAGCGGGTTGCGCGGGTGATAGATTTTTCCGTCGATCTCCATTTCTCCGCCGTCCGGTAAATAGGCACCGGATAGAATTTTCATCAGCGTGCTCTTGCCCGCGCCATTCTCACCGACGAGGGCGTGGACCTCGCCGGGAAATACCTCCAAGTCCACCCGCCCAAGCGCGATGGTCGGCCCGAAGGTCTTGCGGATGCCCCGCATGACAAGGCGTGGAGGAGTGTGGGACATGGAGTTGAGAGGGGATGGTTGAGGTTAAAAGTTAGAGCATGAAGAGCAGAATTTAACTCTCAACTCCAGACTCTCAACATCATTAAGGAAGCTGCGTCTTGATCAGTGCGGCGACTTTCGCATCCGCCATATTTTCCGCAGTGACGAGGGTGGCTCCGGTGTCGATGACGGCTTCGATTTTTTCGCCCTTGAGCTTGGCGACAGCGGTTTTCACGCCGAGGTAGCCCATGTTGACAGGGTCTTGCAGGACGGTGCCGCTCATTTCGCCCTTCTTGAGCGCGTCGAGGAAATTGGCGTCGCAATCGAAGCCGACGAACTTGACCTTGCCTGCTAGATTTTTTCCGCGCAGGGCTTGGAGCATGCCGTAGGTGTTGGTTTGGTTGCTGCAGAAAAGGCCTTGGATCGAGAGTCCGTCACCATCCGCTAGACGAGTAAGGAGATTGGTGGCGACGTCTTGGGCTTGGCTGGCGGTGGCTCCGGCAAATTGCTCCGAACTAATAACTTCGATGCCGGGGGATTTCTTGATCTCTTCGAGAAATCCCTCCTCGCGCTGTTCAGTGGACGCGCTGCCCTGCATGTAGCGGAGCACGGCGACCTTGCCTTTGCCCGCCAGCAGTTCGGCGATACGGCGGGCGGCGATGCGGCCGCCCTCGCGGTTGTCGGTGGCGACGTAGCTGGTGATGAATGACGCACTGTCGGCGAGGCTGGAGTCGATGATGACGACGGGCTTGCCTTTTTCCGCGACCGTCTTCACCGAGTCACGCAGGGCGACGGCATCTAACGGGGCGAGCACGATAGCGTCATTTTGCAGCGCTTGGTTCGTCACAAGATCGATCTGCTGCGAGCGGTCGTCCTCACGCTGTGGCCCGATGAAGGTGACTTTCACATTGAGTTCGGCGGCGGCCTTTTTCGCACCGGCCTCGACGGATTTCCAATAGATGTGGGTTGTGCCTTTCGGGATGACGGCGACGCTGAGTTGGCTTGATTTTGCGGCTTTGTCACAGCCGGTTAGAATCACGGATAAGGTGAGGGCGAGAAGTGGGAAGGTTTTTTTCATAATTGGTAATAAAGAAATATGGGGTTTTCGAGGGGCTGACTAGATTTTTCCGTAGAGCGGGCCGTAGTTTGCACAGGCTCGGAAATCCGCGCCTTCTGGGTCGGCGGTGCCGAATGCGGTCCAGGCGCTCGGGCGGAACACCCGGTCCTCGGCGACATTGTGCATGTAAACGGGAATCCTCAGCATTGACGCGAGCGTTAGATAAAGGTGGCCGACGTGGCCGCAGGTCATCACGCAATGGTTGGCGCCCCAGTGGTTCATCACCTCGTAGGCACTGGTGAAGGCACCCTTGCCGGTGAGGATTGGAGCGAACCAAGTGGTCGGCCAAGTGGGATTGGTCCGTTGGTCGAGGGCGTCGTGGACATCGTCCGGGAGTTCCACGGTGTAACCTTCCGCCACTTGCAGCACGGGTCCGAGGCCACCGACGAGGTTGAGCCGGATCATCGTGGCCGCCATGCCACCGCGGGTGCGGAAACGGGTGCTGAGTCCGCCGCCGGGGAAATATTCGGTGATGGATGGATGCCAGGTGGTGGCGTCAAGGCACCTTGCCACCTCCGCATCGGTGATTTCCCAGAACGGTTTCATCGCGGGTTGGCCGTTGATTTCCTGCTCGCCGGTGCCATCGAGCGCGGCGGGTCCGGAGTTGATCAGGTGGAGGATGCCATCGCCGACGAGTGGGTGGCTGAACTTTTTCCCGCTGGCGCTTTCGATGGCATCGAGGCTCCAATAGGTGCGGAGGTCGGCGAAAATTTGGGCGCTGTTCGTCAGCAGGTGGCCGAAGAGCATGCCCGCGCCGTTGAGCGCGTCGTTTTCCGTGGCGACGATGTAGGGCGCGCGCTTGCCATTCCAATCGAACGACGAGTTGAGAATGGCTTCGAGGAAATCTCCGTTAGGGAAATGGTCGGTCCACTGGCGTTGACCTTGGAAGCCGGCGGCGATGGCGTTGTGGCCGTGCGCTTGCTCGCCGAGTCCCATGGCTGCGAGCTTGGGATTGCCAACCATCAAGTCGCGGGCGATCAACGCCATTTTCACACTGTCCTCCCATTCCTTGTCGATCTGGTCGCGCCTGCGGGTGGTGGCGGGGGAGTTGTAGTCTTTTCCTTCAGGGCAATTTTCCTTCACCCAGGCGAGCGCCTTTTCATACTCGGCGTAATCATATTGGCCCTTGCTCATGCGGCCGACGAACTCGGTCAGGTCGATCGCTTCCACGCGCATTCCGAGCCATTTTTCCCACATCGCGGAATCGATGACCGAGCCGGCGATG
Organism: Akkermansiaceae bacterium; assembly: GCA_025354565.1. Classification (GTDB taxonomy): domain Bacteria; phylum Verrucomicrobiota; class Verrucomicrobiia; order Verrucomicrobiales; family Akkermansiaceae; genus Luteolibacter. The sequence goes on from JANXMQ010000140.1 coordinate 8,593, forward strand.
CCCATGGAGGTGCCGCCCATCGAGAGGTAGCTCTTGCCGCGCATGTGAGCAACGGCGAGACCGCAGCGGACGAAGGAAAGCAGTTTCTCCCTGACATCTGCGGGTATTTCCGTGGCGATGGCGGCTTGCACGTCTTTGCCGTAGATGCCGAACGCGGGCAGACCTTTCTGCGTGTGACCGGCGAGCACCGCTGCCAGATAGACCGCGCCGGGGCGCTCGGTACCGTTGAAGCCCCAGACGGCCTTGGGCAAATGAGGATCCATGTCCATCGTCTCCGAGCCGTAGCACCAGCACGGCGTAACAGTTAGAGAAACACCAACGTTGGCTGACTTGAACTTTTCCGCACAGTCAGCGGCTTCTCTAACACCGCCGATGCAGGTGTCGGCGATCACGCACTCGACAGGCGTGCCGTCTGGATAGCGGAGCTCGGCGGCGATCAACGCGGCGACGGCCTGCGCCTGCTGCATGGTGCGTTCTTCAAGTGACTCACGGACGCCGCCGAGGCGTCCGTCGATTGTCGGACGAATGCCGATTTTTGAATAAGTGGAAGATGTCATTGCAATGGTTCCAACATGGGTTTGTCAGACGATATATGACATAATGGGAGGATTTGTCATCTGGAATTTCCGGAAATTCACCATGATTATTGTGTAGATACATGCATAAAATTGTCTTGAATATAGTTGCACGGGCTTGTTGATTTCGCCATGCAAAATGGTCCTTCACCTGATTCCTTCATTTCCCGGGAGGTGGAGTCGTCACGGTTATTTTTTCTCGATCCGGATAAGGACGATCCCTTCGCAGTGGTCTTCGGCGGATTCGAGCGTTGTGAGGCGGACTATCAAATTGATCGGCGGAATTTCCCATGGTATTCGCTTGAATTCGTGAGTCATGGCGCTGGGCACGTTCAGCTTGGTGAGTCGGAGGCTGAGATTTTACCGGGGAGTTTTTTTGTTTATGGCCCGTCAGTGCCGCATCGGATCACCAGCACGCCGGGTCATCCGTTAGGAAAATACTTCGTCGGCTTCACGGGGGCGGGCGTCGAGGAATTTCTTGACCACTACGGGATGCAACCGGGAGTCAGCGCCCGTTGTCAGAATGGCGAGCCGATCCGTCGGACCTTTGACACGCTGATCGACCGTGGGGTGCGGAAATCCAAGCTCACGCGGCCGCTCTGTGATACCATCACTCGGCAGTTGCTGCTGATGTGTCGCGATGACGCCATGGAGCCCGGCAGTACCGATACCCCGGCCTTCGCGACGTTCATGCGGGTCAAGGAGTTCATCGAACGGAATTTTATCGATCTCAACACCCTCGACGCCATTGCCAAAACCTGTGGGGTCGATGGTCCATACCTCTGCCGCCTGTTCGCCCGATTTCACGCCGAGAGTCCCTATCAGTTTCTAACACGCCTGCGGATGGAGCACGCCTCACGCATCCTGTTAGAGAAAGATGCCAATGTGAAGTCGGTGGCTGCGGCGATGGGATTCAAGGATCCCTTCCACTTTTCCCGTGTTTTCAAATCCGTTCACCACGTCCCGCCGTCGAGATTCCGGCAGTCGATGCACCCGCAGTGGCCGTCCTGAAAAGGGATTGACCGATGGGCCTGAAACCGGAAAATAACGCCATGCTCCAAACCGCCATTCTCAATCCCGCACTCCTTGATTTGTTAGCGCGCGTCCGCCACACCAACACGCTGGTGATCGCCGACTGGGCGTTTCCTTATTGGCCGGGAATCGAGACGGTCGATATTGCCCTGACTCGGGGCATTCCGACCGTGTTGGATGTGTTGGACCTGCTCACGCCCGTTTTCAAGATCGGTCGGATCTGGCAGGCGGATGAGTTCGTGACGTGCAATTCCGAGGATACGATTGCACGTTTTGCGAAATCCTTCGGCAGCATTCCGCTGACTCGCGAGGCCCATGTGGATTTCAAAAAGCGCGTGCCACACGCCATCGGCCTGATCCGCACTGGCGATGCGACGGCCTACGGCAACATCATCCTAGAGTCCGAGTGAGTGCTTGCGCGGCGCGGAAATTGTTAGGCCAAGTGGGTCGGCTTTAGGGATTTTTCCCACGCTGGAGAAAGAGATCGATGCCATCCACCAGCGCCAGCCAACTGGCTTCTATGATGTTGTCCGAGACTCCGACCGTGCCCCAAGTGGTTTCGCCATCGGTTGAGAGGATGAGCACGCGGGTTTTCGCCGCAGTGGCGTCATGGCCGTCGAGGATGCGGACCTTGTAGTCGATGAGCGAGACCCCCGTGATTTCCGGATAGAACGGCAGCAAGGCCTTGCGCAGTGCGAGGTCGAGCGCGTTGACCACGCCGTGGCCTTCCGCGACGGTGAGTTCTTGAGTGCCGCCGACGCTGAGTTTCACGGTGGCTTCGCAGGCGGGTGGGTGGCCGTCGCGGTATTGGCGGAAACTGGTGTGATACTCGTTGAGTTCAAAGCGTTTCACATAAGTCCCAAGTTCGCGGCGGATAAGCAGTTCTAACGAACCACCGGCGGCCTCGTACGAGTAACCGTCGTTTTCCAAGTCTTTCACGCGGCGCAAGATGGTGCTGACTTCGGGCGCGCCCTTTTCTAACGGGATGCCGAGTTCCGCGGCTTTTACGAGGATGTTCGACTGGCCACTGAGTTCGGAAACGAGGATGTTCTGCGAGTTCCCGACACTGCCGGGGACGATGTGCTCGTAGCTGCGGGCAAGTTTTTGCACGGCATTCACATGCATCCCGCCCTTGTGCGCGAAGGCGGTGCGACCGATGAAGGCGGCACGGGCGAAATGTGGGTTATTGGAAACGTCATCGACGAAATACGAAAGATCGCGCAATCCTTCAAGCCGGGGAACCACGGGCATGTTTAGCTTCAGTTGAAGGATCGGGATCACGGACGTTAGATTGCAATTTCCCGTGCGCTCGCCATAGCCGTTGATGGTGCCTTGGATCTGGGTCGCCCCGGCGCTAACAGCCGCGATGGCGTTGGCAACTGCGAGTTCGCAATCGTTGTGAGTGTGGATGCCCATGGGAGTGCCGGGCAGGTGTTTTCTAACCGCCTCGCAGATTGCCATGACCTCGGCGGGCAGCGTGCCGCCGTTCGTATCGCAGAGGACGAGGCAGGCGGCTCCGCCCTCGGCGGCGGCTTGCAGGGTCGCAAGCGCGTGGGTAGGGGAGTCCTTGTAGCCGTCGAAAAAGTGCTCTGCATCGTAGATCACCTCGCGCCCGTGCGCTACCAAATGGGCCACGGTGTCACGGATCATCGCTTGATTTTCCGCGACGGTGGTGCGGAGGACTTCGGTGACCTGGAGTTCCCAGCTTTTTCCGAAAATCGTGACCACCGGGGTTTCCGCTTCGAGCAACAGCCGGACTTGCGCGTCTTCCGCGACCGGCGTGTCCGCGCGGCGGGTGGAGCCGAAAGCGGCGAGCTTGGCGTGGGTGAGTTGCAGATTTTTCGCCTCCCGGAAAAACTCGATGTCCTTCGGATTCGACCCCGGCCAGCCGCCCTCGATGTAGTCGATGCCGAACTCGTCCAGCCGCTTTGCGATCCGCAATTTATCCAGCCCGGAAAGTTGGAAGCCTTCGCCTTGGGTGCCATCGCGCAGGGTTGTGTCGTAGAGGAATACAGGTTTGGTGCTCATCGGCAGGGGCGCGGAGACTAATGGCCTGCGGGTGAATGGGCAAGGGAGAAGCGCGGCCTCCTCTTCCGCGCGTTTTACGCTGGATGAAATCTGCGATTGCGGGGGACTGGAAAAATTGTCGAAATTCGCGAAAATTTTTAAACCACCCCGCTCCGTCCGACATGGGGAGGTGAGATATTGGTGCTAATCCCCCGGGCAAGCACCAGTAAACCCAAATTTTCAAACCCTCATCGCCTGATTATGAAAAATCGTAATTCCCGCCTCGCTGTTCTCTTCGCCAGCAGCATCAGTGTCCTGCTTCCCAGTTTGATCCAAGCTGGCAACACGTGGACGGGTGGCGGCGGATCGATCAACTGGAGTGACAACAACAACTGGGGCGGTGGCGCTCCCGGCTACGGCACTCTCACCTTCACCACCGGCGGCACCCAGGGGACGACCAGCAATAACAACAGCATCACCGCCCAGAACAAGTTGCTGTGGACAGGCAGCGCCTCGTGGGTTCTGAACGGTAGCTCCACGCTGAGTCTTTTCGACAACGACAAAACGCAGGCGAAGATCGAGAATCAGAGCAGTGGCCTCGTCACCATCAATGCGCCCATCACCTTCGCCGCCAACAATGGCTCGCCGACGAATCCTTTTGGTGAAATCAACGCGGTGAACGGTGATATCACTTTCGGCACCGGCACCTTGACGGTGAACGGTTCCTCGGTGAATGGCATCAAGCTTTTCGGCAGCAACAAAACCACGACTTTCAACAACACCGTCAGCGCCAGCGGCAAATGGTTCGGCCTGACGGGTGCGAGTTCGACCATGGCCATCGGCAGCACCTTCACCTCCGGCGACATCTACGTGATGAACGGCGGCACACTCAAGGTGAATAGTGGTGCCACGCTTTCCACTTCCGCACTGCGTCTGGGTGGTGACTTTGGAAACACCGACAGCCAAAACCAAACGCTCGGCGGCACACTGCAGTTTACCAACCTCACCGGCGGGCAAAGCTTCTCAAGCGTCATCAACACGGTCACTGGCAACACCTCCAACGCCCTGTTGATCGACTCACTCAACACCAGCGGCACCAACACGCTCGCCGGGGCCAGTTTTCTTGATGCAGATTTGAAAACTCAAGTCGCATCCGGCGGGACACTCAGTTTCACCGGCGGCTCCATCGACGTGAAAATCCGTAAACTCACGGTCGCCGGCGCAGGCACCACGATTATCAACGAGGCTCTGACCAGCTCATTCGCTGCGGGTGGCCTGCTAGTGAAGGAGGGCGCGGGCACGCTGATCCTCCAAGGCACCTCAAATACCTACACCGGCACGAACAGCGCCACGCTCAACGCCAACGGCACCGCGATCAACGCCGGGACACTTGGTATTTACGGCGACGGCAGCCTCGGTCTCGCGCCTGCCGGAGCCTACAATAACGTCCAGTTCACCGGCAGCGGTACTCTTCAAGACACGGCCAATAACATTTCGCTCAACGCCAACCGCAACATCAGCATCGCCAGCGGCGCGACCGCCTCTTTCGACAGCAATGGCAACACATTCACCATCAACGGCAGCATCAACGGCACCGGTGGTTTGGTGGAAAAAACGGGCGCAGGCACGGTGGTCTTGGCAGGATCTAACTCCTACACGGGTGCGACCACCGTCACCGCCGGAACCTTGAGCATCACGGGCGACATCAACAACTCCACCACCGTTACGGTAAATGCTGGCACCTTATCCACGAGCGGTGCCGACAAGCTGGCGAATTCCGCCGCCGTCAATGTCGCGGGTGGCACGCTCACCCTTGGCGGAAATGATACGGTCGGCACCGTGGTTTTGTCCGGCGGCAGCATCACCAGTTCAGGCGCGACCTTGACCGGCAGTTCCTATGATGTGCGAAACGGCAGCGTCTCCGCCAAACTCGGCGGCGCCGGTGTCGCACTTACCAAGACCACCAGCGGCTCCGTCACCCTTTCTGGGGCGAACACTTACACCGGTGCCACCACCGTCTCGGCGGGTGTGCTTGCGGTCAACGGCTCGCTCGCCAATACCTCCACCACGGTGTCTGGGACCGGCACCCTCCAAGGCAGCGGTTCGATCACCGGCGCAGTAACGATCAACAGCGGCGGCACTCTATCGCCCGGCAACTCGATCGAGTCACTTGGCACCGGAGCGCTGAGTTTCACCAATGGCTCGACCTTTGCCTATGAACTCAATTCCTCAGCGCTCAACGGCGACTTGGTTGCCTCCACTGGCACCATCGACATCACCAGCACCAGCACCTTGACCCTAACGCAACTCGCCTCCGGAACGCTAACAAATGACACGAAACTCACGCTGATCAGCTACTTCGGTGGCTGGACGAGCGGGGAACTTTTCACCTACAACGGCAGCCTGCTGGCGGACGACAGCACGTTCACGCTTGGCTCCAACACGTGGCTTTTCAATTACAACGACATCACGGGTGGTTCGAATTTCACAGCGGATCAGTCAGGAGCATCGAGCTTCATCACCATGACCGTGGTTCCAGAGCCTAAAGCAGCGGCTCTCGGCTTGATCGGCACGCTCCTGCTCCTCCGCCGCCGCCGAGGCTTGCAATGACTCTTTGTCATCTCGAACGACAAACCCATCAGTCACCTGTCATCGCGTGCTCATGCTCGAAGTGCGGTGCATGTTCTTGGGATTGCTCCCGGACCTCCACGATCTCGCCGTCGTCCATACGGGCGATGCGGTCGGCGTAGGAAAAAATCCGGTTGTCGTGGGTGACGATGATGACCGCGCGTTCCGGCGAGCGGGCGACCTGGCGGAAAAGGTCCAGCACGATCTCGCCGTTCTGCGCATCGAGCGCGGCGGTCGGCTCGTCGCAAATCACCAGCGGCGGTTCGTGGACCAGCGCGCGGGCGATGGCGACGCGCTGCTGTTGGCCGCCGGAGAGTTTACTCGGCCGGTCTTTCCACCGGTTGCCGAGGCCCACGCGGTCGAGGATTTCCCGCGAGCGCATGAGCGCCTTACCACTGGAGAGTCCTTGGATTTGCAACGGCACGCCGACGTTTTCCGCGATGGTTAGCGTGGGGATGAGATTGAACTGTTGGAAAATGAAGCCGATGCTTTTCGCCCGGAATCGGGTGAGCGCACCGTTGGACATTTTTTCCAAATCGTGGTCAAAGACCCGGATGCCACCGCTCTCGATCTTGAGCGTTCCAGCGACGGCACTGAGCAGGGTGGTTTTCCCGCAACCGGAGGGCCCGACCAACATCGTGATCTCCCCCGTGCGGGCTTGGAAATTCACCTGCTTGAGCACGTGGATGCGGTCCGGCCCGTCGCCGAAACTTTTCTCGACGGCTCGGGCATCGACCACGACGCGGGATGATGTTGGGGAATCAGGCACGGAAGACCATGGCGGGTTCGTAGAGACTCAGGCGGATGATGCCCATCAGCGCGGCTAACATGCAGATCAACTGGATGACGAGAAAAGCGATGACGGGAATCTGCCACGGCATGCAAAAAGGCGGTTGGCCGTGTTCAAGCGCACCCTTGGCGAAACCGGCCGTCGCCAGCAGCCCCAGCCCGAAGCCGACAATGCCCACAGTGATCGCCTGGCAAATCAACATCATGCTCAGCCGGAAATTCGACATCCCCATCGCCTTGAGCGCGCCGAGGTGTTTCAAATTATCCAGCACGAAGGAATAAAACGTCTGGCACGCGATGGCCACGCCGACGATGAACCCGATCACCACCGTGGTGCCGAAGGAAATCGGGATGCCCGTATTTCTCACATACCACCAGACCGTGGACGTGTTGAAATCATTCGCGTTGCCGCCGAAGTCCCGGTTCACGTAAGCGCGCAGGCCGGTGACTTTTTCGATCTGCGCCGCCGCGTCATCCACGCTCATGCCGGCCACCGGCGCGGCGATCACGGCGGAGAGCATTTTCCGCGAGGGCGGCGTGTATTGCAGCGCGCGCTCATACGTCGTCCAAACGTAGGGGCCGCCCGTGAATGAGCGCATCGCCTTGCAAATCCCCACCACCCGCGCCTCCACATCGTTGATCTCGAAGCGGTCGCCGATCTTGATCTTCTTCTTGGGATCTTTCGGGTTCGACGACAGCCGCTCCGTGGCCAGTTCGTCGATGACGACCGTATTCGGCAGCCGCAGGTCATCCAGATTTCCCGCCACCATCCGCCCCGGTGCGCCCGCAAACGATGCGGCATCGATGCCCACCAGTTGGATCGTCTTGAAACTCCCATCGTCCAGCCGCACCCGCTGGATGCCCGAGAAAAGCGGCATCGCCCACCGCACCGCCGACACCGAGCGGATGCGCGCCACATCCGTATCCCGCAGCGGGTTGGTTTCATTCACCTGCTCCACGCGCTCCTCCACCACGAAAATCGGCGCAGCCACGTTTTTCAGAGTCGCCGTCGTCCACAGCATCAACCCGCAAAAGACCGAAGCCTGTTGGACGATCAAAAAAGTGGCGAAAAACAAGCCCGCCACCAGCATCAGATACTTGGCCGTATCGCCAAAGAGCATTTTGAGAGCGAGGCCGATCATGCGGAGAGGAAGGAAACGGGAGGAACAAACTCCTGCGGGCGGATCATAGCGACGCCGCGCCACCACGCAACCCGCGACATGCATTTCCGTGAAATCTCGCACGTCAGGGCGGATCCGGCCCGGTCCGCCCACGGGTTCCCACCCCAAAGCATCCATCTTCATCGCTCACTCCGCATTCCATTCTCCCTCGCCCCCCGAATTCACCTGATATACGCACGTTCCCTTAGATCATCCTTTTCAAATCAACGAATTCTGGCAAGCTTACCGCAGATGAATTGTCTGGATATCACGCCACGACATCCTACTAATTCCTCTGTTGGACATAAAAACTCATGCGAATCTGGATCTTAATCGTGCTTGTATTCGGCGTTTCGAACTGTGTCCCACGTGCAAGCGATAAACCGGTGACCTTCAACAGCACGCATGAGACGACGTTGACCAGGAGCGGGCATTGGTCCGTGGGTCCCGCTTACTCGTGGTTCACCCTCGCGGGGACCAACAAGCGTTACTGGCTAGATGGAGATGGCCTTCCTGAGGATGTTCGCAACCGATTGCATGCCCAGCCTTTGCATCCGACCTTTTCTGACGGACCGGAAGTTTCTTTGCATATGGTTGTGGATGCCTACATTACATCAGCACCCCATATTTCTGGCCTCGAACAGATCCACATCCAGCGGGTTATTTCGACTTCCGCCCCGGAGAAGGAATTTGTGAAGGGACGCAACAATTCAGAGAAAAACAAGTCCAACAAGTCGTGACGCGCCAACCGGCATAAGCGATTCAATCTCATTTCTTTCTCCTTTCAATCGCGCCGGTGGGCGCACATCTATCGTTAGCCAAAAAAATTTATGAACGAGACCAATCCGTATTCAGCCCCACAAACAGACGTGTATGCAAACCTTGCCATCAGGGACAAGCTTCAAGGCTTGGATTTCAAGCAACTCAAGAAGCTTTACCATCGCTCATGCAATGTTAACGCGATTACGTTTCTTCTAGGACTTGGGTTAATCGCCTTGGCGATTGTTTCGATGCTTCCCAATGCTGGATATGAATCCTTCATGAGATTTGTCTTTGTTGGGCTTGCAGTGTTTTATGCGGTGGCTGTAGTCGGCCTTTTTAGGAGAACTGCTTGGGGACGTATTCTTGGGATCATTGTCTGTATAATCTCGCTGATCAATATCCCAATCGGAACAGCAATTGGAGCATTCGGTTTGTTTGCGTTTTTCGGAGCGCCGGAGCTCTTTGGATCTAATCGAGTAACCCATAGAGAATTGAAGTCCGAGTTCAAGCGGCAGAAAGCAAATATCAAGAATGCCTAACAAGTCATGGATGTCAACCGCCAACCACTCTTCAATCTCAATCCAAGCTCGCCGCAATTACGCGGTGACATCACATCGAACGCCAGAAAATGATACGCATCTATTTCAAACGCTTCTTCGGCATCATTGCGTTTCTCTTCGGGCTCATTCTTTCCGGTTGGTTCGTATATAATCAGATTTGGCCTACCGAAGAATTCAAATCCGGGTTTCGGAGCATTTTTCAGCTCGCTGTCCCGATCGCATGTCTCGCGGTTGGCTGGAAGTGGATGCGCTATAAAGGCAAGGGTATCGAGGAAGTGATTCGTGGCGATTTGAAGTGTCCGGAGTTGGAGGCGTCGATTGTGAAGGCCAAGGATACGATGCCCGAGTTTATTCGCGAGGTTGAGAAGGGCATAGACGGAGCATTCGTGAAGTTCCCCCTGAAGACTCCGCAGGGATTGACCGAACATATTTGGGCATACGTGCATTTCTACAAAGATGACCGTTTCAATGTTTCCCTCGCGAACACGCTAGTTGACGAGCAGGAGCAGAGCAAAGGTCGGCGAGATGTTCCGCTTGAGGAGGTCGAGGACTGGCAGATCATGTTACCGAATGGTTCAATACGTGGTGCATACAGTCTAGCGGCTCTATTTGAGTATTGGACTAGGCAAGGGAATCGACTTACTCCTCATATGAAGCAGCAGAAGGCGCAGCTACAGTCCGCAACATGAGAAACAGCGGCGAACACGTCTTGGGTTGCAACGGCGGATAAGCTCCCTCGTTCGCTTCGCTCTGTCAGTCCTGCGCCGCCGTGCCACCACATCAAACGTTCGGTCCCAAAAATGAAATCCATAATCGCCATATTTTTGGTCATAGTGCATTGGGCTTCCCTTGCACATGCTGATGATCGGTGCCCAGTCTGTCATGAGCCAGTGGTAGATGTCACCACGCAAGTCGATGATCGGTCGAAACCGAGTAAAAACATTGCGGTCTGGAACCGGAGTATGTGCGGCAACAAATTCTTTGAAGCTGGTTCAACCATTTGCCTTAACGATGGTTACGCCTATGAAGCCAAGATCAAGCGTTGGCAATTATGGATAGCGGATCGGGATTCGTTCAAACATTCCCTTGATCGCCGGATCTATGGGTTCCCGCTGCCGGATAAGAACCAACATGCGGTGTATACTCAAGAATTCGTGACACTTGGTTCAGTAACGCACGGTCTCGTGTTCAGGACCGTTAACGACAAGGCGTATCTAGCGAAGATCCGGCAATATTCGAAGACGCAAAGTGTCCATTTATATATTGAGCTCGATAAAGAACACGGCGAGGCATTTATTACGGCGTCTATAACCACAAAAACCGAACAAGCCGCGTCGCTCAACGGGCCATAAGCTTTTCAATCACATCTCAAAAACACCTCGAGCGCGCTCTATCGTTGGCTAAAATAAATATGATACTACAATCCGCCATAGCTGGAGTTGCTGGAATGCTCATCTGCGGGTGTGACGGAGGGAAGAAGATCACCGAAGTATCGTCATTTGTTGCCTCAAACGCCTATTCAGATAGATCAGTCGGTCGTTCTTGCGATAAGATCCTATGGGCGAGAGATTCCGTTTTAGTCGTAACAGCCAGGAACAAACAGGTGCAAGCGATTGATCCGAGTTCAGGGAAGGAACTATGGGGCAAGAGGTTTGACAAGAGTATCAAAGCTATCACTTGCAACAATGATCACGTGTATATCGCTCTGGAATCTTCCATCTCATACGAAGATGCTGAGTCGATCCGACGTCTTGACGTAGCCAACGGGGTCGATTCTACCCCGAAGGGCATTCCTCAACCATTTTTAGTTCAAGCGCTCGTCTGGAGCCCAGAACTTAAGGCGCTTTGTATTTTGGAGCACGAGGCACTTTGGATCTATTCATCAGACCTGATCTCTGTTGCTAGACGTGTTCCATATTCCGGTAGCCTCCCGATCGTCACCAGCGATGGGAAGTCGGTCCTCCTTGCTGAGGATACTGGAAGCTGTAACTTGATTGACCTTAAGGCGGGTTCGATCGAGCATATTCATGGTCCGCTGCACAAGGCTGGGGACAATATGACTGCGATGGATGCGCCGTTCCTCAGCAATGCGTTCCACTCTTCCGGCGGGCCGTTGATTCGGATCATAGACAATAGCTGGGCGACAGGCCGAATTTACTTCCAGAGCACTCCCAAGGATGGGGCCATCGAGAAGGACTCGAAGAATGGCCATGCCGTAGCAGCAATGCACTGGCCGACGAAGAGATTAGCAGTGTCCGGCACAGAGAAAAACCTTCTTTTGTTTTCCGCGACGGGAACAGCCCTCGGCGAGATTCGAGGGGCAACCACTGAACGAACCTACGCTCTTTCCTTTTCTTCTTCCGGATCTAAGATTGCCACTCTGAGTTCAGATGGGCGAATAAAGGTTTTCGATGTGCCGTAGAACAAGAAGAACAGCCAAGTCGAGACACAGCAACCCCCACTAGCCGCACTGTCGGCAACGTCACCCGTAACATGAACCTCAACTCCCGTCTCGACGCCCAGTCCCGCTAGAGGGGTTGCGTGCTCTTGGGCATTCGCCAATGATGATCACTCGCATTGCAATCTCCATCGCCGTGGCCATGTCAATGACCGGCTGTGTCATGTTGTCATCCGAAGAAGAGAAGTTGATCACTAATGCACGTCTGATTCATCACCAGCCAGTCAGTCGGAAAGAACTTGTCACAGCGCTTCATTTGTCCCCGGATTCTGGCCAGCGTGGTGGTGGAAGCATGCGCAGTGGGCAGATGATATTTGAGGAGTCGTGGACACATTCGTCGGGATTAACGGTCAGAGCTTTCGATTCTGAGTGGGTCGGTCCGATTAGGATCAATCCTAAGATGCTCGATGGCATAATTGATGGGACAGCAACCATTCCTGGCACCAAGGTTAGGATCAATGCCGCCCGTAAGTCATTCAATGGATTCACCATTTCTCGAAGTGATTCGGTGATCTACAACTCTCACAAAAACCAAGGCGAACAAGACGCTTCATCCAACGGCGGGTAGGCGTATCGCTTTTCCTTGCAGCCTTCGCAGTGATAGAGACGGCCAAGGTAAAGGTTACCATGAAGTAGGGTGCGCCGACACGTTTCGCATTTACGAAAAGCCCTGATCTGCTGCCGACCCATGCTGGAAGTGGAATTGGTCGTGACCGGGATGTGTACTGTTAGATTGCATTGCGTTAAGCGTCCGACTCACCGGTCACGGACACCTATGCCGAGTAGTGTCTGGAATTTCGGCGCAGCGGTTTCGCGATCCGCGACGACGGTTTCGATGTCGATGAATCCAGATTTATCTAGCATTGTGGCTAGATCACTCTCGGAAAATCCCAGCCAGCGGTCCGCGTATAACTCGCGGGCTTCCTCGAAGTGATGCTGAAGCAAATCCAACACGATCAGCCGACCACCGGGTTTCAAGAGCCGGAATGCGGCGTCGAGTGCGCGTTGGGGATGTTCCGCATGGTGGAGTGCCTGGCTGAGAATGGCGAGATCGAGGCTGGCGTTGTCGATCGGCGGATCCTCAATGTCGCCGATGCGGTATTCGAGATTTGAGAGGCCGTTTCGAGCGGCGAGGTTTTGGCCGAACTCCACCATTTTCGGGGAGAGATCCACGGCGATGACTTTTTCCGCGCGTTGGGCTAACAGTTGCGCCAAAGTCCCTTCTCCGGCTCCGAGGTCGGCGACGACCTGATAGTTGAGCACCTTGATGAGCGCTTCCGCCAGCGCCTTCCAGGATCGGCCCGGAACATAATCCTTGCCGAAACGGCCCGCCAGTTCGTCGAAATAGGCCCGCGAGTGGTCTTTCCTTTTTCGCAATAAATGCCGGAGTGCGGACTTGTCAGCCGCGACTTCTGGCACCTCGGCGGCGGCCAAGCGGGCGACTTCCATGAGATCCGAATCCGCAGCGCAGGTGTAAATATTGTTTTTCCCACTGCGCTCATCGCTCACGAGACCTTCTGTTTTCAGCAAGGAAAGCTGGGTGGAGATTCGGCTTTGACCCATGGCCAGAATTTCCTGCAACTCCGCCACCGACAGCGCCTCGTGTTCCACCAGCATCAAAATCCGCAGCCGGGTGGGATCGGAAATTAGCTTGAGCGATTTCAGCATTGACGACATGCGTTCGCGTTATATCATCGTATCACGATTTGACGATACGAAAATAAAAAAACACATGAGCACATACATTTTTTCCTCAGAATCCGTCGGCGAAGGCCACCCGGACAAGGTTGCGGACACGATTTCGGACGCCATCCTTGACGCCTGCCTCACCCTCGACCCGAAAAGCCGCGTTGCCTGCGAAACTTTCGTGAAAAGCAACGTCGTCGTCGGTGGCGAAATTACCATCCCGTCGCTTCAGGACAAAAAGAAAGGCACCACCAAGCCGCTCGATGAAGCCATCAACATCGGCAAAATCATCCGCGACGCCGTCCGTGGCATCGGCTACACCAACAACGACGATGTCTTCCACGCCGACACGCTTTTCATAAACAATTACCTCACCGCCCAAAGCCCAGACATCGCCCAAGGCGTGGATGCCGCCGCAGCGGAAGGCAAGAAGCACAAGGAGCAAGGTGCCGGCGACCAAGGCATCATGTTTGGCTATGCTTGCGATGAAACGCCCGAGCTGATGCCCGCCCCGATCATGTTCGCCCACCGCCTCGGTCGCGAACTCACCCGCGTTCGCAAGGCTGGCAAACTCGCCAAATGGCTCCGGCCCGATGCGAAGTCTCAAGTCTCCGTGGAATACGTCGATGACAAGCCCACCCGCATCGTCAATGTCGTCATTTCCACCCAGCACTCGGCCGATGTGGAGCACGCGGAAATCGAAAAATTCTGCATCGAGCAAATCATCAAAAAGGTGCTGCCGAAAAGCATGCTCACCAAGGACACCGAGTATCTCATCAACCCGACTGGCAAGTTCGTGGTTGGCGGACCCCAAGGTGATTCCGGGCTAACAGGCCGCAAGATCATCGTCGATACCTACGGCGGCACCGGTCGTCACGGCGGTGGCGCATTTTCCGGCAAAGATCCTTCGAAGGTGGACCGCTCCGCCGCTTACATGGGTCGCTGGGTTGCGAAAAACGTCGTCGCATCTGGCCTTGCCTCGCGTTGCGAAGTCCAGTTCGCCTACGCCATTGGGCACCCGCTTCCTGTTAGCGTCCACGTCGATACCTTCGGCACCGGCACCAAGCCGGACGCCCAGATTCTAGCAGCTATCTTGAAGGTCTTCTCCTTCAAACCCGCCGATATCATCAAGCAGCTCAACCTCCTCCGCCCGATCTATTCGAAGTCCACCAACTACGGCCACTTCGGCAAGGACGACCCTGATCTAACTTGGGAATCCACCGACAAGGCTGCGGCACTTAAGAAGGCGGTCGGCTAAAAGAGCCGACAGACTCAAGAGAAGAAAATGCCATGCCATTGCACCACTTTGAAGATCTAGAAGTTTGGAAGCGCAGCTTGCGTCTTGCGTCTTGAAGTCTTGTATCTCGCTCTCAAAATCTATCACACCAACCATAACTATAAAATGAACTTCACCGACTACAAAGTAAGAGACATCGGCCTCGCCGATTTCGGACGTAAGGAAATCGAAATCGCCGAGCACGAAATGCCCGGTCTGATGGCCACTCGTGCCAAATACGGCCCGGAGCAACCGCTCAAGGGCGTGCGCATTATGGGTTCGCTGCACATGACTATCCAAACGGCGGTTCTTATCGAGACGCTTGTCGCGCTCGGAGCGGAAGTGCGTTGGGTTTCCTGCAACATTTTCTCGACGCAGGATCATGCTGCGGCAGCCATCGCCGCTGCGGAAGTTCCGGTCTTCGCTTGGAAGGGCGAATCGCTCGAAGAATATTGGTGGTGTACCTGGAAGGCGCTGGTCAATCCGGCTGGTCTCGGCCCTGAACTCATCGTTGATGACGGTGGCGACGCAACCCTGTTGATCCACAAAGGTTACGAACTCGAAAACGGTTCGGATTGGGTCAACACGCCATCCGGCAACCACGAGGAACAGGTCATCAAGGATCTCCTCAAGGACGTTCACGCGAAACAACCAGGCATCTTCGCGAAGATCGTGAAGGACTGGAAGGGCGTGTCCGAGGAGACTACCACGGGGGTGCATCGTCTCTATCAAATGGCCAAGGCTGGAACTCTGTTAGTTCCAGCGATCAATGTAAACGACTCCGTCACCAAGTCAAAATTCGACAACCTCTACGGCTGCCGTGAGTCGTTGGTTGACGGGATCAAGCGTGCCACCGACGTGATGATTTCCGGCAAGGTCGGCGTCGTCTGCGGCTACGGCGATGTCGGCAAAGGCTGCGCCCAAGCTCTCCGCGGCCAAGGTGCCCAAGTCGTCGTCACCGAAGTCGATCCGATCTGCGCGCTGCAAGCCGCGATGGAAGGTTTCCGCGTTCTAACGCTCGAAGACACCCTCGGCTGGGGCGACATCTACGTCACCACCACTGGCAACTTCGACATCATCCGCCTCGAGCACATGGAGAAGATGAAGGATCAGGCGATCGTTTGCAACATCGGCCACTTTGACAACGAAATCCAGATCGACAAGCTGAACGCCGCCCCCGGTGTCGTCCGCACGAACATCAAGCCACAGGTGGACAAATACACCTTTCCGACGGGCAACAGCATTTACATGCTCGCGGAAGGTCGTTTGGTGAACCTCGGCTGCGCCACCGGCCACCCGAGCTTTGTGATGTCTAACAGCTTCACCAACCAGACGCTTGCGCAAATCGATCTCTGGAAGAACCGGGCGACTAACAAACCGGGCCAAGTCACCGTGCTGCCGAAGCACCTCGATGAGGAAGTGGCCCGTCTCCACCTTGCTAAGGTTGGAGCCAAGCTTACGACCCTCACTCAGGCTCAGGCGGACTACATCAACGTGCCCGTTGAAGGTCCCTACAAGGGCGAGCAATACCGTTATTGAGCGGGTTAGTTTTGAGTATTTCAATCAGCCAACCGTGCTAGCGGTTGGCTGATTTTTTTGTGAAAAAAGCGTTGTGTTGATACAAAAGGTGGAATAGAATGTCTCGCATGAATCAAAACAGAGTGAGCTACTGGGACCACGTCCCGCCAGAAACCTCAGTCCTGAGAGAGCCTGAAGCCGCCTACATGATCGAGCGGGTCCGGGACGGGCTGCCCTTCGCGGAGTTTCATGCCATGCGTGAAATGCTCGGCGTGACCGAGGAACGAATGGGGGCTTTGCTGGGCATGTCCCGGGCCACGCTGCATCGGCGGAAAAAATCCGGTGTCCTTGATCGTGGGGAGTCGGACCGGTTAGTACGTTACGCCCGGCTTATGGCACACGCCGCCGCCGCCCTCGGTGGGGGAGCTGGGGCGCGGTCATGGCTCGTCGCCCCGGCCATCGCCTTCCAGGGTGAGTGCCCGTTGGACTATGCGGACACCGAGATCGGTGCCCGCGAGGTGGAAGCGCTGTTAGGGCGCTTGGAACATGGCGTATTTTCCTGATCATGCCACGGTTCTATCGCATCGTGCAGGCGCATTGGGCGGCCACTGCGCTTGATGGCGAGGGCGCGCGACGCTATGGCGGACGCTGGAATTCGCCGGGTATTGCGGCGGTCTATCTGGCAGAATCCCGCGCCCTCGCGGCCCTCGAAATCTTAGTCCACGCCCCGCGCGAGGCATTGATGTTAGATTGGATTCTCATCGAAATTGAAATCCCCGATTCCATGATCGAGCGAGTGCCGCCCGCGAAGTTGCCACACCATTGGCGGCTGCATCCATCTTCGCAAATGGCGCAAGTCTTCGGTAGCCGTTGGTTGCGTGACTATCAGAATCTAGCGCTGCGACTGCCGAGCGCCGTTATCCCGGAAGAAAGCTCGCTGTTGGTCAATCCACTGCACCCTGACATGCGGACCTTGAAACCCGGCAAGCCCCGTGCCTTCAGCTTTGACTCTAGGCTTGCGGTTTGATCCGAAATTTGCCGAGGTGACGCCGAGGCCCGAGCAAGTGCGCGCCTTGCGGATCTACCAGAAAATAGCCGGACAATGCGCGTCTTCCTAACAGCATCGGGCAGCGCATTTCCGAGCGATTTGCCAAACTAACGAGAATGTTCCAACGGAAACCACCGGGCAGGACCGCCGTGGTTTCGATGAAAATCCGTTTCGTCGCCGTGCCCGAGGAACTGCGGACGAGGGCGGTGCGGGCGACGGCGGCGGTGCAGGTAATCTGCTCGTTGTAGTGATTGGTGGTGGTGAAACTCACGCTTATTTCATCGGGTGACAGCACCACGTTTTTCGCATGGATGCTGGAACTGCGCGCACCGCTATCGGTCTTCGCATTGAGCGGCGAGACACCAAGATCCGGCAAGGCGATCCACTCACGGCGACCAATGATGAGCTTTGGCGTGGCGGCATCCCGCGAGGGCAGGCCGAGTTCGTTGGCGAGATTCAAAGTGTTCGCCTTGACCGGCTCTGGAACCGCTTTGAAAATGCGATGGATTTTCATGGGGGGAGTTAGTCGATGGGGCTCAAGAGTGAGGCGGCCATGGCGCGGGCTTGTTCGCCACCGCCGCCTAACATGCGGACGAGTTCTTGGATGCGGGTTTCGCCACTCACCGGAAACAAGCGCGAGCGGGTGCGCCCGCCGGAGACTTCCTTTTCGACCACGAAGTGATGGGTGGCCGTCGCTGCGACCTGCGGGAAATGAGTGATCGCCACGACCTGATGGCGGGTGCCGAGCGCGGCCATTTTGCGACCGACCGCTCTAGCAACCTCTCCGCCGACGTTGGCGTCGATTTCATCGAAGACCATCAACGGCGTGGCATCCTGATCGGCGAGAGCGGATTTCACGGCGAGCATCACGCGGCTGATTTCTCCGGACGAGGCAATCTGGCGGAGTGGCAACAGCGGTTCGCCCGGATTTGGGCCGAATTGGAATTCGATGGCCTCCAAGCCCTGCGGTCCGGGTTCCGTTAGTGACTTGAGCGGGGCTTCAAAGGAAGATTGCTTGAACCCGAGATCCTTGAGCTGGGAGGAAATTTCCTTCGCCAGCTTCGGCGCGGCTTTTTTTCGCAGAGTTCCGAGCGATTT
The DNA here is from genome assembly GCA_025354565.1 of Akkermansiaceae bacterium. Classification (GTDB taxonomy): domain Bacteria; phylum Verrucomicrobiota; class Verrucomicrobiia; order Verrucomicrobiales; family Akkermansiaceae; genus Luteolibacter. Next base: position 27,190 of record JANXMQ010000140.1, read on the forward strand.
CCCCCCGGCATCTAAGGCGGCGCGGCAGGCGCTGAGTTCGGCAGCGAGGGCGGCGAGTCTTTCGGTCCGGTTTTCAATCGTGTCCAAGCGGGCGGCGGCGGCATCCCGGCGGGCGAGCACATCGGCGAGGGACGGCCCGTATTTGCGTTTTAGGGATTCGATTAGATTTACACGCTCTTCCAGACTCGCGGCCTCGGCGGGGTCGATGTCGAGTTCTCCGGCGTAGTCGTCCAGATTTCGCTCCAGATCCTGCAATTCCAGGCACGCCGTCTCTAACGATGCGGTGCGCTCGCGGATCGAGGGATCCAGTTTTTCCAACTCCCTAACCAGCCGCTGCACTTCACCCAAGCGTTGCAAAATTCCGTCCTCGCCATTGAGGGCGTTGAGCGCCGCCGCCGCAGCTTCCACCAGACGGCTGGCATTCGAGGCGCGCCGCCAACGGTCTTCTAACACGTGTTCGTCCTCCGGTTTCAAGTTGGCACTGTCGATTTCCTGAAGCTGATAGCGCAATAAATCCAGCTCCTGCTCGCTGGCATTTTCCGCATGGCGGATTTCCTCCAGTTCTGTCGCCTTCGTCCGCCACGCGCGGTAGGCATCGCGGTAGGTGGATACGGCGGCATCCGCGCCGGCGTAAGCGTCTAACATCGCTAACTGGCGCTCGGTGGATAACAACGATTGGTGATCGTGCGGGCCATGGAGATCGACGAGATGTTCGCCCAGCCGTTTCAGCAAATTGAGCGTCACTGGCGAATCATTGATAAACTGGCGGTTCACGCTTTGCCCGATCACCCGGCGGATGATGAGCTGCGTGTCATCGCAGGGATTGAGGCCGCCATCGGCGAGGATGGCGTTGATTTCGCGGGCGTCCTTCAATTCGAAAACCGCCTCCACCGAGCAGGCATCCTCGCCGGTGCGGATCAGGTTTTTTTCCGCCCGTTCGCCGAGGACCAGCTTGAGCGCACCGACGATCACCGATTTTCCCGCGCCCGTTTCCCCGGTCACGCTGATGAGGCCTGAGCCGAGTTCCCAGGCGAGTTCATCGACGAGGGCGAGGTTGCGGATTTTGAGCAGGGTGAGCATGCGGTGGGCGGATCGTGGCGCATTATGCAAGCCTGGCCGGGGGAAGCAATCGCGGGGTTTTCCGCCGGGCTTTTTCCTTGATCCGTCCGGTAGGAAACTTTTTTCTAAGAAATTTCCCCCAGCCGTGTCTTTATAGATGGAAAGCATGACCACCCGACCGTCGATTCATGGAAACTCAAACCGCCACAATCCGTTTCCCGGCTGATGCCAGACGGACGCCCGTGATCCCGCTGCACCGACCCATGGAGGTAAAACCATCACTCCGGCAGGTCTTCGATGCGGAAGAATCACCACTGCTCCGCTATGCCCACAGCATGGTCGGCCAGCGGGAAACGGCGGAGGATCTCGTGCAGGATGCTTTCCTGAAATTGCATGCTCACTGGGAGGAAGTCACCCATCCCCGCGCCTGGCTCTTCCGCTGCATCCGAAATTTAGCCCTCAGCCATATCCGCGACCACAAACGCGAAACCCACCTAGAACCCGGCCGCGAGTGGGAAAGCCCCACGCCCGATCCCGAAAAAGCCCTCGGCAAACTTGAAGCCATCGGCACCCTGCAATTGTTAGTCGCCGAACTCCAAGAAGACGACCGCGCCCTCCTTTCCCTCAAATACATCGACGGCCTCAAATACGACCAAATCAGCCAACGCACCGGCCTCAGCGTCGGCAACGTCGGCTACAAACTCCACCACGCCCTCAGAAACCTCGCCGATTCTCTCCGCAGCCTCGGCGTGGAAAGCGCGGAGGGCTGAAACTTCAAATCTCAAATTTCAAATCTGAAATCTCAAATTCTCATCTCCTCATGAATCCCGAAACTCCATTCACCATTCACGGCGACGAAGCCGTCGAGGCGCGCATCGTTGCGTGGGTCCTCGGTGAAGCTTCCGCCTTCGAGTCCGCCGAGCTGGAGCGCCTCTGCGAAGAACGCCCCGAGCTACTCGTTTTCCGCCGCCGGATGCGCGCCCTCCACGGTCTCCTAACGGAAGCCGAAGCTGCCGAGCCCGACACCACTTGGAAACTCCCACCGGAAAAACGCGCGATCTTGGATGAAATTTTCGGCCCGGAAACTGTCATAAAGCTCGAACCTGAAAAGGAATTCCGCATCCGCCGCAGCGGACGGCGCGCGATGTTTGCAACTGCGGCGTGTTTGCTGTTAACGATCGTTGTTTTGCAACTGATCCATCCGGTGTGGATTCGGACACAGGTGATTCGTGAACCTGAACGGCATGTGGATTTCATGTCTTCGAGTGGAAGCGGAGGCGGAGTGTACGCTGACATGGGCCAACAAGAACTTAACCAGGCCATCCGCGATCAGGAGGAAAAGGTTGAAGAAAAGCGAAAGGCGTTAGCTACTATCGTTAGAACCAAAGGAATAATCAACAAGGGACAGGATTCATTCTATGCTCAATCTGGAGTGGATGAAGACCAAGGAGCTCGTAGTGCCTTGCAAACCTACAACCAGTTGGAACAGGAAAAATTACAGACGGAAAGCCAGCTCAAGAGTTTGGCGTTGAAGGATCAACGTGATGAAAAAGTCGTCGAATTGGAGGCAACTCTCCAAGCCCAAAATGAGTTGGCTACGAATCGCTTGAAAGCCGTGAAGGTGATGAGGGACGACTCCCGGGAAGAAGCCATCAAACGCGGACTTGACGCTCAAGGCTATGTCGATGCCAAGCGAGATTTTGAATCAGACCAAGAGCTACTGCAAAAGTTGAGACTCCGGCAGATCGGCCAAGTGATGACGGAAAAAACAACGGAAGATTCTATCGTCATCCACGAAATGACTCCGCCGCTTAAATCTAAAACACGAAAGACTGATACAGATTTACCTGTTGCGGGTTCCGAGAACAAAGAAGTTGCCTCCAATGATGAACAGTTGAAGGGAAATATCGATATCATCGGCGGCAGTTCGTTCAAGCTCAACATCAAGCCCAAGCACGGAACTGAAGGTCAGAAATCGTTGCCAGACAATCGAGGAATGATCGCCGGAGATATGGGATATGGTGGTCGGGCAGATTCATCGGTTAGCGATCAAGCCCATTTGTCCGACTCGCTGGCAGCGAAAGAGTCTGCTCCGCCACCTGCACCAACAAGTCCGGCGGTAGTGGCACCACCCGAAAGCGCGCCCATGCCTGCTGAACCAGCCTCGCGTGCTCATTTGGCCTACAAGCTCGATCCCGCCGCCTCTCGTCAACCACAGGCCGAAGCACAAAGAGCGCGCAAACAACAACAACTTGCTCAGTCCTCCGCCCCGCGGGGTGGCGAGAAGCGGGTTTTCGCCGAGGGTGCTTCTACTCCGCCAGAGCTGCCCGAGTCAGCTCCGTTACCGCAGTTGGCAACATCCGATTTCGGAGAAATGTCATCGCTAAACAGTCTCAGCGGTGGCGGACTTTCAGGCGGACTTGGAGGCCGCGGGTCTGGTCAAGGCTTGGTAAACGGCACGGGTCGTCGTACCACCCATCAGGACGGCGTGGTTTATTCGGATTCTGATTTAGATGGTAAACTCGCCAACCTTCCTCCTCCGGTCTCCGAACCGCAGGCAAGAGCCGCGAGTGCTGTAGCAGCCGATCCATTTTCGGCAAATTCGGATGAGGGTGTACTCGCCGCAGATGTTGGAAGTGATGGATTCTCATCGCAGTCAGAATTTAACAATCGGATGGCAGATAGAGAGGTGCAGAGTTTGCAGGGATCGGAGCGCTTCTACTCCGAGTCTAATGCGAAGGCCAAAGCAATTTCTGCCTCCAAAAAATTGGCAGGTACAAACACCTATTCGGGCGAAACCGTGGTGAATGGGGGGGGGCTCACTTTTGCCACGGGTGAACTCGCCAAGGCCAAGGGCAACAAAGTCCAGCCTGCCATGAAGCCACCCGTCCTTGCCGCCAAGGACACGGTGGAAAAATCTCTGTCAGACCCCGCCAAGAGTACTAAGCATGGCTTGAGTAAATCCAGCACCGGCAAACCAACGCGCGAGTCCAACAAAAATTCCGGGTATCTTTCCGTTGGCGGGTCAGTCGTTGAAATTGACGGGGAGATTGGAGTGAATGCCAAGCCCGCCAACATGGGACGAGTGACTCACTCTGCTTCTGAATTTGCTGAAAAAGAGAACAGTGAATTAACCGCTTCCGCCGCTGCCGCCACGGACGCCCCGGCTAACGCAGTGACAAATAGCTCGAGATCAGGTGACACGAAAATCAAACTCGAAAGTATCGACGCAGTCCTCAATAATCCCAATTGTGTCGCGGGTGGAACGTTAGCCGCAGAGCTTGACGCTGCGACGGTCGATTCGAAGAGCAATCAATTTACCTCCTCGGAACCAAAAGGTTTTATTTCGTCTGGTAATAGAATGAGCGTGGATGAAGCAATGAAACTCCGCGAGGTTGGAAAATATTCCGAAGCGAAGCAGCAACTTGAAGGGGTGCTGGCTCGCGAACCTGATAATGCGGATGCTAAACGCGAGATGGATTATTTGGATGATCCAATCCGAACCAATCCCGCTCTGACTTATGAACAAACCAAGGACGTCGATCAAGTGCGCCGAGGCCTCTACATGGCGGAGGGAAATTTCAATCTCGGCAAATACGATGAGTCAAAAAAATCATACGAAGAGATTCTAAAAAAAGATCCCAACAACTCAGCCGCACGCCGCGGACTGGAAAAGGTCTCACAAGCAAAAAGTGCCTACTATCGTGCCGCATACGATCAGACCCGCGCGGAGCTGCTGTCACAGGTGGATTCAACATGGGAGCTTTCGGTTCCCGCAGATAGCGATAATAAAGCCGATACCAGAGATGTTTCAACGAACGAGAAGAGTACTAGGGAATTCAAATTTACAACAGAATACGAACCTTCAACCGTTGATAAATACTGGGACACTTCATCTGCGGTTAAGCCCGGTGACAAAGGTCGCAGTGGAGGAATCGAGGATGACATCCATACTGGCTATAGTTCTGAATACTTGTTCAGAGGAAAAGATCTCAGTGGATTGGCCGCAAAAGAAATGGTCCGACGGGCCGATACGGTCGTTGAGTCTGACAAACTTCTCTCGGATGCGCGTGATGATTACTCCAAAGGAAACTATCAGAGAGCTTATGAAAAATACGAAAGTGCTCTGAAAGCTCTTCCGGAGGCCCCCATGACGAAGGAGCGTCGTGACTTTTTAACAAAGTCTTTGGGCGATACCTCCATTGCCCTCGCCTCATCGGCGGCAAAGGAAGGGAGATCTGATGAATCCAGAAATTGGTATTCCAAGGCATTGGAATGGGTCCCTGACAATGAACAAGCGCGCCAAAATCTTGTGCTGGACACAATCGAAGAAATTCCCGCCACTGAAACTCCATACTCCACCTTCTCCCTCAACATCAGCGACGCCTCATTCCAGCTTGCCAAAGCTGCCTTGGCGAAGGGCGAGCGCCCCGATCCTAACAGCATCAAGCCCGAGCAGTTTTACAATGCCGTGGACTACGGCGATCCCGCGCCGACCGCGAACGAACCGGTCGCCGCCACGGTCGAGCAGTCGGCCCATCCGGTCATTCCTGGTAGAAATCTGGTCCGCGTCGCTCTCCGCACCGGTTCGGTCGGCCACAGTGCCGCACAAGCGCTACGACTCACGTTGTTAGTCGATCAGTCTGGCTCGATGGTTAGAGAAGACCGCCGCGCCGCGATGGATCATGCACTGGCCCAGCTCTCGGGCTTGCTGACGCCTAACGACACGATTTCCGTCATCGGTTTTTCCCGCACCCCGCACCTGTTAGCCGATGCCCTGACCGGCGATCAAGCGACGAAGCTCGGTGAAATGGTCAACCAAACCGCCTGCGAAGGTGGCACGAATTTAGAGGAGGCCATGAAACTCGGTGGTCAGTTAGCGCGGCGTCACCAGCTCGTTGGCGCGCAGAACCGCATCGTCCTTTTCACCGATGGTGCGGCGAATCTCGGCGATGCCAATCCAGATCGCCTTGCCACCTTAGTGAAGGCATTCCGTCAGCAAGGACTTGCCTTCGACATCGCCGGCATCGGCGCGGATGGCCTGAACGACCGCCTCTTGAGCGAACTCGCCCGCAATGGCAATGGCCGCTACTACGTCGTCGGCAGCGAAGCGAATGACAGCTTCGCCCGCCAACTTGCTGGAGCCTTCCGGCCTGCAGCGGAGAACGTGAAAGTCCAAGTGAATTTCAATCCACAGCGCGTCGGGAAGTACAAACTCATCGGCTTCGAGAAGGACCGCTTGAAGACCGAGGATTTCCGCAACGACGCCGTGGACGCCGCCGAACTGGCAGCCGACGAGGAAGGCGTTGCGATCTATCAGGTGGAGCCGTTGACCGATGGCAGCGGCGAACTGGGCGAGGTCAGCGTCCGTTTCCACGACGTGGCGAGCGGGGAAATGGTCGAGCGTTCCTGGACCCTGCCATACGATGCCAAAGCCACCGCCTTTGACCGGGCCACGCCGTCCATGCAACTCGCCGGACTCTCACTGTTAGCCGCCGAGAAACTCAAGGGCGGTCCCTTGGCCGACGCCATTGACTTCAAGCAATTGAACACCCCACAAGCTTTGGTCAAACAATTCTACGGCAGCAGCGCCCGCGTTGCCGACATGCTTCAAGTCATCGAGAAATTGAAATAATCATCAGCATGGACCGCAGCAGACTGCCGCAGTCCAAGTCGCAAATTTACACAGCCTTTACCCAATTGATCCAACGATCGTGATAGAAACCAAGCACATGAGAAAGTTCATTTATAGATTAGCGAAGCGATTCCATAAGGAGCGGGGACATTCCTGTCCCTTCTATATGTGGACCGGCATGTCCACACTCCTTATTGCTCTGACCAGTCTCGCCTTTGCCCAGGAATCCGATGACCGCGTCGTCCTCGTCCCGCTGGGCAAGGCACCCAAGGAAGCTCCGTTATTTTTCTCCGCCACGGCTGAGGTGAAAGCACAGGTCGGTCTAACAACTGTCACCACTGAACAGCAGATCGACTTCAAGATTCATCAAGGAAAGCCTGAAACTCTGAGTCTCGGCCTGAGCGGTGCGGGCGAGGTGATTTCCGTCACTGGCCAAGGCTTGCGGGATTGGGCTGTCCGGGTCGCGGAAAACGGCGTCCGCTTTCTCGATGTGCGCCCGGTCCTCAATGCGGATGAGCCTCTAACGACCTTGCAAATTCACGTTAAAACCAGGCTCAAGCTCGGGAAATCTGCCGCCAGCCTGTTGCTCCCCGGCCCTGGCATGGTTACGGGATTTTCGCTAACAGTCGCCGTCGCCACCGACGTTGGAACCGACCTGCGCGTGACCCGCGTGGACGGACTCTATCCGGTGGACGATTCGAACGGACGTAAGTTTCTCGGCTACGGCGCGGCTGGGCTGGACTTCGAAGTTTCACCCGCCGGCTCCACAGCACGGGGCTTGGAATTGCTGAACACCGCATTGATCGGCAACCTCGCACCTGATGGTAACAGTATTGCCTTCCATCTAACTGGTCAAGCCCGCGCTGTCGCAAATGGCTCGGCGGCGGAAATGTTCAGCGGCAGTGCGGCTCTATCAGGCGGCGTGTCTGGCGATGGCTGGCATGTAGTGCTGAAATCCAAGGACGGCACCCACGGCTACGATCTGGTGGCCGAGCGCAGCGGCGATTTTCCGGTGGCGATGGATTTCGTGGTGCCGGTGACACGCAAGGGTGACTGGCGTTTGCTGGATTTCAAACTGCCTGCGGGCGTCGTGGTTCCTGTTAGCATCGAGGGCTTGAGCAAGGGAGTGTCCTTCGACCGTGGCCTCGCAGTGGTGCCGGAGCGCATGGGCGAGGCGTGGCGCGGATTTCTTCCGGCCAACGGTTTGGCGAGCATGGCATGGCACTCGTCCGGCGCGGTGGCCGATGGTGCTTTGTTTTTCTCCAGTACAGAATCGTCAGATGTTAGAATCGGCAGTGGACTGATGCGGCAATTGACGGTCGTTGATTTGCGGGTGCTGCAAGGCAAGCTCGCGGCGTTGTCGCTTGCGTTAGACGGACCCGGCGAGGTGCTGGCCGTGACGGGCGAGCCGGTGCTCGGTTGGTCGGTCGTCGAGGATGGCGGCAAGCGGCGGCTGGAAGTGAAATTGAGCCGGCCCATCGAGGGCAGTGGCCGGATCGTGGTGGAAGCTCAGGCGGCACTCGGCGGATTTCCCGTTAGAGCGGAGGCTCTGCGGATGGTGCCGGTCGGTGCGCTGCGGCACAGCGGTTGGCTGCGGGTGGCGAACGAAGGAGCGGTTAGAATCGAAGTGGTCGAGGCGCGGGGCCTGATTCAGCTCGCGCCCGGCCAATTTCCCGGTGGTGTGGATGAGTCGCTGCGGCAGGTTTTCGTCTATCGGTTTCCCGCCGCGGACTATGGCTATGCAATTCAAGCGGATCAGGTTTTGCCGGAGGTCGGAGTGACCGAGGTGACTGTTTATGAACTCGCCGAAACCGATCGTCGGATGTTTTCGGATCTAGAGCTGGACATCCGCGAGGCACCGTTGCGCGAGTGGGAAATGGAAATCCCCGCCGACCACGCGGTGGCCTCGGTGACCGGCGCGGAAGTCGCGGACTATGCGGTGGCGAGCGATGTGAAGGATGGTCGGCGTCGGCTCAAGATCTTGTTCAAGGAACCGGTGATGAACCGTCAGTTAGTGAGTGTGCGGTTAGAGAAAAATGATGCCGCGAAGGCCGGGGCGTGGGATTTGCCTGCTCTCGGGTTTCCCGGTGTGAAATCCCGGCGTGGCTATGTCGGCGCGGTGGCGGCGGCGGGCTATCGTTTGGTGGCTGGAAAAACCACGGGCGTGGCCGAGGTGCCGGTCACATTTTTTCCGAAGAAAACCGTGGGCTTGCAACAGGCATTCCGCCTGCGGGAAGGGGCATGGCAGGTCGGCCTAACAGTCGAAGCGCTGGGCCAAAGCGTGCAGGCGGACGTGTTCCACCTCTACTCGCTCAAGGCAGGCGCGGCGTATGGCAGCGTGCTGATCAACTATTTCGTGGTCGGCGCACCTGCCACCGAGTGGAAAATTTCCGTGCCTAAGGAAATCGGCAACATCGACGTGACCGGCCAAAACGTGGGTCGCGATTGGCGGCGTGAGGGCGACACGGTGATCGTGCCACTGTCGCGTCCGGTCCTCGGCACGGGCACGGTTTTGCTGACCTTCGAGCAGCCAATGAGCGCCCGTGGTGGCGATCTAACACCCGGCGGCGTCCGTCCGCTAGACGTGCAGGCGGAACGCGGCTACGTGCAGGTGGTCAGCCCGCTGCAGGTGAAATTCGCCAAGCCTGTTAGTGAGGGGCCGTTGTTGGCGATTGATCCGAGCGAATTGCCTGCGGAGTTCCGTTTGCTCAGCAGCGCACCGACTCTAGCCGCTTGGCAATACACGGCCCGCGACTTCAAGATCGGGATGAAAGTCGAGTGGTTCGATCCGGGTGAAACGGTGGAGCAGGTTGTCGATTTCCTCAAGCTTTCCAGCCAAGTATCAAGGGACGGACAATGGGTGACCGACGCCCGGTTTTTTGTGAAATCCCGTGCCCGCAGCGCCCTGCGCGTCAGCCTGCCTAACGGGGCCGCGCTGTGGGAGGCAAAGGTCAATGGCGAGGCCGTCAACGCTCGCGCCGACGTTGGCGAAATCTTGGTGCCGCTGCCTGCTCAATCCGATCCGAATCAAGCAGTGGAAGTGACCCTGCGTTATGGTGCTCGGGCGGCGAAAGCAACACGGCTGAGTTTAGCGGCACCGAAGTTGGCCGCGCCTCTGGTCATCGGCGAGTGGACGGTGACTGGCGACGAGGGTCGCCAGTTGGTCCCGCACGGCGGCTCGGTAGAATTGGTGCGGCCTGTCCTTGCGGAAGACGGCTGGGAATGGATCGGCAGGCACGCGGAAAAGACTGTGATTTTTCTCCTGTTAGGTCTCGCGACCGTACTGGTTGGCAGCAGACAGGCTGGCGGGGTGCGGCGGATCTTGGCCTTGCTGTTAGGCGGCGTTTTCATCATCAGCGCCCTAGGCATCGGCTGGTCGGCGGCGGCAACCGGCCGGAGCAGCGCGCCAAAGCTGGAATATGCCGCGCCGGTGGTGGCGGCAGGCAGCGAAGTGGTGGTGGACATTGGCAACGTCGCGCCGTGGGTGGCGCAAACGGGGTGGGGGATGTGGCTAACTCTCCTGTTAGGAATGGCGCTGGTTTGCCATGGCCTGCTCATCCGAAATGCTTGGTGGAAAGCGGGCGGACTGGTTTTGATCGGCGCGGGATTTCTATCCATCCGTGGCGGCACAGCCCTGTTCTTCGTGGCCACGGCCTTGATTGCGCTGGCATGGTTGTTGCCTCGCATCTGGCAGTTGATCCGTGATGGCCGCGCACCTAAGCTGGCAGAAGCAACGGTGGCGCTCGCACTTCTAACCGGTATCGGTTTTAACGACGCCCGCGCGGCAGAAATCCCCGGCCTCAAGCCTGCGGAGTCGATGGTTCACAATTGGCAGATCCGCGATGGTCGTCTGCGTGGAACCATCGATGTGACAGTGCGCGGCGAGGCGGGCGACCGCTTTTTGCTACTGCGCGCGCCTGCCGTGTTGAGTGGCTTTGAAGGTGCCGGACTGCGGGTGGTGAAGGCTCCGTTAGAAGGCGCGGATGCCTATTTCATCGTGACCGAAACAGCAGGCCGATTGACTGGCAAGGCGGTGTTTGAAATGGCCGTCGGTGATGTCAGCAAAGGCTGGAAAATGCCCGGCGGCCCGGCGGCGATGCGGCAAGTGGCGCTGCGTTGGGATCAGGCGGGCTGGGAATTCTTATCGCCCGGTGCGGCCAAAATATCGGCCCTCGATGGTCTGGCAGCCACCGAGAGCGGGGCGGTAATGGTGCTTGGACCGGCGGACCCAGTGATCCTTCAGGCCCGGCCGAAACAACGCGATGTTAGCACCGAGGAAACCAAGTTTTTCGCCGAGGTTTCCAATCTCTATCTGCCCGGACCCGGCGTGGTCAATGGCCGCCACCGTGTCTCGATCCGTCCGGCACAGGGGCGGGTTTCCTCACTGGTGATGCAGATTCCCGAGGGCTTTACAGTGAGCGATGTGGTGGACGGCCCGGTCGGTTCGTGGCGCTTCGATCCAGAAAAACGCGAACTCCGTGTGCCGATCGAGCCAGCTCAGGATGCGGCCTTCGCGCTCACCATCGAGACCCAGCGCGGGGCCGGAGCGCTGCCGGTGGAACTCGCCCTTGCACCCGTTAGAGTAATCGGCGCGGCGGGTGAGATCGGATTTTTCGCCCTTGCTTTCGGCGAGGAAGCGCAACCAGAAACCGTCACAGTTGAGGGACTTTCCAGGGTGAATCCGGAAGATTTCAGCGGTGTCTTGTTGCCACATGACACGGAGGGAAACCCGCTCGCGTTGATCCAGCACGCTTTCCGCTACGGCTCGGGCGAAGTGATGGCGCATGTGAAAGTGGCCACCGTCGCGCCCGAACTGCGGGCGGATTCGTGGCAGTTGGTTTCGCTCGGCGAGGACCGCTTGGTAGTCGCCACCGATCTAACGGTCATGATCACTCGCTCCGGCGTGTTTCGCCTGGCGCTCGAAGTGCCGGAGGGTTTGGAAATCGAAACTGCCACGGGCGAGGGACTCAGCCATTGGACGGAAAGCAAGATCGACGGCAAGCGGATCGTCACTTTGCATCTAACCGGAAAGACGATGGGCAAACGCGAGTTCAGTCTAACGATGACTGGCCGCCCACCGGGAGCGCAGGAAAAATGGCAGGTGCCGCGCTTGTCCCTGCGTGAGGCGTCGCGGGAAACCGGCGTTGTCACCGTCGTCCCCGAGCGAGGCTTGCAAGTGCGTGCCGTGGATCGGAAGAACATTTCCCAGCTTGATCCGCGCGAACTCGCGGGCGCGCCCAAGGAATCCGCCCGCGCCGCTTCCCGGCCCGGTGCGCTGGCCTACCGTTTGCTGCAAAGCGATTGGTCACTCGGCCTCGCAATCAGTCGGCTTGATCCATGGGTGACGGCCCAGGTTTTTCATGAAGCCACCTTGCGCGAGGGGCAGATGCTCACCCGCGTTGCAATCGGTTATAAGATCGAAAACGCCGCGTTGAAATCCCTGCGCATCCGCATTCCCGGGCTGGATGCTACCGCCGCCGCCACCGTGCGGGCCAGCGGTTCCGCAGTCGCCGATCTGGTGCCAGTCGCGGGGGAAGCTGGCCTATGGGAAATCCGCTTCCAACGCGCCGTGGCCGGAGAAACCAGTGTCGAGCTGAATTACCAACGTGCGAACAAGGATGATGGCGGCGAGAAAATCGAGCCTGTGGTGTTAGAACAAGTCCGCCAACTCGCCTATTTCACCGCCATCCGTGCGGGTGGTCGTCTGGAGCTGGAGGCCGGCACGCTCCCGCGCGGCTGGCAACGCTCGGATTGGGCAGTCGTGCAAACCACGCTCGGCCAAGCGGCTGGCAATGTTGCGCCACTGATGTCCTTCCGCGTGGCCGATCCCGAGGGTCCGCTGCCGGTTGTTTTGAAACGCCACCAGCTCGCAGATTTGCAAAAACTCCGCGTTGCCGAGGGTTCTCTAACCACGCTGATGTCGCCACACGGAGATGCTCTAACGGCTGTAGATTTGAAAATGCAGGTCGTCGGCAAGGCGACTCTGCGTTTGAAATTACCGTCCGGTGCCGCGCTGTTCAACGTGCTCGTCAATGATGAGGGCGCGCCTCTGGTCCGCGAGGGCGATGGCTGGTTGTTCTATGTTTTCCCCTCGCCTGAGGTCGGCCATCCCGCTACGGTGCGCTTCGTTTATTCCTCGGGAACCGACAAGGGCAGGCGACTGGAAGGACCGGTTATCAATGTACCGATGGAAAATCTAACCTGGCGGGTGCTGGTGCCGGAAGGGTGGAAAATGTCCGATCACGGCGGCGATTTCGATTTGAAACAACAATCCGCCATGGGCTCGTTCAAGCTGGAGGACTACCAATCGTTCGTCACTAACAAAAAGGAAACCGATTCGAAAAGCGCGGTAGCCCTGCTCGATCAAGCTAACACCTGGCTGCGCGAGGGCGATCAGGAAAAAGCCAGCCAAGCCTTCAGCAACGCCGTCCGCAGCAACCAACTCGACGCGGCTTCCGGTGAGGACGCCCGTGTCCAGCTCCGCCAACTCAAGACCCAGCAGGCTGTGCTCGGACTAAACACCCGCCGCCAGAAGCTGGTGATCGACAACAGGCTCGCCGCGCCCCAAGCCGAGAACGCCCAACTCGAACGCGCCGCCGAAGCAAACCCTGTCCTACGCGGCGGCTACAACTACGACCCCAAACAGTTCGACCGTTTTCTCGAAGGCAACACTGCCGATGAGAACTCTGCACTTAAGGAAATCGCTAACCACATCGTCACTCAGCAACTTGCCGCCGAGCCCGCGCCCGTGGCCTTGGACGTGACCCTGCCGGAACGCGGCACGGTCCTGACATTCGGTCGCAGCGTGCAGGTCGATGGTCAGAAACCGATGGCCATCACCCTGGAACTCAAGCGCAGCGGCAGCGGTTACGCTTGGCTCGCCATCCTCCTCTGCATCCTATTGGGTGCACTGGGTGGGGCGAGGCGGATTGTAAGGAACGAACCTGAAGTCTGATAATGGCTTCGCAGGATTTTAACCGTGTTCAAGGACCGATAGCGCTAGTCCGCGAAGGATGTAAAACAGGAGTAAACCAAGCACAAGGATCGTGACCGTTGCATATCCCCGAAGGGGCAGACCGACATCCTGCGGCAGGTAAGGATTTTGGATGACCGAGAAAAATCGGGATTGAGCGATGGCCGAACTCTGCGTCTTTTCTAACAACGACTCCGCGCCCGCCTGAAGTTGGGTATTGAAGTCGAGTTTGGCTTTTAGTAAATTGAACTGTATTTGGAGGTGATTGAGGCGATCCTTTTCTGGACCTGACAGTTTCGCGGTTTCGATATCGATGAGTTCGTTCAACGAGCGCATCTGACTGCGAATGCTTTCGATGAGGGGAGATTTCGGCGAATCCCGCTGGATAGCGGAAAGCTGCGCTTCGGCTTGTAAATATTGCATGCGCAAGGTTGTGGTAGCCGTGAGACTGGAGGTGATTCTGTCGTCTGGACTGATGAAGTTATGATCGTTTTGCAAGGAAATGATTTCGTTATTCGTGTCGTTCACCAGCTTAGTGGTCCGCTCGACTTCCTTGTGCATGAAGTTGAGTTGCTGATCGGCAATTTTTTGATTGGACGCATTCATGTAAGCCTCGGTCTTCTTAAGAATCGTCGCCGCAATTTGTTTCGAAAGCTCGGCCTTGAAGGTATCCACCGTGAGTTCCGTCAGACCTGTATCCTTGTCATAATGAGCATAGATCCGTGAGCGGTAATATTTCAGACGTTCCTCAAGTGTGTAATCCGGTGGCATCCGGAAAACGATGTCACGGGAGGGTGCGCAGTAATGCTCGACCAGTTTGTATTCCTTTTCTAAGTCCAACAGCAGATCGGAAGAATTGATGAAACCAATCGCCATATACGAGTCCATCGCGCCTGAGTCTGTTAGACCAGGCAGAGCGAGTGCTACCATGCCACTTGATGCGGAAGAGGAGCTGTCCTGAGTTGAGATTTTAAAATCTGCGATGGTAATGAAGCGATCCTGCGTGAACAACCAAAGATATATTAATGTGGCTGCCAAGCAGACGAAATAAAGAATCGCGAAGGACCGCAGGATGATTCGTGAAAATCCGGGTTTACGGTTGGTATGGATGTAGGTGGCGCTCATCAGTTGGCAGGCTGGTTGTCATTAGGTGGGGTTACCGTTTTAGCCAAAGCGCGACGTGCTCTCTGGCGTGCGGCTTTTCTAGCGGCCATCTTCCGCGCTTTCGGTGATGCAGGGGAAGCACCATCGGATGCGCCTTCGGACATGGCTTTTTCCAGGCGTGCCTTGCGGCGTGCGGCTTTTTTAGCAGCCATTTTTCTCGCTATCGGTGGCGTAAGGGGAGCGCCATCGGATGGGATTTCAGATTTATTATTTTCCAGACGCGCCTTGCGCCGTGCGGCCTTTTTTGCGGCTAGACGTCTCCATTTGGGTTTTGGCGGTGGAGTGGGATTGCCTGGGTTTTCAGGCAGGTGGTCGTCGGTAGTGATCATTGGGAGATTAAGTTGGGTCAGGATTTTTTTCGGAATATGCTTAGCTCCCTGTTTTGGGTTGCTATGATTGCGATGATTTTGGATATATTCAGTGTAAACTTCAAGTCCTTCGTCGATATCAGGGTAGTAATCGGCCATGCCGTCACGTAGAAATAGTGCGGATTGGCACGATTGTTTGAGTGTCTGCACGCTGTGAGAGACAAAAATCAGCGAGGCTCGTTTGCGGATTTTTTCAAAAGCCGCCTTGGCCTTTTCCTTGAAAATCGTATCCCCGACGGAGGTCAGTTCATCAATGAGATACACGTCGAACTCGAAAGCCATTGAGAGGCCGAAACAGAGACGGGCGCGCATGCCGGAAGAGTAGGTGGAGATCGGCATGTCAAAGTATTCGCCGATTTCGGTGAAATTAATGACCTGATCGATGACATGGCTGGTTTGATTGGAATCAAGACCATTGATCCTGCAAACAAACATGATATTTTGGCGTCCTGTAAGCGAACCTTGGAAACCCGAGCTAAGGCCCAATGGCCAAGAAATCTCCTCATCCGTGATGATTGTTCCGCTATCCGCCGGTTCTGCACCGCCGATCAGGCGGAGGAAGGTTGATTTGCCGGAGCCATTCGGCCCGAGAACCGCGAGATTGGTGCGACTGGGAATAATGAGTGATACGTCGCGTAGCACATACCGGATTCCGTTGTTGACGGGGTAGTATTTAGTTAAATTGCGGAGTTCGATCACGTGCGTGTGGAATTTAACTCTGACTTAGGAAATTGCGATTGCCGCGAAACAACATCAGTCCGGTGGCGAGAACGACAATAGAGACCATCAGCGGGTAAGTCAGAGTTTCCGCGTCGATAGCATAGTGGGGGAAAAGTGCATTCCGGCTCAACTCGATAGTATGTACCAATGGATTGTATAAAAGAACTTGCTGATACGCGGTTGGCAACGCTGATAGCGGGAATATAACTGCGGAGATGAACATCAAAGGGCTTGTCAGCAACATGACAAATTTATCAACTTCCTTAAAGTGGGCGGAGGCGACGCCAAAGATGAGGCCCAAGCCACAGCCCATTAGCCAAGAAATCAAGAAGCAAACCAAGACTATGTGGAGATTGGCGAGTGAAAGGGTTATACCAAGCCACATCCCGACCACAGAAAACAATACGAAAGCAATGAGCGACATCACCAGTTCATAAAGAAATCTGGCAATGAAGGTATCGAGGGGCTGCACTGTCGGATAAACCAGAAGCGCGAGATTGGAACCAATAGCTCGGACACCGGTACTCATAGAACCCTTGAAGACATTAAGCATCAATTTGCCAAGCAGCAAGAAGAAGGCATAGGGAATCTCAGGCACTGTTTTACCAGCGATTGTGGCGATGAGCACGCCGATGACAATAACGCTAATCAAGGGTTCGACTAGCATCCAAAAAAGACCGAGGCGATACTGACCAAACCGCGTTGTAACTTCCCTCTTAAAAAGAGCGTTGATAACTAGGATCTGGGTGACCCATGGCGAGTGCTTCGGTATTGAAATGGGGGTGGGCATGCGTGCTGGCTCCGGTTAATCGTTACCGGATAATCGTGAAGTCTTCTGGGATATCCGGTTACCTAGTGCTGGTGGGAGCCAAACGGGCGAAATTGGAGTATGCTTGGGATGTCGGGACGATCTGGCTGATCAGCCTGTTCCAGCGGGTGAGCGGTGCTTCCGTAATGTAAACTATATCCTCGCGCTGCATGGCAAACCGCTGGGTGAGGTGGACGGCGGTAGGCTCCTTTAGATTGATCGTATATACGAGATCCGGGTTCCCCTTGCGGAAGATGAAAACTCCAGAAGGATCGGAGCGTTGTTCATCGAGTCCGGCGGCTGCGCCTAGGGCGTCAGCGAGGGTGGGTTCCGGTATGGGAAACGGTACGGCCATGGGTTTGACAACCGCCCCCATCAGATAGAATCGCTGCGAGGAATCCGGCGTGACACTGAGCAAGTCGCCTTCCTCGACAGCGAAGGGTTTCTGCCGGAAGGTCTTGTAATCAAAAACGTAGTCGTGGTTATCCCGGCGCAGGGTGTATTTGACCAAGTGCTCGGTATCGGTTGGTCCGCCGGTTGCGGCGAGTAGATCGATTGAGCTAATATCGCTGCGTTCTAGGGGGACGGCCCCTGGTGATTTCACTGAGCCGATGACGTTGGCGGTGCGTGCGATCCGACCGTTGCGCAGGACAGTTGACAGAGCGGTGCTGGAAATGGGCTTCAACTTTTCGTTCAGGAGGGTCGAGACTTCTGCGAGGCTGAGGTTCGTTATATGGATTGTGCCCACGTAGGGGATGCTGACGTTCCCGTCCTCGGGGACTTCGATCGGTCCGATATCACCGCCTTTGTTGGCAAACGGGCTTTGCGCGGAGATGTCGGTAAAGATGAACTGCAGTGAATCCCGCGAGCGGACCTTGTCGGAGTAGCCGCCCCCTTTGACAGGCGGTGGCACGGTTCCAATGCTGGTACTGCGGAGAGGACCAGGTAGATCGGCGCGGGAATTGACCGGAATCAACGTGTAAGTTTGATTGTGATCCTCAATTTTACCTCTGAGTGGACCGGTCTCGGAGATGATACCGCAGGAAGCGAGCGGAACGAATAAAATTAAACTGAGCAGGTGGGGCGGGAGCCGATCTTTTGTCATGGGAAAGGGATGCATGCAGGAATTAAGCTCAGCCGAACAAACGTGCCGCTATCGTCGGCGAGCGAGTCCATGAAGATCTTTTTGCCGGGTATGTCAAGCCCGGTTGGCGAAAGGAAGTGGCGTCGTGGAAACGTAGGAGATTCGTTTTTCCGGCTCAAATGCCCGAACGTCAGTTTGTGGAGAATCGGCTTGGAAAGTAAGTCCATTTTTGGCTAAAAGCTTGCTTGTGAATCACCCATGAGATTTTTCGACCTCACCCGCTTGTGCAAACGCGCGAATTTTTCGAGTCCCAGCGGCATCGACCGTGTGGACCTCGCCTATTTGATGTGGCTCCGCACTCTGGGTCCGGTGGAATACATGGTGCATGGCGTTGCGGGATTTTCAGTGATCGACGAGCGCCTTGGAGATGCCTTCGCGGACAAGCTGGAGGACATTTGGCGGGGCAGGCAGGAGGGTTTTACCCCAACCCAATTACTGCCTTTCCGGGACACCGCCCAACGCTTGCGTTTGGCCGGAAAATGGCAGGCCCGGCGGCGGGGGCTCGCAGAAATCCAGGCGGCGAAGTGCCTGCAGGATTTGTGTGGAATCGGGGTATCTGGCTTGGATCTGTTGGATCCGTCCGCCGACGAGCGGACCTATCGGGTGGACGCGCGGTGGCGGCGTGACAATCGGCACGGCTGCTTTTTTGGAATTTCCCACTCGATGCTTTCCCGGACGGCTTATCTCGCGGCCCTGGCCCGACAGAAGAAATTGAAACGGGTGATGTTCATCCACGACACGATACCCTGCGATTTTCCAGAATATTGTCGGGAATATGAAGGCGCAAAACACCTGCTGAGGCTCCGCAATGCCTTCCGCTACGGCACCCATTTGGTCGTGAATTCGGAATACACCAAGCGCCAGTTGGAAGTCTGGCGACAGATCCTCGATGCGCCGGAGCTGCCCGTCGAAGTGATCCCGATCGGCGTGGATTCGGGGGTGATGGAGCACTCGCGCTACGATCCGCATTTATTCCCTTCCAAGCGGCCGTACTTCGTCATGTTAGGCACGATCGAGCCACGCAAGAACCATACCTTGATCATTCATTTATGGCGGGATTTTGTGGAAAATCTGCCTGCCGAGCAAGTTCCAGAGCTGGTTTTAATTGGTCGCAGGGGCTGGGACAATGAGGCGTTGTTCCGGATGTTAGATCGGTGCGAATCACTGAGAGGCCACGTTCGGGAAATGAACGGCGTACTTGATGACGAGCTTTGGCCGCTGCTGCGAGGTGCGCAGGCAATGCTGTTTCCCTCGTTTGTGGAAGGGTGGGGGATGCCGATGGTCGAGGCCTTGGCCATGGGCGTGCCGGTCATTGGTTCGTCGATTCCGCCATTCCAAGAAGCTGGCCAAGGAATTCCGATATTGCTTTCGCCACTTGACGGGAAAGCGTGGGGCGAGACGATCCTCGACTACGCCCGTGACGATTCTCCCGCCCGCTTGGAGCAGGAGGCAAAGCTCAGAAATTTCCGCCCGCCCACATGGGAGCGGCATTTTGAAAAAGTCGCCGCCTTGGTCGGGGAGGAGACACTGCTCGCCCGGAGTTGACAATACCCCCGGTGCCTGAGGAAGCTGATTGCGGATGAAGCCAGATTCGCAGGGGGCAGCCGGATGGATTTACCGCAAGGTATTGAGCCATCCCTTACTCGCCGCATTTTTGGAAAAACAGGCTGCGGATCACCAAGCTATCCGGGTCGGCTGGGGACTCCGGCCTAGTGGGCGGGCCGCGCTCAGAGCGGTGAAACGCGAAGGCGGCAGGCTGTTACTTTTAGAGGATGCGTTCGTGCGTTCGCTTCGGCCTGGCGGGCGCACGGTGTACGGTCTCATCGCGGATTCGCTGGGCATTCATTACGCCGCGCAGGGTGAATCGGATCTGCTTTTGGCCCTCGACTCGGGAGAACCTACGGGCTGGATGACTGACCAACCCGAGAGCGCCGGAAATCCGGAAAAACTCATGGCACGGTTCCGTGAAATCGGGGCGTCCAAGTACAATTGGTTCCCCGGTGAATATCGCGATGATTACCTGCCCGACGAACCGGGCATATTGGTTGTCGATCAATCGCGTGGAGATGCCTCAATCCGCCATGGCGGACTTACCGTTGGCGACTTCGACCGGATGCTGCGGGATGCATTGGACGCAAGTCAGGGGGCACCGGTGTATGTCCGGGCGCATCCAGATCACCTCTTCCGTAAGAAAATTTCGTGCTTTCCGGGGGCATTACTAACGGATTCACGGGTGAAATTACTCCCTCCCGACTTGTCCCCCGCCCAGTGTTTTAGCTTTTGCCACACCGTCATGGTCGGGAGCTCGTTGCTGGGAATGGAAGCTCTCATCCACGGCAAAAAAGTCGTCACCTACGGCACTCCCTTCTTCGCCGGACGTGGCCTGACAGAGGACCGCGCCGCAGCCTCCAAGCCGCGCCACCCGGTTTCCTTAACCCAACTCTTCCAAGCGTCATACCTCCGCTACGGCCATTATTTCGATCCCGACACCCACGAACCTTGTGGCTTCGGGGGAATCCTCGAACACCTCGCCCTGCAAAAGGAGATGTTCCGCCGGAACCGCGGCTCCTGGGTCACCGTCGGCTTCTCACCGTGGAAGCGAAAAATCGTACCGGACTATCTGCGCGGCCCCGCCAGCAATCTTACCCAGGTGAAGGAAATTTCCGAAGCCCGCGCCCACCCGGACACCCGGCTGCTCGTGTGGGGCCGCCGACCAGTCATCCCGGAAAATTTCCATGGCCGAGCCGTGCGGGTCGAGGATGGTTTCCTCCGCTCGAAAGGCCTCGGCGCGGCCTTCAATTTCCCCTATTCGTGGGTGCTCGACGAGCGCGGCATCTACTTCGACGCCGCCGCTCCCTCGGATTTGGAAAATTTGCTCAACCATGAATTCAGCGCTGCCGATCTCTCCTCCGCCTGCGAACTCATCCAAGTGCTGCGCGAAAAACGCCTGACGAAATACAACCTCCCCGGCGATCGCGTGAGCCTCGATGAGAAACTCACCCAAGGTCGCAAAATCATCCTCGTTCCCGGCCAAGTCGAGGCGGATGCCTCCATCGAATTCGGCAGCCCACAAGTGACCACGAACATCGACCTCCTCCACGCAGTTCGCGCCACCGAGCCGGACGCCTACTTGATTTTCAAAGCCCACCCGGACCTCGTCGCCGGGGCGCGTCATGGCAGCGTTTTACCCGGCGGTTTTGCCGCCGCCTCCGATCTCGCCGTGACCGAGGGAAATGTGCTCGATTGGCTCGCCGTCTGCGACGAAGTCCACACCATGACCTCCACCGTCGGCTTTGAAGCTCTCATCCGCGAGGTGCCCGTCGTCACTTACGGCCTGCCCTTTTACGCCGGTTGGGGGCTCACCACCGACAACATGAAATGCCCACGCAGGCAGCGTCGGCTCACCCTAGAAGCCCTCGTCTGCGGTGCCTTGGTGAAATATCCCCGTTACTTGAATCCCGCGACCGGTGAGTTCACCACCGCCCTCAAGGTGGCTCGGATTCTCACGTCAGACGAAGTCATCGGCGACCGTCGCGATTGGCAGTTGAAAGCCGTTTCCTTATTGAAAAAACTCTGGGTGAAATCCGCGCGTAAGACCCACTCAGATTGATTCCAGAACGGACATCCGCAATCGCCAGACCGCTTTGTATCGAGGTGGTTACAGACACCTTTGTCCCCGACATCAATGGCGTCTCCCTGTCCTTAGGCCACCTCTGCACCGGCTTGCGCGAGCGAGGACACCGCGTGGAAATCATCCGCTCCGGCAAGGCCCACAGCACCCACGAAACCACCGTCCTCTCCTGGCCCTTGCCCGGCTATTGGGAGGTCAAAGTCGGTGCACCATGGCCCGGCGAACTCCGCCGCCGCTGGACAAAAAACCGTCCAGACATCATCTACGTCGCCATCGAGACTCCCCTCGGCTTCTCCGCCACTGCCGCCGCCTTGCGCCTAGGCATCCCCGTCGTTGGCGGCTTCCACACGAATTTCTGCGAGTATTTAGAAAACTACGGCACCCACTGGATCGGCAAACAAGTCTGGCGCTATCAGCAATGGTTCCACCGCCGCCTTGCCCGCACCCTCGTCCCTTCCCCGGAAGCCCGCGACAAGCTCGTGGCCGCCGGTTTCGCCAAAGTCTCCACCCTCGGCCGCGGCGTGGACACCTCCTTATTTTCACCCGCCCGCCGCAGCGATGCCCTCCGCCAGTCCTTCGGCGTGGAAAACGACGCCCCCATCGCGCTCGTCGTCGGCCGCGTTTCCATCGAGAAAAACATCGGCCTCGCCATCCGCGCCTTCAGCCACCTCCGCCGCTCCCGCCCCGACATGATCTGCCTCGTCGTCGGCGATGGCCCCGCCCGCGCCAAGCTGCAACGCGACCACCCCGAAGTCCGCTTCCCCGGCTACCTCACCGGCCAAGACCTCGCCGACTGCTACGCCGCCGCCGACATCCTTTTATTCCCCAGCGAGACCGAAACCTTCGGCAACGTCCTCATCGAAGGCATGGCCAGCGGCATGGCGGTCCTCAGCTACGACTACGCCGCCGCCGCCTGGCATGGCATCCACGGGGGAAATCTCCTCAAAGTCCCCAAAGGCGACGAACCCGCCTTCCTCGCCGCCGCCGGACGACTCCTCGATCCCGCCCTCCGCGCCACCCTCGGCGCCGCCGCCCGCCGCACCGCCCAGCAACTCGGCTGGCCCGCCATCATCGCCGACTTCGAAACCCTCCTCCGCACCGTCATCGCAGAATCCACCCCATCCTCATGAGCCACCGCACCACCCCCTTGGAAACCGCCGGTATGCCCCCCGGCATCCCCTACATCATTGGCAATGAAGCCGCCGAGCGCTTCTCCTTCTACGGCATGAAGACCATCCTCCTCGTCTTCATGGTCCAATACCTCCACTTCATGGACGGTGCCGGAGGCCGCGCCCTCTCCAGCAACGAGGCCGTAGAATACTACCACCAGTTCTCCAGTTGGGTTTACTTCACCCCCCTCCTCGGCGCCTTACTTGCCGATATTTTCCTCGGGAAATACCTCACCATCCTCTTACTCTCCATCGTTTACTGCCTCGGTCACGCCGCCCTCGCCTGCATGGGCAATTACGGCCACGCACCCTGGTGGCTCGGTGCCGGCCTCCTCCTCATCTGCCTCGGTTCCGGCGGCATCAAGCCCTGCGTCTCCGCCCACGTCGGCGACCAGTTCGGGAAAAACAACCACCACCTCATCTCCCGCATCTACAACTGGTTCTACTTCTCCATCAACTTCGGCTCCTTCTTCTCCACCCTTCTCACCCCCTGGCTCTTGGAAAAATACGGCCCCCACTGGGCCTTCGGCGTCCCCGGCGTCCTCATGGCCATCGCCACCTTCATGTTCTGGCTCGGCCGCAACCGCTTCGTCCACATCCCCCCCGCCGGGTGGCACTTCTTCCGCGAAGCCTTCTCCCGCGACGGCCTCATCGCCATCAGCAAGCTCATCCCCCTCTTCACCTTCATGGCTGTTTACTGGTCCCTCTACGACCAGTCCGGCTCCTCATGGATTCTTCAAGCAGAGCAGATGAACCTTCACTTCCTCGGCATCAAGTGGCTCGACGCCCAAATCCAAGCCGTCAATCCCATCCTCATCCTCATCTTCATCCCCCTTTTCACCTTCTTCATCTACCCCTTCATCAACCGCCACTTCCCATTAACCCCGCTCCGCAAAATCGGCCTCGGCATGGTGCTCATGGTCGCCACCTACGTCGTGCTCACCTGGATTCAAACCTGGATCGACGCCGGCCAACGCCCCTCCATCGCTTGGCAAATCATCGCCTACGTCATCATCACCGTTTCGGAAATTTTCGTCTCCATCGTCTGTCTCGAGTTTGCCTACACCCAAGCTCCCCGCTCCATGAAATCCTGGATCATGGCCCTCTTCTGGCTCTCCGTCTGGGGTGGCAATCAGTTCACCGCCGAGTTCAACCACTTCATCAACGTCCCCTCCGCCGCCGAAAACCAATTCGCCACCGCCACCGCCCAGCTCCCCGCCGACTGGCAAACCTCCCCCCGCACCATCACCCTCCCCGGCTACGACGGCACCACCGGCACCCCGGACGACTTCGTCGCCCGTTGCACCAATGGCCACCTCGATTCCATCGAAATCCCCGGCCGTCAGACCTTCCAAGCCGCCGCTACCGCCATCGAGACCGCCGCCAAAGACACCTTCCCCAGCAACGACGCCGGGCGCAAACTCATCGGCACCGTCACCGACCCCTGGGGGAATCCCCTCATCTACGACCTCATCGACTCCACCCACGCCCGCATCTCCAGCGCCGGTCCCGACCACACCCCCAAGACCCAATGGGACCTCGGCATCCTCATCGAAAAAGCCGACAGCGACGCCCCCCCCGCCGCCAGCACCTGGCTAGGCCGCCGCAAGGCCGAGCTCGGCATCCACGAGAAACCCATCGTCGCCGGCTTCACCCGCACCGAGTTCTCCGGCGGCCAAAGCAAGCTCGAAGGTGCCGCCTACTTCCGCTTCTTCACCTGGCTCGTCCTCGCCACCACCCTCCTCTACATCCCTTTCGCCTACCTTTACCGCCCCAAGACCTACCTCCACGACTGAACGACAGGAAAATCTGAATGTCCTTCAATCCCAGATTTCACTCGTACAAAAAATCATCCGCCTGCGTGACCCGAGGACTCGCTACGCCGGACGGGTATCGGAAACGGCTTGTTCCTGGTTACGTCACCTACCGGGCAACCTATGAACGGGGGGGCATGCCGAATGACGAAGCAGGTGTTTGCCCGGTTATGATGGGAAAAATTTTCGTGCCACTCACACACGTTCATTATCTAATGGTAGGAAATGAGATGGGAGCTGGAGTAGATTCTGCCTGATTTGAGATTGACCCGAATCGGCTGACGCGGGAATCTTGCCTTCTATGATGCCTTCCCATTCCGCCCGATTCGTTTTCGCCATGGTGGCTCTTTGTGCCACGGCTTCTGCTGGTGTTGTGTTCGGCCCGGTGCGTGGCAAGGCGGGGGAGAGCGTCCGTCTGGTGACCAAGTCAGAGACTCCTGACGGCAATATCCGGCAAACTTTGGCCGGGAAATCCACGGCGGGGAGGATTTTCATCACTCGCGAACGCGACCTGGTCTGGACTTTCCGCGATCCCGCTGCGGACGGTAGCCGCCGAGGCATGGTCAAGGTGGCGAAAATCTCGACCCACACGAAAACTGTCATCGATGGCAAAACCGAAAACATTGCCGACGACAGCCCGCTAGCTAGCAAGATGTTCACGATGTCGAAGACTCCTAAGGGGGATTGGAAATTCGAACTGGATGGCTCGGTGCCGCTGACTCGCGTGCAAAAGGAAATCGACGAACTCAAAGTCTATCTGAAGCGCGATTGGTATCCCGCGCGTGAGCTCAATCTGGGCGACTCTTGGGAATTCGATCCTGCTTGGGTGAAGATGCTGGTCGAACGGGATTTCCCCGAAGCGCATACCATCGGCACGATGCGTCTCCGCCAAATCCGCCAGTCGCTTCTCGGCAAATCGGCGGTCATCGACATCAACATTCACAGCACGGGCGGCGATTTCAAAGCCGATGGTCGCCAGAGCGGCGGGGCGGTGGAACTCACCGGCCAGGTCACGGTGAATCTGGAAACCATGCTCGACGAGGCGCTCGAACTCAAAGGCACGGTCACCACGAACTCCAGCAAAGGCACGGACATCACGTGGATGAAGCTGCCCGTCCACATCACGGTCACCAAGTCGTTTGTGAAAAATCCTGCGTGGCCTTGAGGGTCTTCCGGTGCCGGTGCGGCAGACGGATTTCCGGGTGGTGGGGGAATTGACGCTTGGCAGCGTGGGCG
>JANXMQ010000144.1 GCA_025354565.1 Akkermansiaceae bacterium
CAGGGCCGCTATTTCCGTCTTACCGACATTGCAGGAAATGTCGTGAAGCAAATTGTTACCTAATCTCGGCTCTCACGCGGATTTTTATTCTCTCTCAATGGTGATTTAAAGACCACTATCCTCAGCCAACTGACGATTGCGCCGCCGAGGAGGCACCATGGAATCAACCACCCGTAGGCAGTATAAAACGTGAGGCGATTTTCTCTGAAAAGAACCCCTGTAATCGGTCCCTGTGCCATTGCAGCCAAACGCGTGTGGACAAAACCATTCGGATCAATCAATTGTGAGATGCCGGATGTCGCGCAGACTAACATCCAGCGACCGTTCTCACGGGCACGAATCCTAAATAGCTCGGCATGCTGGTCATGCTGGCGAGCCGTCCATGATTCCGCATCCATCATGGGAACCAGAAAACACTCCGCCCCGGCAGATGTCATCTTGCGAATGACATTTTCATAATCGCAGTCGAAACAGATCGGCGTGCCGATTTTCCCATGGTTTGTCTCGACCGGTAACGCAGTCGTTCCGGGGGTGCCATCGTTGAATAAGTGAACCGTGTGAACTTTAGTGTGTTCGCCGCGAACACCGGTTGCGTCAAGAGTTAGGGCAATGTTGCGCCAAGCCTCGCCGCCGCCAGGACGGGACTGGGTACCAAGCGTGAGTGTGATGTTTCGATCACGACAGAGTTTTAGCAATATGTCCCAATCGCGCCGACTCGACTGGATATCGAAAGGTGCCGCATACTCGGGCCAAACCACATGCCTGATCGCCGGTGAGATTTCACGAGTTCTTTGTACAAATTGATCGAGCGATACACTTTCATACTGCAGCCCTGCCACTGCGATGGACCGTGAGTCGTTTTCTGCGGGTGGAGAAATGCGGGTGGGCAGGAAAATGGCGGTGGCAAGAATGCATGCGACGCATCCCGCCTGCACCCATTTCCGACTTAATAACATCGCCACACCTAACATCACGAGCGCACCAACCCCATAAACCCCAATCCATGGCAGTAAAAAGTTAGGGCCCATTGCCAAACCGGGAGTCATCCAAGGAAATTTCAGTGGAAACAACTCCGCCCGTATGAATTCCCAACCGCACCAGTTGACCGTCGTGAAGACTACAAGCTTGTAACCCGAGATTCCCCGCACGAGAGCCCGCCCTTGCATTTCCGCGAATAGTGCAGTGAACGCAGCGAGGATTGCCCAAAGCAATATGACGAGCCACCCGAAAATGTGGAACAACCATGACAAACTTAGGGCATAGGCCGTCATTCCATGCAGAAATCCAATAGCCCGTGCATGGGTGCCTTTCTGTCCGCGCAGCGCAATCAATAATCCGGCCAGTCCGACGAACACCATCCACCTCCAACCAAGCGGCGGATAAGCGGCGGCGTAGGCCGCACCGGACAGCATGGCCAAGCCACAGCGGGCAGAATGCGAGTTTTGCATTTCCCTGTCTATCTGATCTGTAGAGCCACCGCAAGAACCATTCCACCAGACAGCTCTGAAAATTGATGGGGATAACTGAAAGTCGTGGTATCCTACGGGTGCGGTGACGCTCCCGCGCTAAATATATTTCCCTTATCTATGGAAATCTCCGCCCTGTTACTCACTCTCGCTTTTGTCCTCCCAGTTCACACGGCGACTCCCG
>JANXMQ010000182.1 GCA_025354565.1 Akkermansiaceae bacterium
ACTTAGCGAGTTAACGCGCTGAGAATCGGCTGTACGTATTTTGATCAACCTGAGTTGGCGTTGAATTGAGAATAGCCCCCCTTAAAACCCACCTTATTGAGACTGGTCGAGTTTTTAGCTCTAAGTCCGACAGGCTGCTAGCCACTCATTTTGCGCACTTCACGGAGCACTACATCCGCCCGTTCCTGCCGCAATGAGCTGCAGCCGACCGCTTCCTCGCTACGGATGAACCCTTCCACCAACGGGTTGAAGGGAGGAGACAACCATGAGGGCCTGCATGAGTGACTAGCACATCCGCAGGCTGCGCCAAATCCTCGCACAACACCATTTCTTCTTCGGGACACTAGGTCTTTCATGCCTCCCACTCGATGCGGTTGATGCTGACAGCTCCGCCCACAAACAACCACGATTCGCCGTTAATCTCCAACCGGCTGTAGCCAGGTAGCAATTTGTTCGGTAGCATAATGAACCCATCGAACATGTGCGGGGTAGAATGGTTGCCACGAATGCTTAGGTATTCGATGCCAAGAGCGGCGAAAACCTTATCCAGTTGCTCCGCCGTCTCATCGTCCCAGCTCTCCGGATATGCGTCCCGCTCAGAGTTGCCAAAGGGAAAGCGAGCTTCCGCGCGCCCATGTCGCACGCCGGTGGGATGCCCGAAAGGCCGTTGGGAAGGGGATTCCCCGAAAGGCCTTTGATTGTAGGCCTCGATATGTCACACGTCCGTCGTCTGGATCGATTCCTCCTAAAAATTACCCTCAGCAGATTGCGTTCCTATTCTAGGGCGTAGCTAGCAGTCTGTCGGACTTCAAATTTCACTCGAAATCAACATATGGTATCTGGTGTTACAGCCAAGACGATATCTGGTAGTCATTTTTAACGAGATTTTGAGGACGATCTGTCCCGCTCAATCTATCTGTTAAATTAACCTATTTATACCACAATCTGATGTGTCGCAAGCGGCCCTAGAAGCTGTATATTGTGCTTCCTAAGTCCGACAGACTGCTAGGGCAGTTGGTGGGGGTTCAAATTCACCCGCATCCGTGACAGCTTTTTTGAAGGGTTTCTGACTAATTTCCGACAAACAAGCGCTATCCAGTGCGAGACTATGCGACATCAACTAAATTGCCTTACACCAAAACAACCATGAAGCCGAACCAGAACGCAGAAACTACTGTAATCCCACTAGATGGCGGAGAGGGTGGGATTTGAACCCACGGTAGCTGTTACACTACGTCTGATTTCGAATCAGGTGCCATAGACCACTCGACCACCTCTCCTTGAAGGGAGGCGAAAAATGAGCGCCCGCACGCGGCTTGTAAAGCCTGCAATTTCGACTAATCCGGGAAAACAATCGCGCGGTGGCCGTCGATGATGGTGCGGTCGTGGACATGGAAGCGGATGCCTTTGGCGAGTGCGATCCGTTCGCAATGGCGGCCGAGGCGGACCAGGTCATTAGGCGTGTGGAAATGCTGCACGCGGTCCACTTCCTGTTCGATGATTGGCCCGGCATCTAAGTCGGCGGTGACGTAGTGGCAGGTAGCTCCGATCAATTTCACCCCGCGTTCGTAGGCCTGCTGATAGGGATTGGCACCGATAAAGGCAGGGAGGAAGCTGTGGTGGATGTTGATGATACGGCCCGCGTAATCGCGGCAGAAATCATCGGGCAGGATTTGCATGAAGCGGGCGAGGACGACCAGTTCGACCTCCAGTTCCGCGATGATTTCACGGATACGGGCGAAGCCGGGGGCGCGGTTTTCTCCATCCATGTTGATTTCATGAAACGGGATGTCCGCGCGTTCGGCGACGGCGCGGCAGTTGCTGCGGTTGCCGATGATCGAGGTGATTTCGATGGGGAGTTCGTCGAGTTCCGCGCGCCAGAGGATTTCGTTGAGGCAGTGGTCGGTTTTGGTCACAAGCACCGCAGTTTTCATGCGATAGGGCAGTCTGCGGAAATGCCAGTTCGCCTGCAATGAGCGTCCGAGCGTGCCGAAGCCGTCGATGAAATCCTGAGCCTCGACGTCGATATCCGTGGTCTCGATTTCCAGACGGGCGAAAAATTTTCCTCCGAGCTTGTCGGAAAATTGGGCGAATTCCACGAGATTTCCCCGATGTCCGGCCACGTAACCGGCGACCTTGGCAACGATGCCCGGTTGATCGTGGCAGGTGATTTTGAGAATTAATCCGGGGCGGGACATGCGCGAGAAGCATGCGCTGCCGGGTCCTAGGCGTCAATCATGGCGGCGCAATCGACCATCCGGCGGTTCAAGGCTGATTCGGCGTAATTCCGGTTAACTCGGGTGTGAGCTTTGGAGCCTCAGGCTTTTGGGGCGGAGTTGACCGCGCGGTGGTCAACATCCGTGGCATGAACAGCGTCTCAAATTGAGTTCCCGGACGCGATGATAGCGAAAGCAAGAGCACGGAAAACAGCAGGGTGGAGAGGACGCCGGCCAGACCTGCTAGCCACCAGCGGTGCTCGCCCTGATGAGGGGGGCCAATACCGGGTTCCTCGACGACTGGTGGAGTGGCCCGCCGGAACACTGAACGGGTTATTTCCGGCGCTGCCGTGATGGTCCGCGAAAAGGTAGTGGCGGCGAGTTGCCAGCCCGCGAAGTCATTGTCATCCGCCGCCAGCGCAAGGTCTGTGGGGTCCGCCACACTGCGACCTGGGAGTGGCCCAATCATCATTTGGATCACGACCGCGTCATCCACAAAGCCTTCACGCTCCATTTGGAAGGCTCCAGAGTCCTCGTCGGTGCGGAGGATTGGGAGCGGGCTGAGGCTGAGTGGATTCATCATCGGCTTGGTTTGATTGAGTTGATATGCTGAAATTCTGGAAACGTCAATTTCTAATGTTTCCAAACAAAATTTGCTGCAATCGGGAATCGGCTTTCCAAGCTCCGGGTGGCGGGTGATGCTTGGAGTTGCAATCCTCTGGCTTTGCCTCAAGAATAACATCATCCACATGCCTGCTCCGACTCACGACGATTCGCTATTGCTGATCCGCTGCCCCTCTTGCGGGCAACGGTTCAAAGTAGGGGAGGACTTGCGTGAACGCACAGTCGAGTGCGGCGGGTGTGAACATCGTTTCCGGATCAACGACGCCGTCATCGTGCGGGGGCCGAAGTCATACCCCGGAGAACGGCACAGTTTGGATTTGCATCGCTTCCAACGGGTGCCGATGAGCGGCGGCGAGGTATCGATGGGGGGACAGCCGATCCGTTACTCCAATATGCCGGACCCTGCGGTGCTGGAACCCAGCTCTCCGCTCCGGATCATCGCCGGGATTGCGGGGGTATCCGGGATGATCTTGCTGGGTCTGTTGCTGATGTTAGGGGCGGGGCGGGGTGGGATGTTAGATGGGATGATTTTCAGCAACCGCATGGTGATGGTGGCATTTGCGAGTGTGCTTGGAGTGGGGTTGCTCATCTACGCAAATCCCAGAGCCCGATTGAAAGCGTTTGCCGCCGGCGCGCTTCTATGCGGGGGCTTGGTGACCGTGCCGTTTTTTTTCAGAGGAGGCTCGGTGCCGCTGCCATCAGGCAAGATCGTCGGCCAAAAGGAAGACCTTCCATCCATCGATGTCACCGGCAAGAATCCCCAGGAAAACAACGAAATCGCCACTTTGCGCA
This sequence comes from Akkermansiaceae bacterium, assembly GCA_025354565.1. Lineage (GTDB taxonomy): Bacteria > Verrucomicrobiota > Verrucomicrobiia > Verrucomicrobiales > Akkermansiaceae > Luteolibacter. The sequence goes on from JANXMQ010000182.1 coordinate 3,633, forward strand.
ACCGGATCGGTACCGGACCGCTGGTCACGGAAATCGAACGCCTGGCTGCGGATGGCAGCACCCGTCATGCGGCCGGTTTGTGGCTCAGGGGCTTGAGTGACAGCAACCGGTTTTTGGTCAGGGATTACATTCTGCGTGTCACCAGCGCAGATCCGTCCTCGCATTTCTACCCACGGGATGGCGGGGACTATCTGCTGGTGGTCACTGGGATCAATCAATCCCTGCAGGAACTCGCGGATCTGGCCAATGTGCTCGGCCAGACTGAGAAAATCTATCCTGAAATCTCGGTGGTCGAGGTGCGGGTGCGCAACGAGGCCTTTATGGAAGGTTCCATTGAAAAACTCTCCAAAAAGGAAGATCCGGCGTTTTACGATTTGAACAAACGGGAGTTGGAAAGCATCGACTTGGAGCGGGTCAAGCGGGCGGTCCAGCGCCTCGCGGAAGCCGAGCCGAAACTGTATCGTGCGGACATCACCCGCAAGCTCATCTCCTTGCTCGGAGACAGCGCGGTGGACTTTAAGGGGAATGTTTGCCGAGCCCTGTCGCAATGGTCCGATAAGCCCGGACCGGCCGGTGAAGCGGCATTGAAAGAAGTGGGGAAATTGATCACCGTGAGCAAAGAAATCCCGCCGGAAATGATCGCGCTGATCGTTAAGGAAAAGAACCTAAAGGTGATTCCTATCCTCGATGAACTCTGGGTTAAGAATCCGATGGCTTGGGAGTCCGCGTATGCGGACATAGGCCCGGAAATCGAAGCCACCGTGATCCGGCGGATGGCGACCACCCGGGGGACCATCCGTTACTCCGCAGTCCGGATTCTCGGGCGCGTGGGAGGGACTGACAGTCTGCCAGTTCTGGCGGCGGCGTTGCCGGGTGCCGATTCGGAGTTGAGAGTCCTCCTTGAGCAGGCGCAAAAATCCATCAACACGCGCATTCACCAGTAGTGCGCTTGAATTGGACAACTTCTTGCGGTCGGTGAGGAAATCGCCTTGCTGTCAGGGGCGCTTTCCCCAAGCCTGTCTTGCCTCTCGTTTCGCGCCAAGCTGGGATAATCCGGGGGGAGAATTCCAGTCGCGCGAGGCGGGGGGCCTTGCTGCCGCCGCAGGCCCTTAGGGGTGGTCGAATTCCGTGTCGGGGCCGAATTCCGTTGACTCCCGCAACTGGCGTTCCCAGATAAAGCGCCGGAAAAGCACCTTCACCGCCGCCGTCATTGGCACGGCTAACAAGGCACCGACAAAGCCGCCGAGCACCAGTGACCAGAATAACATCGAAAAAATCACCGTCAGTGGATGCAGCCCGACGGAATCCCCGACGATTTTCGGCGCGGTCACCAGCGAGTTGATCTGTTGGACGACGACAAAAATTCCTAACACACAGCCGACGTAAGCCCAGGGACTCATGTGGAAAAATACCGAGCTACTTTGCGCATGAAGATAGGCGATGATGCAGGCGGGAATCAGGCAGAGGATATTGCCGATGTAGGGAATTACCCCGAGTATCGCCATGAAAATCCCGATGAGCAGTCCGTAAGGCAGACCGAAAATAGTTAGAGCGATCCCCACCAGAATCCCATCGATGGCCGCGACTAGCACCTGTCCACGGAAGAACGAGACCAGGTAGCCGTTGATTTCCTGGAGCGTTTCGACCAGCGAGGTCTTGAAGCGCGAGGCCTTGAGCGGCACGTAGTCATGCCAGTGCTGACGGATGTATGCGGAGTCCTTGAGGAAAAAAAACAGGTAAACCGGCACCATGATCATGCCGAGGACCAGCCCGAGAAATGACAGTACTTTGGTGGATCCGTCCGATAGCCAAGTCCGGCTGGTTTTGAAAATCACATCGAGATTCTCCACTACCATGCGCCCGCCACGGGTGCGGCCGAAGTCATCCAAGGATTCGGTTTCGCCCTCCTTCATGGGATGAACCTCGGCGCGGCCCTGATCGTCGATTTCCGTTAGAATCCAGCCAATCGGGTCGTTTTGATGATCCTTCCGCAGCCGTTGCAGCGAGCCGACGAGCGCGGGCGCGAGTTGTTCTGGGGCGTCATCGACAGGCGTGACGTCCGGCGTTTTCGGGGTGATGGCTTTTTCCAAAATCTTGGTCGGGTGAGGACCCGGTGGAGATGTTAGAAAATTCCGCAAGGCTCCGTGACTGCGTTGGATGCCCGGCAACACCGCCGCGACCAGTAAGGTAGCGAAGGCCAGAATTGCCAGAAAAACGTTGATGACGGCCCACATGCGGCTCAAGCCGCGCGTTTCCAGAAACCGCACCACCGGGTCTAACACGTAGGCCACGATGCCAGCCACGATCAACGGGACGAGCACGGGTTGGAGAAAGCCGAAGATGTAGCCGACCAGCCAGATCAGACTGACGACCAAGGCCCCCAGGATGAGAATGGAAACTCCGGTGGCGGCGTGCCATAGGGTTTTTTGCTGAAATTGGGTGGGGTAGCGCATTTAGGGACGTGTTATGACGGTTGCCCCGCAGCATACCAATTACAAAACGTCCTGACTTTCGGATGTCGTCGCAGTTTGTTTGGCGATCTTGTCTAACACGCCGTTGACAAAGCGCTTCGAGTCGGTCGTGCCGAAGCGCTTGGCTAGCTCGATCGCCTCGTTGATCGCCACCTTCGGCGGGGTCGCCGCGTGGAGGATTTCGTAAGTCCCCAGTCTGAGAATTGCGCGGTCCACCGGGTCGATGCGCTCCGGGGAAAAATTTTCTACAACCGCAGCGAGGGTGGCGTCGATCTGCTCCTTCATGGCAAGGATGGCATCCACCAACTCGTCCGCCTTTTTCCGCAGGGCATGGATTTCCGCCTTGGAATCCCGCAGCCGGGCGAGATCCGCTTGTTCGGGAAATTTTTCGGGTTCCTCGACCATCCGCAGGCGGTCGGAAATCCGTTGCAGCCGCCGGATGGATGCCGTCACCGCTTCGAGTTGTCCACGCAGCGCGGGGAAATCTTCCAGCCCTTCGAGGAACCGCTTGCGGGCTGCGGCCAACTCGCGGTCCAGTTTGAAAAACAGCCTCAGCGCGGTGTTGAAACTCTCCGCCACCGATGCGTCGTCATCATCTTTCGGCAGGCGTTCCATTTTCGCCAACGAGGAACTCCAACCGGACTCAAGCTCGGCGATCCGTTTGAGGTCGGTTTTCAAACTTTCCGCCAGCGGCCATGCCGAGAGCAGCGTGTTTGCTATCAGATGACGCTCGGCAAATTCGACCAAGCGTCCCTCCCGACCGTGAGCGAGGTGATGGACTGTCCGGAACGTCGCAAGTAAAAGACTGCGGCGATCCGATTCCGTGACAAAATCCCAGAATGGGCCGCGCAACTCCGCCGGGTCCGCGCCGCCCTCCAGATCGGCGCAATAAAGAAACTGCACGACCGCTTCGCGGATGTGGCGGCGGCTAGGCATTGCGGTGCTTCTTTAGGCTGGCGTTGCGTGGCATGGAGCGGTCGAGTTCTTGAAAAATATCGATCATCGAGGCCGCCGCCCGCGCAGCCTCCCTGCCCCGGTTGAGCGTCTGGCCAATGCAGCGGGCATAGGCTTGTTTTTCATCTTCCACCAGCAAGACCTCATGAATCACTGGCTTCAACGACTCGACGGCCAACCGTTGCAGTGCATCCGTCACGGCACTGGCGACGAGGTCCGCATGCTCGGTCGAACCTCGGATGATCAGGCCCAATGCGATCACGCAGGCCGGTGGATCCCGTTGCAGAATCGAGGCGATCATCACGGGAATTTCAAAGGCACCGGGGACACGGATCAGATCAACGCGGCCCTGCGGTACCAGCTCCCCAAGCTCCTCAATGGCGTTTTCCACCAACGCATCGGTGAACTGCTCGTTGTATTTCGATGCCACAATGCAGATCCGGACCTTGGGTCCGACGATGCGGGGCTTGGGTGGCAATGCTGACGACATAGGCGGGGTATGGCGTTCGATGACAGAAAAGTCAACTGGCAGACCATCAGATTCGTGATCCAGATGCATTTCGCTTGGCGCACGGGTTATGGAATCGAAGATTCAGGCATGATTTCCTTTCCCGAGGCGCTGGAATTGCTGCTGAAAAACTCGCCGCTGCTGGCTGCCGAGCGCTGTCGTTTGGAACAGGCCACCGGGCGCGTTTTGCGGGAAAATATCACGGCGGACCGGGCCTTTCCCGCCTTTGACCGCGCGATGATGGATGGCTACGCCCTGCGATTTGCGGATTGGCAGGCGGGGCAACGTACGTTTCGCCTAACGGGTTCAGCCCCGGCAGGCCGACCCGCGCCCGCTCTAACACCCGAACCCGGAACCTGCGTGGAAGTCATGACCGGCGCACCCTGTCCGGCTGGGGCCGACTGCATTATTCCGCTGGAAGAGGTGATAGAAAATTTCCAGGGCGAGGTGAAATTCACCGATTCCGCCGCACCCGCCGCCGGACGTTTCATCCACAGCACTGGTAGCGATGCGGATCAGGGACAAGTTCTGCTAGTAACAGGAACTTTGTTAGGCTCACGGGAAATCGGGGTCGTCGCCGCCTGTGGTGCTGCCTGGTTGGAGGTTTCCCGCCTGCCGAAAATCGCCGTCATCGCGACTGGCGACGAGCTCGTCTCAATCGACGAATTTCCCGCGCCTCACCAGATCCGCCAATCCAACGCGCACTCGCTGGCCACCGCCTTGTCACGCGCGGGCCATCCACCGCAGCAGGTGGGAGTCTTGAATGACGAAATTTCTATCGCCCGGCCAGCCATGATCGCGCTGCTCGCCACGCATGACTGGCTGGTTCTAACGGGTGCGGTATCGATGGGTGACCGCGACTTTATCCCATCGCTGTTAGGCGAACTCGGCTGCCGGAAAATTTTCCACGGCGTCACCCATCGTCCAGGAAAACCCGCCGGCTACTGGCTCGGGCCGGGCGGGCAGGTGATTGTCGCCCTGCCCGGTAACCCGGTTTCCGCGCTCACCGGACTGCATGCTTTTGTGCTTCCGGCCCTCGCCGTGGCATCCGGCCTGCCGCGACCGCAGCGCCGCAACGTCGTGCTGGATGACAAGACTATGCAGCTTCCCGATTTCACGCGGCACCTGCCTGTCGCTCTCCGCACCGATGGCCGGGCCGAACCCGCCGCCACTGGCAACAGCGGCGATTTCATTGGCTTGCTCAAGAGCGATGGATTCCTCACTCTGCCGCCGCGCGGGGAGGGGACTGCCATCGCCGCCGCCTTCCCATTCACCCCTTGGCTCTAACAACGATGGACTCTGATAAACTAAATTTCACCCACGTCCGCGCAGGCCAACCAACGATGGTGGACATCTCGGAAAAATCCCCGAACCGCCGCACCGCTATCGCGGAAGCGCGTGTGGAACTTGGCGCGGACATCATCGCGAAATTCACAAACAACGACCTCCAAGGCCCGAAAGGTCCGGTGTTCCAGACCGCCATTATCGCCGGGACGATGGCAGTGAAAAAAACCAGCGAACTCATCCCGTTCTGCCACCCGCTGCCCATCGAGAACTGCACGTTCCAAATCATTCCTAACGAAACCGACGTCACCATCCGATGCGAGGTTTCCACCAGCGGAAAAACCGGCGTTGAGATGGAAGCGATGACCGGAGCCAGCATCGCCGCTCTAACGGCTTACGACATGTGCAAGGCACTCAACAAAGCGATCCGCATCCAAGACCTCCGCCTCATCTCCAAGACCGGCGGCAAGTCCGGCGATTTTCACGCATGAATTTCCACCCACCCATTCCACTTCACGGACTGGTCCTCGCGGGTGGCCGCAGTACGCGCATGGGCAGCGACAAGGCCGCGCTCGTCCACCCGGATGGCCGGACGCTGGCCCGCCGCTGTTGCGAGTTGTTAGCTGCTGCGGGTTGTGAGTCCGTCGTGCTTTCCCTACGCCACGACCAGGAAATTCCCGCCGGTTTCGATAGCCTGGTGGTCCGTAACTTACCCGATAGTGAAGTGTTGCGGCGCGACGCCGCAACCACGTCCGCACATGCTGTCCGTCACATTGAATCCGACAGCATCGTCATCGTCCGCGATCCCGCCGGTGCCAGCCATGGCCCGATGGCCGGCATTGTCGCCGCCATGCGCACCCGGCCCGATGCGGACTGGTTGGTCGTCGCCTGCGACCTGCCACGGCTCGATCTAACGACGCTCACCCAGCTCATCAAATCCAAAGAATCCGGGGAAAAATTCCTCGCCTACCGCAGCGAGTTCGACGGCCTGCCCGAGCCGCTCTGCACCTTGTATGCGCCAGCCGCCTTGCTAGTGTTAGAACAGGCCATGGCCGATGACTTTCACTGTCCACGAAAAATCCTGATCCGCAATGCCTGCCGCCTGCTAGAGCCGATCACGCCACGTGCCCTTGCCAATGCGAACACTCCCGACGATTGGGAAAACGCCCGAACGCCATGACCGCCACCGTCCTTTATTTCGGCCTCCTCGCCGAGCGGCGTGGTCTAGCCGAGGAGTGCATTACGACCACCGCCAACACGCCCGCCGCACTCTATTGGGAGCTGGATCAGCAACATCAGCTCGGGCTTTCGATCAATGATTTCCGCGTTGCAGTAAATGATGAATTCGTCGCCTGGGATCATCCGTTAGAGGACCACGCCACCATCGCCCTGCTGCCACCGATGTCGGGCGGTTAGAAAATTTCCCCATGTCTTCATTCATCCGCTTCTCACTTGTTAGCGAGGCCATCGACATCCCGGCGCTGGTCGTCGCGCTCGATGATCCCGCCGCCGGGGCGGTCGTCACTTTCGAGGGGCGGGTGCGCAATCACAACGCGGGGCTGGCTGTCAGCCATTTGGAATATCAGGCCTATCCCTCGCTCGCGCTTGCCACCGGCCAACGGATTCTAGCAGAAGAAGCCGCGCATCACCGGGTCATTGGAATCCAAGCGGTGCATCGGACGGGACCGCTTGCCATCGGGGAGATCGCCGTCTGGGTCGGTGTCGCTTCCGCCCATCGCGGCCCTGCGTTCGATGTGGCGCGGGCGATCATGGAGCGGCTGAAATTCGAGCTGCCCATTTGGAAAAAGGAAACCTACTCCGATGGTCACAGCGAGTGGGTCGGCCCCGACAACCTCTCCGCCGAAACCGGCAGGGCGGGGGAGGTGCTTCCCCAGTGGCAGGGCGAGTTGTTGGAAATCTGGCTCTCCAGCGGCAACGATTTCCGCGGTCGTCACGGCGGCGAGCGCTTGGACCATGGCAGCCATCGGGTTGCCGAGGTCGAGTGCGTGGCTGGCCTGGGTCTGCGCGGCGATCGCTACTTCGGCTACAAGGAAAATTTCAAGGGCCAGGTCACCTTCTTCGCGGCCGAGACGGTGGTCGCTGTGCGCGAGCAGTTCTCCCTGCCCGAACTATCCGCTTCTGCCTTCCGGCGAAATCTAATCGTTTCCGGCATCGACCTCGCAGCCTGGGTTGGCAAGCGGTTCAGGTTCCAAGGGATCGACTTCGAGGCCACCGAAGAATGCCGCCCGTGCTACTGGATGGATGCGGCGGTGGCCCCCGGCGCGGAGGAATTTCTAAAGACAAAATGCCGCGGCGGTCTGCGGGCGCGGATTCTATCAAACGGCATCCTGCGGCTGGACGCTTGACTGCGACTGGTGAGCGCGGGGCCGTTGTATTGAGCGATTCCAATGCGTGGCTTAAACCGGGCGGGAGGGGCCGGGTGAAGACTTGCGTCCTTCACTCGACCCCCGCCCCAACCCCTTCAGTGTTCAAAACATCAGGCTTACCCCTTGCAGACCAGCCCCAAATCTGCGGGAATCCGCCACGTCCTGAAAATGGGGAGATCCCCATTCTGAAAGCACGTTTCAGGTTCCGCACTTTCACCCCATGGCCATCAAAAAATCAGAACTTTATTCCTCCCTCTGGCAATCCTGCGACGAACTCCGGGGCGGCATGGATGCCTCCCAATACAAGGACTACGTCCTCGTCCTCCTGTTCCTGAAATACATCAGCGACAAATACGCCGGGAAAAAGTTCGCCCCCATCACCATCCCTGCCGGATCGAGCTTCGATGACATGAAAGCCCTCAAGGGCAAACCCACCATCGGCGACGACATCAACAAGAAGATCATCGGCCCGCTCGCCAAGGCCAACCCCCAACTCTCCCAAGCCGACTTCGCGGACTTCAACGACTCGAACAAACTCGGCAGCGGCAAGGAAATGGTGGACCGCCTCACCAACCTCATCGCCATCTTCGAAAACCCCGCGCTCGACTTCTCCAAAAACCGCGCCGATGGCGACGACCTGCTAGGCGACGCCTACGAATACCTCATGCGCCACTTCGCCACCGAGAGTGGTAAGAGCAAGGGCCAGTTCCTAACCCCGGCTGAGGTCAGCCTCGTTATGTCCCTGATCCTCGGCCTCGACAAAGCCGACCTGAAATCCTCCACCACCGCCTACGACCCCACCTGCGGCTCCGGCTCACTACTCCTCAAGCTCGCCCACACCGCCTTCCATGCGAAAGGGGTCAACATCACCCTTTACGGACAGGAAAAGGATTCCTCCACCGCTGGCCTCGCACGGATGAACATGATTTTGCACAACTGCGCCACGGCGGAAATCAAACAGGGCAACACCATCGCCAATCCGCTCTTCCTCGACGGCGACTCGCTCAAAACCTTCGACTACGCCGCCGCCAATCCTCCCTTCTCCGACAAGCGCTGGTCCACCGGCCTCGACCCCGAGCACGACACCTTCCAGCGCTTCACCGGCTACGGCGTGCCCCCGGACAAGCAGGGCGACTACGCGTACCTCCTCCACATCATCCGCTCCCTCAAGTCCACCGGCAAGGGCGCGTGCATTCTGCCCCACGGCGTCCTGTTCCGTGGAAACGCCGAGGCCGTCATCCGTAAAAATCTCATCCAGCGCGGCATCATCAAGGGCATCATCGGCCTGCCCGCCAACCTCTTTTACGGCACCGGCATCCCCGCTTGCATCATCGTCATCGACAAGGAACACGCCCCCGGCCGCAAAGGCATCTTCATGATCGATGCCAGCAAAGGCTTCCGCAAGGACGGTCCGAAGAACCGCCTCCGCGAACAGGATATCCACCGCATCGTTGATACCTTCAAACGTGCGCAGGAAATCTCCGGCTACTCGCGCATGGTGCCTGTCACCGAAATCGCCGACGCGAAAAACGACTACAACCTCAACCTCCCGCGCTACATCGACAGCACCGAGGCCGAGGACATCCAGGACCTCACCGCCCATCTTCGCGGCGGCATCCCGGAGCGAGACATCGCCGCCCTTCATGCCTATTGGGATGTTATCCCCGGCGTGCGTGCCGTCTTGTTTTCCGAGTTGGTGGCTCCGTCATCGGTCTCATTGCCGAAGGGCATGTATCCCGCTTATGCCGAGACCCATTTCCAGCGCCTCGAACATTGGGACGATTGGCCTGCGGAGTTCGCCATCATCACTGCCTACGCTACCACCGGCGAAAAGTGGACCGATTCCCAGAACCAAGCTGCCGACCGTGCCTTGGAAGCGGATCTGAATAAAAAGGCTTCATGGGTCCGGCGCATCACCGGCTACTCTCCTGCTACTGGCCATGCCGAGCCGGGATGGGCGGTAGTGCTTCCTTACGGCACCGCCTGTGAAATCGGCCTTCGCCACAAGCAGGACGCCATCTACTTCGTTAGAGGGGACACTCTCTCCGTTAGTTTCTGTGACAGCCGTAAGAAGCGGGTTGAAATCGGCTCGTTCCGCGCGAGGGTTCACACTTCGGCAGACCAACCGGTGGTGCGCGCAGGTTACAGCCAGCTCCGTGTCCCGGCGTCCGACATCAAGGCCACCATCTTCGGCCACGACGAGTTCACCACCTTCAACACCTCCGCCACCAAGCTCTTCACCAAGTGGTCCGGGAACGCCAAGCCCCAGCTTGGCGCGATTTCCATCGGTTCCCACCCCAAGTCCCTCATCGAGAAAATCTCCGAAAATCTTCTCTCCGTCTTCCATAAAGCCCCGCTGCTCGACGCCTACGATGTCTATCAGCACCTCATGGACTACTGGAGCCAGACCATGCAGGACGATTGCTACCTCATCTCCGGTGACGGCTGGAAGAAGGCCGCCCAGCCGCAGCTCATCATCGAGGACAAGAACAAGAAGACCAAGGCCAAGCCCGACTTCGCCCTCGGAAAAAAGAAATACACCGCCGAGCTGATCCCGCCCGCCCTCGTCATCGCCCGCTACTACGCGAAGGAACAAGCCGACATCGAAACCATGGAGGCGGAAATCGCCACCCTGGAGCAGGAGATTGAGGAAATAGCCGAGGAACACGGCGGCGAGGACGGGCTGTTAGCCGAGGCGAAGAACGACAAGGACAAGCTCACCAAAGCCTCCGCCGCCGCCCGCCTCAAGGAGATCGGTAGGGACCGACGGCCCGGCGGTCCGAAGAATGAAGATGCCGACGAACGCAAGGTGCTCCAAGCCTACGTGAAACTCGCGGAACAGGCAGCGGACAAGGGGGCGAAGCTCAAGACCGCCCAGGAGGAACTCACCGAAAAGGTCGCCGCGAAATACCCCAAACTCACCGAGGACGAAATCAAAACCCTCGTCGTGGGCGACAAATGGCTCGCCACCCTCGCCGCCGCCGTGCAGGGCGAGCTCGACCGCGTGTCCCAAACCCTCACCACCCGCATCCGCCAGCTCGCCGACCGCTACGCCGCCCCGCTCCCACAGATCGTGGACGAGGTGGAACAACTCGCCGCCAAAGTCGCGGCCCATCTGGAAAAAATGGGGGTCAAAGCATGAAGTTCGACCAACTCGTCACCCTCTGTAGCGACACGCACCAGCAGTTCGTCGCCGCTGCCGAGCGCACCATCAACACCCACCTCGCCGCCCGCAATTTCCTCCTCGGTCTCTACATCGTGCATTTCGAACAAGAGGGAGAGGACCGTGCCAGCTACGGCAAACAAACCCTCAAGGCATTGTCCTCCGCGCTGAAGACGGCGGCAGGCCGTGGGTTTTCGGTGGACAACCTGGAATTGATGCGCCGCTTCTACATCCACTTCCGCACGGAAATCCTCCGCCCGGAGATTTCCGGGACACCGTCCCGGATTTCCCTCCCGGATACCCCCGAAAAATCCGAGACACTGTCTCGGATTTCGTCGGAAATCCAGCAGTCCACCCTTCCCAGCCGCGAAATGCTGGGCCCACTCCCGAAACTCTTCCCCCTCGGCTGGTCCCACTACGTGGAACTCCTCACCATCGAATCCCCGGACGAACGCCGCTTCTACGAAATCGAAGCCGCCGCCAACCAGTGGAGCGTCCGCGAACTCCAGCGCCAGATCGCCAGTTCCCTCTACGAACGCCTCGCACTCAGCCGGGACAAGGAGGAAATCCGCCGCCTCGCCACCGAGGGCCAAATCGTGGAGAAAGCCGCCGATCTCATCAAGAACCCGCTCGTCCTGGAATTCCTCGGCCTCGACGAACGCCCGCACTACTCCGAGCAGAATCTGGAATCCGCCATCATCGACCAACTGGAATCCTTCCTGCTCGAACTCGGCAAGGGCTTCCTCTTCGAGGCCCGCCAGAAACGCTTCACCTTCGACAACGACCACTTCTTCGTCGATCTCGTCTTCTACAACCGCCTGCTCCGCTGCTACGTCCTCATCGACCTCAAGCGCGACAAGCTCACCCATCAGGATCTCGGCCAGATGCAGATGTATGTGAATTACTTCGACCGCCACATAAAACTGCCGGACGAACTCCCCACCATCGGCATCGTTCTCTGCCACCGCAAGAACGATGCTCTCGTCGAACTCACCCTGCCGGAAAACGCCAACATCTTCGCCTCCAAATACCAGCTTTACCTTCCCTCAAAAGAGGAACTCAAAGCCCGCCTCGAACAAATCACTCACGATCTGGAAGGAGGCGAAGCCCTATGAAACCCGGCCACAAACAAACCGAAGTCGGCGTGATCCCGGAGGAATGGGAGGTCTCAACCATCGGAGATGTATGTACATTCGCGGGCGGGTCGCAGCCACCCAGATCTACCTTCAAATTCGCCCCAACAAAAGGATACGTTCGATTGATACAAATCCGAGACTATAAAACGGATGAATATGCATCATATATTCCTGAGCCACTGGCCAGAAAAAGATGCGGAGCAGAAGACATAATGATTGGACGTTACGGTCCACCAGTCTTCCAAATCCTTCGTGGCATCGAAGGCGCGTATAATGTTGCACTGATCAAAGCGAATCCATCGAACAAGGTTGATCGAGAGTTTTTCTACAACGTGCTGAAACAGGAGCCTCTGTTCCAACTTATCGATGGGCTATCAAGAAGGACATCGGGACAAACAGGGGTCGAAATGCCAGCATTAAAAGCTTACGGGCTTCCTCTTCCACCGCTCCCCGAACAACGCGCCATCGCCGCCGCCTTATCGGACGTGGACGCCTTGCTCGCCGCGCTCGAACAACTCATCACCAAGAAGCGCGACCTCAAACAGGCCGCCATGCAGCAGCTCCTCACCGGCCAAACCCGCCTCCCGGGATTCAAGGGAAAGTGGGAGACGAAGCGGCTGGGAGAGTTGGGTTCGTTCTTCAAAGGCAGCGGAGTGAAAAAAGACGAATCACAAAGCGGTTCGCTCCCCTGCATCCGCTACGGTGAAATTTACACGCGTCACAACGACTACATCAAAGAGTTTCATTCATTCATCAGTAAACAAGTCGCAGCCACGGCGTGCCTAATCAAAAAGGGAGACTTGCTGTTTGCTGGATCCGGAGAGACCAAAGAAGAAATCGGAAAATGCGTCGCCTTTGTGGACGATTGCGAAGCCTACGCTGGCGGCGACATCGTGATACTACGCCCACAGGCTGTTGATTCCTTGTTCCTTGGCTACAGCCTCAACACACCCTCAATTGCCCGGCAAAAATCTAGCCGTGGGCAAGGCGATGCGGTGGTTCACATCGGTTCAGCAGCACTTTCAAATGTGATCCTAAACCTCCCACCACTTCCCGAACAAACCGCCATCGCCACCGTTCTCTCCGACATGGACGTGGAGCTCACCGCCTTGGAACAACGCCTGGACAAGACCCGCGCCCTCAAACAAGGCATGATGCAGGAACTTCTCACCGGAAGGACGCGGCTCCGCCCCGGGAACGCTGAGCCCCAGCTCGGCGCGTGAATGAAAAGCCAATGAAGAAGCGAAAATCAGAACCTGAAGAGATTTGCGCCGAGCTGGGGCTCAGCGCTCCCGGAGAACTTGCGCCAAGCTGGGGCTTGGCGCTCCCAGCGCGTGAATAAGATGCCAATGAACCCGCGAAAATCAGAACCTGAAGAGATTCGCGCCGAGCTGGGGCTCAGCGCTCCCGGGGGCGCTCCCAGGGGCTGGTATTCACGCGGTTACCTCCCGCATTACAACAACCCAGAAACCATCCAGTCCGTCACTTTCCGCCTCGCCGACTCACTGCCGCAATCCAAGCTAAGGGAAATCGAAAATGAACTTGCGGATTTGCAGCCCGGAAAGATCGACGCCGAACGACGCAAAAAAATCGAAACCTGGTTGGACGCGGGAATGGGGTGTTGCGCGCTCCGGCATCCGGCGCTTGCAAGCATCATGCAGGAGACTCTGCTGAAATGGGATGGTGACCGTTACCGCCTGTTCGCCTGGTGTGTCATGCCGAATCATGTGCATGTGCTGATGGAGACCACCGCGCCCCTATCCAAGATTCTGCAATCGTGGAAGTCGTTCACGGGGCGATGGGCGATGGAGAAGAACGCCGAGCTGGGGCTCGGCGTTCCCGGGCCGGCGCTATGGATGCGGGAATACTGGGACCGCTACATCCGGGATGGGGACCACTTCGACAATGTCCGCGCCTACATCGAGAAGAACCCGGTGGCAGCCGGTTTGTGCAAACAAGCCAGTGACTGGCCATGGTCGAGTGTCTCCTCCGGGAACGCCCCACCAGGGAACGCCAAGCCCCAGCTTGGCGAGTGAATGAAAAGCTTATGAAAATGCGAGCATCACTTTCGGGAGGGAAGCCCTCAACACTGCGGGGAATTCGCGCCGAGCTGGGGCTCGGCGCTCCCGGGAACGCCAAGCCCCAGCTTGGCCAGTCACAAATGAACCCATGAAAAGGCGAGATTCAGTTTCTATCATGAACACCATCATTCAACCCGAGCGCGCCACACAAAATCGGGTGATCGCCCTGTTCCGCGATGCCTTGGGCTACCGCTATCTCGGGAACCGCTCAGACCGCAACAACAGCAACATCGACGAGGAGATGCTGACCGCCCACTTGGTCAAATCCGGCTACACGCTGGACCAGATCGGCCGCGCCATCTACCTCCTGCGGATCGAGGCGGAGAATCCGAACCGTGGCCTCTACGACAACAACAAGGCGGTCTATTCCATGTTGCGGTATGGCGTCCCGGTGAAGATCGAAGCGGGCAAGGTGACGGATAGCGTCAAGCTCATCGACTGGGAACATGCGGAGAACAATGACTTCGTGATCGTCGAGGAAGTCACCCTGCACGGCAACCATGAGCGCCGGCCGGATCTCGTGCTCTACGTGAACGGCATCGCCGTGGCGGTGCTGGAACTCAAGAAAAGCAGCGTCTCCATGAGCGAGGGCATCCGCCAGTTGCTTTCCAATCAGTCGAAAGATTTCAACAAGTGGTTTTTCACCACCGTCCAGATCGTTTTTGCAGGCAGCGATTCGGAGGGCCTGAAATACGGCACCATCAAGACCGAGGAAAAGATGTTCCTTCGCTGGAAGGAAGAGGAAGACGACAATTCCGGCTACAAGCTCGACAAATATCTCGTGAAAATGTGCCGCAAGGACCGGTTCATCGAACTGATGCACGATTTCATCCTTTTCGATGGCGGCATTAAGAAGCTGCCACGGGTGCACCAGTATTTCGGCATCAAGGCCTCACAGAAACGGCTTCTCAAATACCTCGGCGGCATCATCTGGCACACCCAAGGCAGCGGCAAGAGCATAGTCATGGTGTTGCTCGCCAAGTGGATTCTCGAAAACATGCCCAAGGCGCGGGTGCTCATCCTCACCGACCGCGACGAGCTGGACAAACAGATCAAGCGCGTCTTCGAGGACTCCGGCGAGGAGATCCACCGCACCAGCAGCGGCCGGGATCTCATGACTCAGTTAGGACAAGCCAAGCCACGCCTGCTTTGTTCGCTGATCCACAAGTTCGGCCGCAACGGAGTGGATGATTTCGATTCCTTCATTGAGGAGCTGAAACAGCAGCCAAGCCCCACCGTCGGAGAGTTGTTCGTCTTCGTGGATGAGTGCCACCGCACCCAGAGCGGCAAGCTCCACAAGACAATGAAGGCCATGATGCCGGGTGCCGTGTTCGTCGGCTTCACTGGCACGCCGCTGCTCAAGGAGGACAAGGGGACCACCATGGAAGTCTTCGGCTCCTACATCCACACCTACAAGTTCGGAGAGGCGGTGGCGGACGAGGTCGTGCTCGATCTGGTCTATGAGGCTCGTGACATCGAGCAACAACTCGGCTCGCAGGATAAGATCGACCAGTGGTTCGAGTCCAAGACAAAAGGCCTCAACGGATGGCAGAAGGCCGCGTTGCGGGAACAGTGGGGAACGATGCAGAATGTGCTCAGCTCGCGCTCAAGGATGGAGCGCGTGGTGGAGGACATCCTCTTCGATTTCGGCGTGAAACCCCGGCTCATCAGCCAGCGCGGCAACGCCATGCTCGTGGCGTCCAGCATCTACGAGGCGGCGCGCTACTACGAACTCTTCCAAAAGACCCCGTTCAAAGGGCGCTGTGCCGTCGTCACCTCCTACAACCCGCAGGCCCAGGACGTCACCAAGGAGGAAACCGGCGCGAACACGGAGACCGACAAGCAGTTTCTCTACAATCTCTACACCGCTCTCCTCAAGTACGTGAAGCCCAAGCCCGGCAAATCACAAACCGAAACCTACGAGGACGAGGCCAAGCGCCTGTTCATCAAGCAGCCTGCTAACATGAAGCTGCTCATCGTGGTGGACAAGCTCCTAACCGGTTTCGACGCGCCGCCCTGCACCTACCTCTATATTGACAAGTCGATGCAGGACCACGGCCTGTTCCAAGCCATCTGCCGCACCAACCGTCTCGACGGCGACGACAAGTCCTTTGGCTACATCGTGGACTACAAGGACCTGTTCAAAAAACTGGTCAACGAGAAGGGCACTGGCGCGCTCCAAGTCTATTCAGCGGAACTTGATCACAGCGCGGGCGGCGCATCGCCAGACATCCTCATGCAGGACCGCCTCAAGAAGGGCCGCGAACGTCTCGATCAGGCTTTGGAAACTGTGGAGCTGCTGTGTGCCCCGGTGGAACCTCCCGCCGTTCAGCCAAACCGCGAACTGGCATTCATTCACTACTTCTGCGGCAACGTGGAAATCCCCGGGGAACTCAAAGCACACGAGCACCAGCGTATCGCGCTCTACAAGGCCGTGGCGGCCCTGCTACGCGCCTACGCCAACATCGC
Source organism: Akkermansiaceae bacterium (assembly GCA_025354565.1). Classification (GTDB taxonomy): domain Bacteria; phylum Verrucomicrobiota; class Verrucomicrobiia; order Verrucomicrobiales; family Akkermansiaceae; genus Luteolibacter. The sequence continues at coordinate 20,086 of JANXMQ010000182.1, forward strand.
CGACGACATGCCGCAGGCGGGCTATAAGGAAACCCAAATCGCCAAAATCAAGGCAGACGTCACCCGTGCCGTGGAACTCCGCGAACACATCCGCCTCGCCAGTGGCGAGACCATCGACCTCAAGGCCTACGAGGCCGACATGCGCCACCTCATCGACACCTACATCGAGGCCCGCGATCCGAAAAAGATTTCCGCGTTCGATGACATGGGTCTGCTAGAAGTGATCGAGCGCAGCGGTCTGGCCGATGCCATCGCCCAGATGCCGGGTGCCATGAGGAAGAACAAGGATGCGGTCGCGGAGACCATCGCTAACAACGTCCGCAGCAAGATCATCAAGGAGCACCTCAACGATCCGGCCTTCTACGACAAGATATCCGCGCTGCTGAAGGAAATTCTCGATGATTTGAAAGCGAAGCGGATCAGCTACGAAAAGTTTCTCAAACGGATCGCCGAAGAGGTCATCAAGCCGGTGCAAAAAGGAACCTCGAACGATACCCCCAAGCAGCTCGACACACCGGCGAAGCGAGCGCTCTACAATAACCTCACGCTGCCGACCGAGAGTGGAGTCACCACCGTCAATGAGGGCAACTCGAATCCTCGGTTGCAACGAGTGATGGAAATCGACTGGACGGTGAAAAACGCTCGCCAAGACAACTGGCGTGGCAACCTTGCCAAAGAAAACCTGATCAAAGAAGCACTCTATTGCACGCTCGGCTACGACGACGCGGAACTGGAACGCATCTTCCCAATCATCATCGCCCAAACCGAATACTAATGACCGCCCAAATCCGACTCGGGGAAATGGATGTTGCGGTGGTCCGCAAGGACATCAAAAACGTCCACCTCAGCGTCCACCCGCCCACAGGCCGCGTGACCATCGCCGCGCCCGCGCACATGGCGATGGATACGATCCGCGTCTTCGCCATCACCAAGCTGGCGTGGATCCGCAAACAGCAAACCAAGCTGTTAGAACAGGAGCGCGAGGCGCCCCGTGAATTCCTCGACCGCGAAAGCCACTACGTTTGGGGTAAACGCTACATGCTCAAGGTCATTGAAAACGACAAAACCCCATTTATCGAACTCAAGCACAGCAAGATGCTGCTGCATGTCCGCCCGGGCACCAGCCAACCCAAATGCCAAGTGATCGTGGACGAGTGGTATCGCCTGCAGCTCCGGCTTGCGGCCATGCCGGTAATCGCCAAATGGGAAACCCGCCTCGGCGTGAAAGCGGAACGGTTGTTCATCCAACGCATGAAAACCAAGTGGGGAAGCTGCAACCACCACGCCCGCACGATCCGCCTCAACACCGACCTCGCGAAAAAACCCGCCGAGTGCCTCGAATATCTCGTCGTCCATGAGCTGGTTCACCTCCTCGAACCTACCCACAACGCCCACTTCGTGGAGTTGATGGACCAATTAATGCCCAAGTGGCGCGCCCAGCAGGACACGCTCAACCGCCTGCCCGTCCGCCACGAACACTGGAGTTACTGATACCGGTAACTTCCTCAAGAAACCCATGCGGGTTACTGACCTGAAAAGCGGGGAGTGCTAAACCATCTCGAATTTAGCACATCGAATTTAGCACATAGGCCGGGAAACTGGTGCACGCTGCAGGGTTCGAACCTGCGACCCCATCCGTGTGAAGGATGTGCTCTACCACTGAGCTAAGCATGCATTCCGGGTCCATGGCCACGAAGTTGCGACCGGGGCGGGAGAATTAAGGCGCGGGATGGGACTTGGCAAGCAATTCAGTGCCGCCGGACGATTTAAAAATTCCAGCTTCGCGGCGCTGTCGAATGCGGATTAGTCTGCCATCACGCAAGCGCCGTGGCCCAGATTCCCAAAGAAAGTGTTGAGAAAGTGCTCGAAGCGACGGACATCGTCGATTTGATCGGCTCTTACATTCAGGTGAAACGGGCGGGCTCGCAGTTTCGTGCGAACTGCCCGTTTCACCACGAAAAAACGCCGTCATTTTACATCACGCCGTCCTCCCAACGCTATCATTGCTTCGGTTGCGGGGTCGGTGGCGACGCGATTTCCTTCGTTCGCGACCATGAAAATTTGCCGTTCGCTGATGCTGTTAAGAAACTCGCGGGGCGGGCTGGAATCCACATCATCGAAGAGGAGACCGACCCCAACGCCGAGCAGTCGCGTCGCTCGCGGGGCCGCTTGCTAGATATTCACCGCGAGGCCACGGCGTTTTTTCATGAGCTACTGATGAATGACACGGCGGCACAGCACGCCAGAGATTACATGAAATCCCGTGGCTTCGGCAGGGAGATGGCCGCAAGTTGGGCGATCGGTTGGATGCCGGACCAACCAAAAGTTTTCCTCGATTGGGCGCGTGCCAGGAAATTCAGCGGCCGCGAACTGGTGGTCTCTGGGATCGTCAAACTCAAGGACGACGCGAATCCCCGAGCCGGCTTGTTCGTGCGCTTCCAAGACCGCCTGATGTTTCCGATCCGCAACGAGTTGGGCGATGTCATCGCCTTCAGCGCTCGCCAACTGCGCGAAAATAAGAACAGCGGGAAATACATCAACTCACCCGAGACTCCGATTTTCAAAAAATCCAAGGTCTTCTTCGGCTTGGATCGGGCGAAAAAGCCGATCCTCTCCGAGAAAGCGGCGTTGCTGTGTGAAGGCCAGATTGACGCGATCTGCTGTCACGAGTTGGGCATCGAGCACGCCATCGCCACGTGCGGCACCGCCTGCACCCGTGAGCACGCGCGACTGCTCAAGCGATATACTAACAATGTCCTGATTTGTTATGACGCCGACAAGGCTGGCCTCGCGGCGACAGAGAAAGCCTATCGCGAGCTGGTGCCGGAAGGGCTGTCCGTTCGAGTGGTGGAAATGCCCGCTGGGGACGATCCTGATAGTTTTTTAAAGGTCCATGGTGAACAGGCGTTTCGGCAGTTGCTCGCGAACGCTAAGGAGTTTTTCCATTTCAAACTCGAACAGGCCAAGGCCAACGGGCGCTTCAATTTGCCTGCCGAGCGGGCTGTCATTTTGAACGATTGTGCCGAACTGTTAGCGTTGATCGCGGACTCGGCTGTTCTGGACACCCAGTTGAATCTTGTTGCTGTTGAGCTCCAAACTTCCACGAATTCTCTGCGCGAGGCCATCGCTCGGGCGAAGTCTCAGCCGAAACGCACGTTTGTTGAAAAATCAAGCGAGCAGGTAGCGCCTGCCGCCGCTCCGACTTCGTTGCACCGGATCGTGGCGGTGCTTTGCCAACTCGCGCTGACTTCTGGCTCAGCCCAGCGATTTCTTACGGAACAATATGAGACACTGCATGAGGCGAATCGTTGGTTGGAGGGAATCCCATTGTTAGAAACCATCCTTGGTGCCGCGCCAGATCCGGAATCCACAGCGGCGGTGAATGGTTTCATGCGCAATCTATCAGAGCCTGACCGTCTCGCGCTGGCCTTCGGGACCGCTGGCATGGAGGGCGGGGTAGTGGATGGCTTGCAATCGGCAGAACAAGCGTTGGCCCTGCTCTCGGGAACCGTTTTGCAACGGCGCGATGCGGCGGTGAAAGCGGAACTGAAACAACCCGGCTTGAGCGCCGAGCGAATGATCGAGTTGCTGCACGAGGCCAAGGAGATCGCTAGTTTGATGAGTGGAATCGGCGGTCGCTCGGTATTCGACGACGAATTGCCTGCATCCACTTATAAGGAAAAACAGCCAGCTTGGAAAAAATGGACGGATCGGACCAAAAAACCGGAGTAATTTGCTGATTGTGGCCGTTTTCGGGAC
>JANXMQ010000235.1 GCA_025354565.1 Akkermansiaceae bacterium
GTGCGGTGCCTGGAGCGGAGGCAGCCCAAATTCGAGTCCCTCGCCACTCCATCCTTGACCCAATATTCATGATCTCATATCAATCCGCCGCGCCCCGCACCATAGCTTAGTTTAGCCACTGAGTGGTCGGATTTTCGGGGCCGCCTCACTCGTCATCAACTACGGGAACCTTCAGGCTATGGTGAAAATCGGTAATTCAATGAAGACCGTAGCTCCAGGACAGCAGATCGTAGAGAAGATCGATGCGGACGCAGATGGGATGCTTGGCCTTCTGATCAGCCATGTGGACAAAGATAAAAATATTGTAACCTGTTACGATCACAAGGTTTCCTCGAATCCCAACACCAGGAAATTCATTCTGCTCTTTCCCGATCAGGATACCGGACTCCGCGCCATGAGCCTATCCGAATTCGGCCCCTTCGAGTGATGACCTCAGCGCCGCATAAAATATCCAAAGTTTACGCATGGATATCTAATCCTTATACCTAACAAAATCCGCCCCAATAAAAATTCACCACTCATTATGTTCCGCCCATTCCTTCCCCGCCCCTTACTTTTTAGCGCGGCAGTGCTCTTCGGCTGGCTCGCGTCCTTAGCCAGCCAGTCCGTCCACGCGCAAGCCGAAAAACCGGAAAGCAAGTCCCAAATCCGGATCATTTGCGTCGCTAGTCTGAGTGAGGATCAGAATGTCGTCCTTGCCTCGCCCAACCAGGAGGGAAAATGGCAGGAATACGGCGAGCTCAAGTTGCGATCTCCATTTCTATCTGCTTGGACACCCGTCCATGCAGGAGAACTCCACCTCACGCTACGTGTCTAACAATCCAGAGGCGCGTGACATCATGTTTCTTCTTCCGGACGCAAACGTGGGACTGAAAGTTTACAGCCTTTCCGAATTCGGTCCTTTCGAGTGATTGTTGTCTCGCAGCGAGTGGCAAGCACGACAGAGGGACAACCCTTTAGTGATGCGCCGTCCAAAATTCCTCACCCGCAACGCCGCAAATTTCCAGAGCGATTCGCGGTCTCATTCGATTGACCAGACAGAGCCTGACGGGCAGTATTCACTTCATGCAACCCTTCGATATACGCCTGCCCATTGGACTCCCGCTCATTTTCCGTATCGCGTTCGCGGCTTTGCTGCTGGATGTTTCCCACGCAGCCGATGAAAATCGTGAACATCATTTTCTCTATGTCGCCACCCCGGGCATCCGCAACGAGTTGAAATACGGGGGCCACGGCGTGCTCGTTTTCGACATCGATGACGGACACAAGTTCGTGCGGCGCATCCGCTCCACCGGCTTTGCGGAAAACGGCCAGCCCGACAATGTGAAGGGAATCTGCGCGAGTGCACCGCTGCAGCGCCTTTACGTCAGCACCATCAGGGAACTGATTTCCTTCGATCTAACGACCGACGTGATCGTGTGGGAGAAGAAATACGAAGGCGGCTGCGACCGCATGGCCATCTCGCCAGACGGGAAAACCATCTATCAGCCGAGCTTCGAGCGCGACCACTGGCATGTGCTCGACGCGGCAAGCGGCGACGTGATCGCCCGCGTGGAGCCGAACCCCGGCGCGCACAACACGAATTACGGAGCGGATGGCAAGGAGGCGTATCTCGCCGGCCTGCGCTCGCGGACACTTGCCATCGCGGACACTGCCACGCACAAGATCGTCCGCCGTGTGGGTCCATTCAGCGCAGCGATTCGTCCCTTCACCGTGAACGGCAGCCAGACGCTGGGATTCATGTGCGTGAATGACCTGCTAGGATTTGAAATCGGCGATCTGAAATCGGGCAAGCTCTTATCGCGCGTCGAGGTGCAGGGGTTTTCCAAGGGACAAGTTTCCCGCCACGGCTGCCCGAGCCACGGCATCGGCCTCACACCGGATGAAAAGGAAATCTGGGTGTGCGATGCGTTCAATCATCGCATGCATGTCTTCGACGCCACCGCGACACCGCCGAAGCAGGTCGCGAGCATCGAGGTGCGCGAGGAGCCTGGCTGGATCACTTTCAGCATCGATGGTCACTACGCCTATCCCTCCACCGGCGACGTTATCGATGTCGCGTCGCGGAAGGTCGTCGCGCATCTGACCGACGAAAATGGCACCGCCGTTCACAGCGAGAAAATGCTGGAGATCGACTTTGCAGGCGGAAAAGCCGTGCGGGCCGGATGTCAATTCGGGGTCGGCAACGTGCGGGCCAAATAACGGACTACCAATCGGTATCCAGATCCGCTCGAAGTGTTAGGCTATTGTGATAGAGGGAAAGGCCTTGAATCCTAAAGAATGATCGCAGAAACGATGACCAAGATCGCCACCCGCGATAGGAATCTTTTTGCTGTATGGTTCACTTCACCGGGCCCGCGCGCTCGGGGTGGTTTTTAAAACGGCTTGCGCAGGCCGAGCCAGGCGGCGGTGACGGCGGCGAGGATGCAGAGGATGAGCACGATGGAGGCGGGCAGCACTTTGCGTTTGGCGAGGGCGGGGGCGAGGCCGATGAAGAGCCAGAGGCCGAGTTTGACCATCCACCAGTATTGATGCATCGGCGGCTTGTGGAGCAATGCGAAGCCGACGAGCAGGATGAGCACGAGGGAGATGCCGTGGAGGATGGAGGCTCCCTTTTTCCCGGAACCTGCGAGCAGGCTGGCACCGAGCGAGGTGAAGAGGCCGATGACGCCGGCGAGGTGGAGTGTTTTGAGGATGAGCGGGTCCATGGGCGTTGAGGTGCGGGAGTCTCGCCGGATGCGCTGGGGAATCAAGGATGTTCGCTGGCTTTTACACGGTGATGGAGGTTTGAAATCGCCCTTGCGCTGAAAGTCTTGGGCGGGTTATTGCGTAGTTCCAACACCCTATGTCTGATCACGATCTTTCCGCCGCCCGACGCAAGAAACCTCTGGCGCTCACTTTTTTCTGCCTTTTAGCCGCAGGCGGGTTGATCGCGATGCCTTATCTCGCGGGACCGCCAGCGGAGGATAAAATGCCGGATATTGTGAGATTTATCGGCCATTTCCACCCGGTGCTGCTGCATCTGCCGATCGGGATTTTCGTGTTGATTCTGTTTCAGGAGCTGCGTGCGATTTTCGGTAAACGCGGAGGTATGCCTGATGATACAGCGCTTTTCCCGCTGTTTTGTGGTGCCGCAAGTGCCGTCATCGCGGTGATCGCGGGCTTCTTGCTCTTTCATGGCCATGGTGACGAATACGGCGGCAGCGCCATCGCGACTCGCCATCTCTGGGGCGGTCTCATTTTCGCAGTGGCGGCGATTATTACTTTCATTTTCAAGGCGTGGTCGGTCGCGTCGAATGGGAATGGATCATTTTACCGGCTGCTGCTCTTCGCCAGCGTGGGGGTGATGACTTATGCGAGTCACGACGGAGCCTCGATCACGCATGGTGAGGGTTATCTCACGAAATACGCGCCCGCCGGACTCAAGCGCTTGTTAGGCGAGGCCAAGCCGGCGGTGAAAGACGGTGAACCCGTCGTGAAGGACGGTGCGCCTGCGGTTATTGTCGCGAAGCCGCCTGAGCAGCAGATCGCCTATGTGGACATTGTCGCGCCGATCTTCGAGCACCGCTGCGGTCAGTGTCATAACGAGACGAAGGCAAAGGGCAAATACCGGATGGATCGCTACGATTTGCTGGTAAAAGGCGGGAAGGTAGGCCATGCCATCGAGCCGGGAAAACCTGCGAATAGCGAGGTCCTCAAGCGCATCGCTCTGCCCAAGGATGATGACGAGCACATGCCGCCGGAGGGCAAGCCTGCGATTGAGGAGTCTGAAGTCGCAATCATCAAGTGGTGGATCGAGTCCGGCGCGGATGCGAAAAAATTGCTCAAGGATTATGAAGTGCCGGCCCCGATCAAAGCGGCGATTGCTAAAATAGTGCCAGCCCCCGCCGCCGGTTCCGCCCTAACCGGCAGTGCTGCTCCAGCTCCGGCCCCAGCTCCCGCGCCGACTGGACCGGACGAGGCGCTCAAGGCCAAGGTCGCGGCCATTTCCAAGGATTTTCCCGGTGCCCTAAGTTTCGAGTCGCAAGGTTCCGTGCTCCTGACTTTCACCGCAGTCTCGATGCGCGCAAATCTCGATGATGCCGCCTTCAAGAAACTTGAACCCGTCTCTTCCAAGCTCGTCACCGTCGATCTATCCGCCACAAAAATTACCGATCAGGGCGTGACCCAACTCAGCGCGGCGAAAAGCCTCCGGGTCATCCGCCTCGCGGAAACCGGTGTCACCGATGCCGCCATCGAGACGCTACTGAAGCTGCCGAGCTTGGAGTCCATCAACCTCTACGGCACCAAGGTCACCGACGCAGGGGTGAGCAAGCTCTCCGCCCTGACGAAGCTCAAACGGCTTTATCTCTGGCAGACCGCCGTGACTCCGGCTGCGATCAAGACGCTCAAGGAAAAGCTGCCGGGTTGTGAGATCGTCACTGGCATTGATTCCTGAGAGATTCTAACGACCGCGCGCGGTGAGGAGGCCGTATTTCGGGCTGAACAAATAGGCCGCGATGAAGAGCAGGCCGAGCACGATCACGATGGCGGGACCGGGGGCGATGCCGAATTTACCCGAGAGCAAAACTGCGACCACCGAGCCGACTCCACCAATCAATCCGCCGCCCCAGAACAGCGCGGAGGTGCGATCGGTGAGCAGGGAAACCGTCGCCGCCGGGGTCACGAGCAGGCCGACGGAGAGCACGCAGCCGACGGCTTGCAGCGAGGACACGAGAGCCAGCACTAACAGCCCGAAGACGAGGTATTGGATGAAGCGCACCGGCACGCCTTGGGCGGCGGCGACATTTGGCTCGAAGAGGGTGAGCAGGATCGGGCGCATCAGGAGATTGGTGATCAGCAGCATGGAGGCCCCGATGCCGTAAGCGATCCAGATGTCGGCATTGCCCACGGCGATGATGTCGCCGAAGAGCCAGTGCTCCAGTTCTTGTCGGGTATCGAGTTTCGGCAACAGGGCGATCCCGGCGGCGAATGCGGCGGTGTAAAGCACGGCCAGCGCGGTGCCTTGTTCCACCCGATTGCCACGCGCCACCGCGACCGAACCGAGGCCGACCAGCAGCGCGGCGAACATCGCACCGAAAAAGGCATTCCACTGGCTGAGTGCGCCGGTTAGGAAAATTCCCAAGGCGATGCCGGGAAGCATCGTGTGGGACAATGCGGAGACCGAGAGCGCATTGCGCCGCAGCACGACGAAGCCGCTGAAGAAGCCGTTGGCGAAACCGATGAAGCCAGCGGTGGCGAGCGCCCGCTGATAGAATGGATTGGCCAATAGATCGGAAACCATGGGTCAGACCGGGGTGGTGGTTTCGTGGAACGAGCGGGCGATCAGCTCCGGTGTTAGGATTTCCGCCACCCGTCCAAAGGCCAGGGGTCGCGTGGCGAGGACGAGGGCCTCATCAAACAAGCGCGGTACGGTATTGAGATCGTGGTGTGACGCGATGACGAGGCGGCCCTCGTTGGCGAGCTTGGCTAACAAATCGCCCAGCAATTGCGCGGCGTTGCGATCAAGTCCGGTGAAGGGTTCGTCGAGCAACAGGACGTGAGCTTCCTGCGCCAGTGCGCGGGCGAGGAAGGCCCGCTGTTGCTGTCCGCCGGACAGCTCGCGGATTTGGCGATGTTGTAAATCGGTTAGAGCGAGGGCGTCTAACGCGTGATCCACCGCTGTCGTATCTGCTGGGGAAAATTTCCGCCACCAACCGGTTTGCGGGTAGCGGCCCATTTCCACTAACCCGCGCACCGTGATGGGAAACGACCAGTCCACCTCCTCGCGCTGGGGGAGATAGGCGAACTCGCGCGACCATTTCCGTACGGCGGTACCCCGCCAGCGGATGGTGCCATGGTCGCGGGGAACCAGTCCGGCGATGGCCTTGAGCAGCGTGCTCTTGCCCGCGCCATTCGGGCCGATCAGGGCCACGCGATTGCCACAGGATGTCGCTAGCGAGACATTTTCCAAGGCCCGGACACGGCGGTAGGAGACGGTTAGATTTTCCACAATCAGCTCGTGATGGTGGCCGTGATGGGCGCAGCAAGCGTGGTGGGATTCACTCATGAGCGGCGGGGAAGGGGAGTTCGAGGAAATCGTCGATGTCGCCATCCGCATCGAAGACATGGGTGAGTGTCTCCTGGCCGGGTGGCTCCAGCGTGAGTTTCGCAAAACGGTGCTCACCGGCAGCGGTTGGAATTTTCCAACGGACGATTAGAGCGACCTGTGGATTTCTCGAATCCAGCATGAGATCACCGGTAAGCGGGGATTTGTCCAGCGGGAGGGTGACGACGCTCGCTGAATGGATTTCCACCTGCGACGCCGGAGCGGACAGCAGCAGACGGAACGACACGCTGCGTGCGGCAGCTTGCGGTTTTTCCATCCCACCGCTGGCAATTGGTAGCGGATTGGCGAGCCTTGCTGCCGTCACATTCCTCAAGCCCAGCCCTGCCGCAATCAAGGCAAGAGAAAGGATGATGAACCGGAGGAGGGGTGAGCCGCGCACGGCAGTAACCTGTCTCGGTGGATGCTAATATGCAAGAAACATGCAGAGATGTCCCGAGTTGAATTCAACGGGCGGCGGCTATCAATTCGAGTAATTTTTCCGCGCAGGCACGGGCGAAAACGGGACTGTTAATCTCTTCGTCGAGCGTCACCACCGGGACTTTTGAATCGGTGCGGAGGGCGGCGAACAAAGCGTCATCGGCAAGAGGATCGTGAAATGGCTGGCCTGCCGCACTGATCACACTGATGGCCATTTGCGGGATCATGATGGCGGCAGGTGCCTGATAGGAATTAACTTTTTCCGCGATGATGCGGCCGAGTTCCGCGCACTCTTTGGGTGTCGTTCGCATGAGAGTGACCTGCGGATTGTGGAGATAAAAATTCCGGCCCGCGAATTTCTCCGGGATGGAATTCGGTTCACCGAAATTCACCATATCGAGACAGCCGGGCGCGATGACGGCGGGGATTTTCGCCTTGGCCACGGCGTTCATACGATCTGGTCCAGCGCTCAACACGCCGCCGATGAGTTCGTCCGCCCATTCGGTGGTTGTTAGGTCGAGCACGCCGGCGACCAGTCCGCTCTCGATCAGCGTTTCCATCGCCCTGCCACCCGCGCCGGTGGCGGCAAAGATAAGCACCTCGTAGCCGGCTTCCTCGAGGATGCGCTTCGCCTCGGTGATGCAGGCCGTGGTGTTGCCGAACATGCTGGCGACGACCAAGGGGCGCGATTCGTCTAGGCTGATTTCCGCCTCCACCATCCCGCAGATCGCCCCGGCCGCGCGGGAGAAAATGAGCCGCGAGAGCCGGTTTAGACCTGCGACATCCGCGATGCTTGGCAGCATGACGATATCCTTGGTGCCGAGATAGGGTGCGGTGTTGCCCGCCGCTAACGTGGAGACCATCAGCTTCGGGAAACCCAAGGGTAAGGCCCGCATCGCCGCCGTAGCGATGGCCGTGCCGCCACCACCGCCGAGGGAAATGACCGCATCGATTTTCCCTTCAGCCGCCAGTTTCGCGAGAAAAACTGGGGCCGCTCCGCACATCGCCATCACACACTCGCCCCGGTCTTTGCGGGCTAACAGCTCTGTGAGATCGAGGCCCGCTGCGGTGGCGACTTGCTCGCGAGTGAAGTCGGGAACGACAGACGGTGGATCACCGGTGCCGACATCTATCAACAGGGTGCTGTGTCCTCGCGCACGGATTCGTTCCGCGACAAAGGCGTGTTCCGCGCCCTTCGAATCCAGCGTGCCAATTACCGCGATGGTGGCCATGGCCGGATAATGTTAGTTTTTCCGCCGCACCGGGATCGACTTGAACTGGCGTGTTAGACTCGTCAGTGATTCCTCAACTGCCATGCGCTCTAGACTGGACGCGCCGACGAAGCCGACGCAATCGGTGGCTTGGATCACGCGATCCGCATCATCCGGGGTGTTGATAGGGCCGCCGTGGCAGAGATAGAAAATGTCGTCACGCACAGTTTTCGCCGCATCGATGATGGCCTGGGTACGTTGGATCGTTTCCTCCCAGCTAACCACCGCGTCGGTCACGCCGATGGAGCCGCCGACGGTGGTGCCGACGTGGGCGATGATCGCGTCCGCGCCGGACTCCGCCATGGCTACGGCCTCTTCCGGGGAACCGACATAGACGATGGAAAAAAGGTCCATCCGGCGGGCGAGAGCGATCATTTCAAACTCCTTTTTCACGCTCATGCCGGTTTCCTCCAGCACCCCGCGGAAATGGCCGTCGATGATGGTGTGAGTGGGGAAATTGTTCACGCCGGAAAATCCCATGTCCTTCACTTTTCCCAGCCAATGCCACATCCGGCGGCGTGGATCGGTGGCGTGGACACCGCAGATGACGGGCACTTCGTTGACCACCGGGAGCACCTCATACTCGCCGATTTCCATGGCGATCGCATTGGCATCGCCATAGGCCATCAGCCCAGCGGTCGAGCCATGGCCCATCATGCGGAAGCGGCCGGAGTTATAGATGATGATGAGGTCCGCGCCGCCTTTTTCGATGAATTTCGCGCTGATCCCCGAGCCTGCTCCGGCGGCGATGATGGCATTTCCCGATGAGAGCGTATCGTTGAAACGCGCGATGACCTCGCTGCGGGTGTAAGGATTTCCGATTCCAGTCCATGGATTTGGCATGGCGAGCTTGCTAACCTACCAAACCGCTGCTGCCAAGTCTCAATCCTTGAATGGTCGGACAGCGGAATGGTCGATGGTGCATAGGCACCCCAGCGCAGCGTGGGTTCTGGTGCTAAAAAAGAAAGCGGCCCGACTGATCATCCCCCCAGGAAAAACCCATTAACCAAGGAAGCATCTCAGTCGGACCGACTATTTGTGTCGCGACATGGATAGAAACGCGCCGGAGACGCAAATCTGTCTGGAATTCGACTTTTTTTCAAAATAGAGTGGCTTTCGCGGTCGTTCCCTCTAACGGCTAACAGCGACCTCAAAGCCTAATGACGAATTTTGAAATTTACCAGGGTTTGCGGGCTTGAGTAATGGATCTGAATTCCAACTTGATGTTACCCGAGACCCGGAAATCATGTGCCCAGTCATTTCCGTCATGCGATTTCCCACTTGTAAGGAGCATGGGAGATTTTCTCATTGCCGCCAGACACGACGTGGACCACGTCCTCGATCCGCACCCCGCCTAGGCCGCGGTAGTAGAGTCCCGGCTCGACGGTTACCACCATGCCTTTCCGAAACTTGAAACTCGCTCCGGAACGAATGATCGGATCTTCATGAATCTCGAGTCCCACCCCGTGGCCGAGGGCGTGAAAGAAGCCTTTCTGCTCAGTGCGGCTCTTATGGGTCTCGTATCCCTCCTTGGCAAAAAACTGCTCGACGGCCTCATGTACCTTGCCGCCCACCACCCCTGGCTGAATCATGCGTATGGCGAGTTCGTGGGCACGCTTGACGGTGCGCACCAGTCGCCGTTGGGCGTCGCTGGCCTGGCCTTTAGATACGTTCGCGTCATGTCGCCCCAGTATCCGTCCGCGATCCTCTGCGGGAAAATGTCCACCACGATCAATTCACCAGCCCGGATCGGCCCGTGACCGGCGCAGTGGTTGTCGCAGACCTGGTCCCCCGCTGCGGCGATGGTGTGCAGAGCCGATGCCCCCGCATCGAGGCAGGCATGGTTGATCAACTCGCGCAGGCGCTCGGAGGTGAGAACCATTCCCTGATAGATAAGTTCCCCGCGCCGGACCTTCGACTCAGCGAGTGTCTTCTCCACCACCCGGAAACCGGCAGCGCTGGCGCGATTTCCTTTGCGGAGTGCTTCGACTTCGGTCGCGGTCTTGCATTGGCGCTCAGGTAAAAGATCGCCGTCCGCATCGACCGTGATTTTCATTCCGGCATCCTGCAGGGCGGCGAACAAGCCGGCAGGGAATCGGGATCCCACCCGGAACTCGCGGATCTGATAGAGCTTCGCCAAGTGCTTCACCACTTGGCAGGAGTTAGGTCTGACTTTCTTGGACAGCTTGAAATCTTGGACCGCATCCTGCTCGATCTCGGGTAAGAACAAAACCTCGTCGAAGTCGGACTCACTGATCATCCGTCCGTATTCATTGCTCGGTGCAACGCCGATCTTCTTGCCACCAACCATGAAGGCGAGGTAAGGATCGAAAGCGTTGAACTGGCTGAAGTAGCGCATGTCCGGGTCCGACGCATCGGCGTGAAACAAGATCGACGGGGCGGATCGCTTGCCGTTACTTTTCAATGAAACATTACTAATCGACATGATACCGTTTATGTTGAAGTTTTAGTCTTTCGGTTCGTTGAGCCAGAAATCGATCGGCTAAGGAGCGTCACCTCGCATAAAGGGCTAACAGTCGGATGGATGCCACGATATCAAAGTCTCTAGGAAAAGCGTCAGATGGAAAAAATTCACGGCATCCCGAACGTGCCGGGATGCCGCGTGTTACATTTTCAAACGGATCTTACAGAGCCATGTCCTTGAGTTTCTTCAAAGCACGCACCTTGATGACTGTGGTAGCTGGCTTGGCCTTGAAGATCACTTCTTCCTTGGTGAAAGGGCTGATGCCCTTGCGTGCCTTGACCGCAGGTTTGCGGACGGAAGTGATTTTCAGCAGGCCGGGGAGCACAAACTCACCGACAGAGTTTTTCTTAACGTGACCTTCGATGACTTCGGCGAGGCTATCGAGAACGGCAGCTACTTGCTTGCGGCTGAGTTCGGTGCTAGCCGCGATCTCGTCGAGGATTTGGGTCTTGGTGTATTTGTCCTTAATGGTTGTTGGTTTTTTCGCCATGCACGTGAATGCGTGGAACTCGCCCCGCATGTCAAGGCTACTTGATGGGCGGCACGCTGAATTTCGGCGTATTTCGCATGGATTGGCCGTTATGAAGCGGATATCCGGCCTTTTGAGCCTAACGGCAATCGCGCTGCTGCGGATTTCTGACGGTTTGAAAGTGATCGAAACTCACTGGGAGACACGTAGAGTCGGCGAAATCCACTCTAGCAAAAACTCCTTTCCGCGCCATGTTCCTCCGATCACTCATCGTGTTAGCCGCCGCCCTGTCGGTGATTTCCCCCGCTCGTGGCGAATCCCCGGCGAATCCAGCCAACTCCGTGCTCTGGTATGACCAGCCCGCTCGGACGTGGATGACCGAGGCGCTGCCGCTCGGAAACGGCTCACTGGGCGGCATGTTTTTCGGACTCACCACCACCGAGCGCGTACAGTTCAACCACAACAGCCTATGGACCGGCAGCGAGAAGGACACGGGGTATTATCAGGCGTTCGGCAACATTTTCATTCAGCTCGGCCACAAGGATCCCGCCGGCTACCGCCGAGAGTTGGACATCGACCGGGCGGTGCAGAAGGTCGGCTACACCTGCAACGGGATTCACTACGAGCGCAGCGCCTTCGTCAGCCATCCGGCACAGGCGATGGTCATGCGTCTCACCGCCGACAAGCCCGCCGCATACACCGGTCGCATCTGGCTGACCGATATGCACGATGCGAAAATCTCCGCCGACGGAAACCGCCTCACCGCAACAGGGAAACTCGCTGACGACGGCCTCGAATACGAGTCCCAGCTTTCGTTGATCAACACCGGCGGCACGGTCCGCATCGAAACGAAACCCTCGGTAGCCGCAGAAAACCCGCTCACTGGCGTGCCCGGCGCGGATCAAATGAAGCTACCCGAAGTTTGTCTCGTTTTCGAAAAATGCGATAATCTGACGCTCGTTCTCGCCGCAGCAACAAACTACCTGCCGGACTCTACCAAAAAATGGCGCGGCCCGAATCCCCATCCCGCCGTCACGCAACGGGTGGACGCCGTCACGGCGAAATCACTCCCCGGCATTTTCGCGGCACACGTCGCGGACTATCAAGCGCTTTTCCACCGCTTCACCGTCGATGTCGGCACCACGGACAAGGCGCTCGCTGCGAAGCCGACCCAGCAACGGCTGGCGGCCTACACCAAGGACAAGACCACCGATCCGGACCTGGAGGAACTCTTTGCCCAATACGGCCGCTATCTGATGATTTCCTGCTCCCGCGTGGGTGGGCTTCCCGCTAACCTTCAGGGCCTGTGGAACGATTCAAACAAACCACCGTGGCGCAGCGACTATCATTCTAACATCAATATCCAGATGAACTACTGGCCGGTCGAGCAAACCGGACTCGGCGAGTTGCATCGGCCGCTCATCGATTATTTCGTCTCACAGATTCCCGTCGCCCGCCAGCGCACGCGCGAGGAATACGGGGATAAAGTCCACGGCTGGACGGTCCGCACTGAGAACGGGGTCTTCGGCGGTGGCAGCTTTGTTTGGAATCCACCAGGAAGCGCTTGGTATGCCCAGCATGTGTGGGAGCATTACGCGTTTTCCCAAGACAGGAAATACCTTGCAGACACTGCCTATCCGGTGATCAAGGAGGTTTGCGAATTCTGGGAGGATACTCTAACGACCCGGCCGGACGGCACGCTCGTCGCCCCGAAAGGCTGGTCGCCGGAGCACGGTCCGACCGAGCCCGGCGTGTCTTACGATCAGGAAATCATCTACGACCTCTTCACCAACTACGTCGAGGCGGCGGACGCTTTACAAATCGACAAGAACTACCGCGACAAGATCGCCGGCATGCGGGACCACCTGCTAGTCCCGAAGATCGGCAAGTGGGGGCAGCTTCAGGAATGGGAGACCGATCGCGACGATCCGAAGGACCAGCACCGTCACACGTCCCACCTCTTCGCGCTTCACCCTGGACGCCAGATTACGGCCACGGGAACGCCGGATCTCTTCAAAGCCGCGATGGTTTCCCTGCGCGCCCGCGGCGACGGCGGCACCGGCTGGAGCCGTGCATGGAAGATCAATTTCTGGGCCCGCTTTCAAGATGGCGATCACGCCTACCTCATGCTGCGCAACCTGATGACCGCTGTGAACACAGTCGGCACAGACATGACCAATGGCGGCGGAATCTATCCGAACTTGTTCGACGCCCACCCGCCATTCCAAATTGATGGAAATTTCGGTGCCACTTCCGGTGTGGCGGAAATGCTCGTGCAGTCCCAGTCCGGCGAGATCGTCCTGCTGCCAGCGCTGCCCTCGACTTGGTCCGACGGCAGTGTCACCGGCCTGCGGGCGCGCGGCGGATTCGAAGTCGGCCTCACCTGGAAAGCCGGTAAACTCACCGGCGCAAACATCCGCAATGTGAGTGGAACCCGTGCGAAGATCCGCTATGGTGACGTAACCGCGTCCTTTGACCTGAAGCCCGGCCAAGTGGTGAATCTCGATACCGCACTAAAGACTCACTGATAGACGCCACCCATGAATCCTACCCCTATCTCACATAAACACCGGCTGTGGACTGCGATGGCGCTTTTCTCGTTGCTTGCAATTTCCACATTTGCCGCGACTCCTGCCGCTGAGTCGCCTGCAAAGCCTAATGTCCTGTTAATCATTCTGGAGGATTGGGGGCCGTATTTAGGCTGTTATGGGTTGAAGGAAATTTACACGCCGAATCTGGATAAACTCGCGTCGGAGGGGAGCCTCTACAAAAACTGTTTCAGCAGCGGTCCGGTCTGCTCCGTCGGTCGTTCCACGCTGATGGTTGGTTTGAGCCAATACACCACGCATACCCAGCAGCATCGGACAAAGAACCCGAAGCCTAACCTGCCGGTTGGTGTTAAATCCATCGTCGATCTTTTTCGCGATGCCGGTTACTTCACCGCTTTGGGTTGCGGCTATTCCCGAAAGGTGGACCTCAATTTCACCTTCAATGAGAGTGTTTCCTACCAAGGCAAGGATTGGCTGGAGAGAAAGCCGGGGCAGCCGTTCTATGCTCACCTGACTCTGATGCAGACCCATCGGTCCTGGGCAGGCGATGCACAGCGGCCGATTGATCCCAAGTCCGTCACTCTGCCGGCGTGGTATCCAGACACACCGCTGACACGCAAGGACTGGGCGCTGGGCTTGGAAAGCGCGCAGACTTCCGACCGCGACATCGGGGACATCGTAGCCCGCCTGAAAAAAGAAGGCGTCTATGACAACACCATTATCGTCATCACTGCCGACCACGGCGTCGCGTTGCCGCGCGGCAAGCAGTTCATCTATGACGAAGGCTTGCAAATTCCACTCATCATTCGTTGGCCATCACGGCTTGCGGCGGGACGTGTTTCCGAGGAACTGGTTTCCAATCTGGACATAGTGCCTACCATTCTTGATCTGGCGGGCATGCCGCGACCCACCTACCTGCAAGGACGATCCCTCGTGGACCCCGGCCAAAAGGAGCCGACATACATCTTCGGCGGGCGGGATAAAATGGACGATACACACGACGCTTCACGGACCGTCCGATCACGTGAGTTCCGTTATATATTGAACCTCATGCCCGAGCGGGCCTGGTGCCAGTTCAACTCGTACAAGGAAAGGTCATATCCCGGACTCGCGGTGATGAACGTGCTGCACCTTCAGGACAAACTTCCGCCGGAGCAAGACGCCTTCATGAAGGACAAGAAGCCCGAGGAAGAGCTTTTCGATATCAAAATAGATCCCAGCGAAGTGCACAATCTAGCAGCCGACTCCAAATACGCTGAAACGCTCAAGGAATTCCGCAGCCAGCTCGCGAAATGGCGCGTGAAAGTTGGCGACACCGGCGTGACCGCAGCATTCCGCGCTGGTGGCTGGCCGGGGACTTATCCCACCCGCTCATTGGACGAATGGATTGGCATCGAGTCCATGTGGACGAATCACATCCTACAAGGTGGTAAGAAGCCGAACATCTCGCAGCCCCCGCAGTATTTTCCGGAGACGAAATAAGTCAAATGAGTCCGCTTTGCGCGGGTTGCCTCCGTGCCTCTCTCTGCGATCTTCGCGCCTTTGCGTTTCGTTTCGGAAAAGTATTTTGCCAACGAACCTAGCCCGCTTCGACTTGGAAGCGACGGCTGCGTTTCCTGACAGTAACATCCCTTGCAACCAAGCGGGAGCGGGCGTCGAACGAGAGGTTGGGATTGTAACTGCGGGAGAACATCGAAACTGGGCGGCTGGCAGGGGTTGCTCTGGCGCGGCTTGTGGGTGTTTGAGTGATTATCGGTATTAGCCACCCATGCCAGCGCAAACTCCACTTCGCGAAAGGAAAATGGGAGTAAGTCTCCAAGCCTACGCGGAGCTATGCCTGCATGAGGGAGGGCAACTCTGCCGAATTCCGATTTTTATCGAAACAAGCGGCTCATCGCTTCGGTGTGAGACGGACTACCCGGCTTCTCGGTAGGCCGGTCTGAGGGCGTCGAGACAAGTGTCTGTTGTAGGGTTGACACCGCGTCCTAAGGGCAGAAGGAGGAAATTTGGCCGGATAGGGCCGATACCTCGCTCAAAAACACTAGACTCACGACGGAGAGATCTGCATAATTTTGCCGATGACGCGAACATCTTCAGCCCAAGGGAATATTGTAACACGACGTAACACTTTCCGCCTGCACTTTGGGGATATTTCGTGCATTTCGAGGCAATTTAGAACATCTCAAAACAGTCATCTTTCCTACATAAATCGTTGAATATCATGAAAAAACCAATTCGCATCGGCCTCATCGGTTACGGCTTCATGGGCCGCACCCATTCTAACGCTTACTCCCAACTCGCCCATTTCTTCGATACCGATCACTACCCAGTCCGCCAGGCGGTCTGCGGTCGGGACGAGGAAAAAGTCAAAGCCTTCGCCGAAAAGTGGGGCTATGCATCGTACGAAACCGACTGGCGCGAACTCGTGAAACGCGAAGACATCGACGCCATTGACATCTGCACGCCGAACAATTCCCACGCCGAGATCGCCCTCGCTTGCATCGCGAACGGCAAGATGATCCTCTGTGAAAAACCGCTCGCCCTCAATGGCGAGGAAGGCGAGGCGATGGTCGCCGCTGTCGAGAAATCCGGCCTGCCGAATTTGGTTTGGTATAACTATCGGTTTCTCCCCGCCGTCACCCACGCTAAGAATATCGTCGATGCTGGAGAACTCGGACGCATCTTCCACTACCGCGCAAATTTTCTCCAAGACTGGACGATTTCTGAGGAACTCCCGCAAGGCGGTGCCGGCCTTTGGCGGCTCGATGCCGCTGCCGCTGGCTCCGGTGTTACAGGAGATTTGTTAGCACACTGCATCGACACCGCCCGCTGGATCAACGGCGACATCGTTTCCGTTAGCGCGATGACCGAGACCTTCATCAAGGAACGCGTCCACACCGCGACCGGTGAGAAACAGCCAGTCACCATCGACGAAGCCTGCGCTTTCCTCGCCCGTTTCGAGAATGGCTCACTGGCGATCTTCGAGTCCACTCGCTACGCCCGTGGCCACAAGGCACTTTATACCTTTGAAATCAACGGGGAGAAAAAATCCCTCTCGTGGGATCTGCATGATCTCAACAAGCTCGCCTATTTCGACCACGGCGTCCCCGGCGACCGCCGAGGCTGGAGCAGCATCCATTGTTCCGACGGCGATCACCCGTATGCGGGTAACTGGTGGGTGCCCGGCCTCTGCCTCGGCTACGAGCATTCGTTCACCCACGAGCTGGCCGAGTTTTTTAAATCCTTGGATGACCCAAGCGCCGAAAAGCGTTACCCAGATTTCCGTCACGCGCTCGGCACCCAGTATGTCTGCGATGCCGTCTTGGAATCCGCCCGAACCAAACAATGGGTGGACGTGAAAAAAGCCTGACAAACCCTATCGGAAACTCCTCTGCACTGACTCTGCGGAGGAGTTTTAGCGTACGGCCAAATGCCGAATGCAATGTTGCGACCAGGTTTCCAAGCGGTCGAACCATGAGCTGTTCAGGTCAGTTAGCGGCGTGAATCCTAGATCGGCCAGCGCGTCCTCCCGCGAGGCGACCGCGTCCGATTTCAAATCCACCAGATGGACGATGCCGAGGTGGACTTGGCCGACGGGATTGGACTCATCATTGAGCAAGGCGATGATTTGGTGTGCGTGTTCCCCGGGAAGATCTAACTCCTCCTCGATTTCGCGGGTCACCGCCGCATGATAGGCGTCTGCTCCGATGCGTCCGCCGCCGGTATCGACCGGGTTGACGTGGCCACCGACGCCCACGGAAATCTTCGCGTGCAAGCGACTTTCCCCGCCAGACTTGCCCCGCGTGTAATGCAGGATCCTATCGCCGCAGCGGAAAATACAATACGGTATCAACTGCTTGTGCGAGGGGTCCATTTCCGCCGCCGCGCGATCCATGAAAAAGTGATTCGCCGGATCTAGCAGGCAGGCGACTGCGGCATCAAGGCCATCCGTCCGGATGCCTTCGAACGAACCAATCCGCTCCAAGATCTCACGCGGCACCACTAAGACTTCTTCTCCGGCATACTTTGACATGCGGCGATGATAGACCGACTGGCAGCGTCGCCAAGCCCTCATCACATCGAACTGAGGACAAATCATACGGACATCCTTATCTTACGCGATCACGTGATTCCGTATGGCCGAATTTGTGACATGATCCATTCATCAGCCGATCACCCCATTCGCTGATGATCCCCCGCTCCCCCTACGATGAAACTCCCCCTTGCCTACCTGTCGATCATTGGCGTGATCCTCGCGATCAAATCCGAGGCCCAAAGCCTGCCTAGCTCGCTCAGCTTCACCAGCGCTGGCTCATTTGCGAACGGCGTCAACGAAAGCAACAGCAGCATCCTGATCGTGGACAACAACCTTACCGATGGTTACGCCGCTGGCATGGACCTGACGGACGCCCCCACGGCGCTCAATTCAACTGGCCCCGCTGGTTCCGCCGCATTTCAATGGGGAACCCCTAAATCCTCCAGCGCCTATCCCCACAGCAGCGCCCTGTGGTTCGAGCCAATCGCAGCAAAGAACGTGGCTCCGGATCAGTTCTTCAACCTCGGCACTCTCTAATATCGCAATGGCACGATCGTTACCAACTCTGGTGCCTCGGCGGTTGATATCGGTCTGAAGTTCAATGTCTCGAATCCATCCGGCATCTCCGCCATCAACACCTCATTCACCAGCGACCTCATTAATTCCGTCAATTCCAACGACCCTGTGGCAAGCGCTGACATCGTGTCCCTCACCAATCATGGCTCCGCGATCAATTTCAAGGATGCCAACGGCCAACAATATTACCTCGAACTCAGCTTCAAAGTGGACCAGAACACTTTGGATGGCACCCTCTCCACTCTCGATCAATTCAAAGTCTTCGAGGGCACACAGGGCAGCGCTGATCTGATTGGACGTTTCACCACCACTCCGATGCCAGTCGGAAGCTCAATCGACAATACCGTCACCGTCCCCGAGCCATCCACTGCGTTGTTAAGCCTTCTTGGTACGGTCGCCCTGTTCCGCCGTAAGCGCTAAGCGTTCCGATCTGCGGAAGGTCCAAGGGAGATCCTGTCATTTTCCCAAAAATCATCTTGCGCCCCCGAGGCCTCGCCGATAAACCTCCGCCCACCCGAAAGGGGCGTTAGCTCAGTTGGTAGAGCACTTGCATGGCATGCAAGGGGTCAGCGGTTCAAATCCGCTACGCTCCACTTCTTTGATTTTCAATGACTTACGTTTTTTTGGCCTGCTGGGTGTGACCTAAACTGTGTGCTACTTATTTCCGGGCATAAAAATACCGCCACCCTGCTTCCAAGGTGGCGGCGTCCCGACCGGTGATGAACGGCACCAGAAATTTTAGCCTGCGAAGGCGTTGCGGTTGAGGATACGATGCACGGTAAAATTGTGCCTTGTTGGCGTCGAGTATGCCCGCGCTGTTGGCTTGCCTGACTGAGCAACCTCCTGCGCGGCCTGCCTGACTATTTGGCGGACCGTCTCCAAGTCGATCCTTGGCGCGGCCTGTTTAGGCATGTGGACGGGCGCGGCCTTGTGGACGGGTGCGGCAAGTTTGCGTTTCACGATGGCATTTCCTGCCGAGAGGTGGTGCGCAGAAATCTGTTCCGCCGTGGGGCTGGTCTTGCGAGATTCTTGCAGCTTGCGAGCGATGATGGCATTGCCATCGTGCATGGATTGGTCGTGGATCTGTTTTGCGTTCATCGGGACTGATTCAATCAGGCGTTTCAATTTTAAACAAGCGTTTAAATCGGTCGTTGCGTTTTAAGGTTTATTTTTTTATGTGCAGGTTTTCCTAACACCCGGACACAACCTAAGTCCTTTATTATCAACGGATAGATTCCTTGATGCCCGGTAGAGGGGGTAGGGCAGGGCTTGACGGGGGAGGCCTTGGATGAGTGGCGTTTTGAATCTGTCTCATAATTCCAGATGTATATAGATGTGAGATTATGAGACAACGGCCTTCCCTCCGTCTCATAATAGTTTTGAGACTATTATGAGACTACGAGAAAACCTTGTGGCTAAAAGGGTTTGGCGCGGTCCCAGCTTCCGTCGGTGCCTTGAATTATAGCGCCCTTTTGTTGGAGTTCCTTTGTCAACCTGTAGAACGTGGGCTTCGTGATTCCATGCTCATCGTCGGCACGCTTGCGCCATGCTGGTTTTGATGCCGCTGGAAGCAGTTCAAGCAGGGCGTCGGGACTCACTTCGGGCTTACGGCCAAGCTTGGATCGGCTGGTTGCCATGATGGAATCTTCGTGGTGAACGATGCAAGAAGTGATCTCCTTCCCCCTGCGGTCGATTCCAAGAACTACGGTCTTGAGGGAAAAAGGCATTGATTCACCGGCTGGCATGTCCCGCTGTTTAGTGACTCGCACGGTGGAAACCGTTTCGCCCTCGGGCCGGGTAACCTCGATCTCAGTATCCACGGCAGCGCGTAGCGATGAGTGCCCGCGTGCCCCTCGGGCTTCGTCCTTGCCACAATGATGAACTACTGCGACATGCGCCCCGGTGGCGGCGCGTATGGCGTCGATTGCAGACACCGCCGCCGTCATGTCTTGCCCGCTATTTTCGTCGCCGCCTGCCATCGCTCGGGCAAGGGTGTCGAGAATGACGAGACGGCAAGGCATGGCGCTTTCAGCGGCGGCTTGCTTCACGGATTGCGCCAGTCTGGCAGCGTGCCCGCGTTCCAGTAGGGACACAGGAGCGAAGCAGAAAAACAACGGTGCATCCTCGGGCAAGCGCCCTTCCCGTTTCAGTGCCTCAATCCGATTGCGGACACCGAAAGCCCCTTCAAGCGCGACATAGACAACCGCGCCTTGGTCAACTTGGAGTTCATCGCGGAAATCCACGCCAGTCGCCACACAAACGGCGAGGTCGAGAACCCAGAACGATTTCCCGCAGTTGCTCGGGCCATAGATTACGCTCGCTCCGCCTTCCGTTAGGAGAGACTCCACAAAGTCGGCAACCACGGCCATCCCCGAAGTGAGTCCGGCGCGTGTGATTGGAAATCCCTCGGGCTTGGCCTGCGGCGCGACTGCCACTGGCGACTGGATCGGCTCGGCACTCAGGACGGCAGCGCGTAGGGCTTCCCGGCCTGCGGTATTGAGAATGGCGCGGGCGTCTTTTGCTAGGGTGGCGTCACTCATGGCTGGCGGTTCCCTTCCATGTGAGGATTTCCGCCGCGTGCCCTTTGAGAAGCTCGGCAACTTTCGCGGTGGCGGCTCGACCTGGCGGATCGGCATCGAAACACAAGACAACCCGCTTCCCCCGGAATAGCGGTGCCCAGTCCCTCGGAAATGACGTGCCCGGTGACGCCACGCAAGCGGCGGTGCCATCGTCTTCAAGTCCGGCTTCTATCAAAGCCATGCAGTCGCTCTCGCCTTCGGTCAGATAGACAGTGCGGGTGTTCGCCTTTACCCACTCCAAGCGCCACGGGCCGAGTGCCTTTCCGACGATCCACCGGAAACGGAACTTGCCGGACGGGTGCGGGTTCCTCCATTTCAATCCATGCGAATAGGCGTAGCAAAGCCATCCATCGGCAAGGCCAAGCCCGGAGCTTCCCCATGAAGCCAAGCGGAGAGTTTCGCGGTCGAGGCCAAGGCTTGCGGCGATGTCGTCAACGATGGGTTCGCCGGCGTGGAAGGCATCGGAGAATGCGAGTCTTGCGGCGTGAACGGTTTCCCGCTCGCCATCGGATAGAACGAAAGGCGGCTCGGGTTGCATGGCGGGCCGTGGCGGTGCCGTGGCGGGCCTTGTGGCGGTTCCTGCGGTCGCCTGTGGCAGATAGAGGCCAAGGGCGGCGGCAACGTCGGTAACGGCCTCGGGGAAGGTCGAACTACGGCCTAGCCACTGACTGACGGCGAACACGTCGCCGGTGAATCCGCACGGGAAGCAACCGCATGTTTCGTGATTGGTGCCGAAAACTGCGAAGCTAGGGGCGCGGTCGTCATGGACGGGACACCGACCGACAAGGCGGGTGACATTCCTGCGGAGTTCTACGCCACGGGCGGCGAGGTAGTCGGGCAAGCGGTGGCGCATGGCTTCCAGTGTCTCTGAATCAATTCTGCGACGGTCGGGGATAGGTTTGTGTGAATGATCTGGCGGCTTGATTTGGATGTTCATTTTTGTTCATGTTAGAAGTTAGTGTATCATTAAAGCATCTTGCTGCCGCTGCATCGAGTTGTGTAAAAAAACTGCGCCCGCTTTTATTCGTTAGATAACAGGCACTAACGGAAATTTGATCTCTGCCACGCGGGCGGCGGCTTCGGAAAAGGCTTGTTCATCCGGCGCTAGCTCGAATCTGCGAACGGCGGCACGGGCGATTTCTACTGTCGCTTCTGCATCCTCCGCCGCTAGCTCGATGCGTTCACGTTCCTGATAGATTTTGTAACGGTCCGTCTTGGATGCAAAAAGATTGATGGTGATCTCAGCGGCCTGCTTCAATTTTGCCTCGATGAATCCCGGTTGGGCTTTGGCGCGTTCGGCGATCATGACATTAAGGATTTCGCAAATCTCAGGTGCGTTATGTTGCAGGTATGATTCTGCAGCGGCACGTTGCCTCGGCTCAATAGCCCATTCGCGAAACTCTTCGATTGCTTTTCGAGCTTCGGTTAGGTCAAGTCGGGCGCGGATACGTGCGGTGGCATCGTTGCCGATTGGCTCAGCAACCCTTCGCTCACAATCGGCGGAAAATGCTTCGAGTTGCGCCTTTTCCGTGACGGGTGCGAGTCTTGCGGCGTTTAGCGCGTTGGTATAGTTTGCGATTTCTTTTGATGGTTTCATGGTCATTGTTTGTGTGGTTAGAGTTAGAATCATGCGAGTTCCCGCGCCTCACATTCCGCTAGGAATTGGCGGATCGTGGGAACGTGATAGAGCCTTTTGCCGTAACCTGCGCCGGGTTGCTTGAGTGACAGTGAACGGATCGTCCCAGCCTTCCTTAGATTGAATAAAGGTGTGTGGGTGATGCCGAAATTGCGGGCTACGTATTTTTCGTCCGCCCACTCGGCTTCTTTATTTAGTGTTTTTTCTTTCATCGGCAGGATAAAGGGACACGTTTTTCTTATGTCGAGATGTTTTTCCAGTTTTACCTAACTCACACGTTTTCAGTGTATTGAAGCGCGTTGATATACAAAAAAGCCCGCCAGAAATGGGCGGGCTTCATGTTTTTTTCCAAGGCTGGAAGGTCTTTTTACAGGCTCGGCAGTTTTGCGATAGCCTCGCGCAATGCCGATTCGTCAGCGTGACTGTAAATCTGATGGCTTTCTCGGGTAGAATGACCCGTTAGAGACATGCGGTCTTCTTCACTTACACCAGCGTTCCGCAACCAACTTGTGAAGGTGTGGCGGAGACTGTGGAAGCCCCGCTCGTATGTGACCCTGCCAGCCCCTCTAGTCTCGCCCGCTTCGATGTCGCGGGACGGTTTGCCGCGATCCACGCTAGCGGCCTGCATGACCTTGTTGAACGTCTGAGAAAGCCCGGCACGGTCGCCGATTTTCAGCTTTGCGAGACTTGGAAAAACCGGGGCGTTCGGGGTATCGTCCGCGACTGGAGCGGCGAGCAAATAAGCGAGCAAGTCTGATTGAATCGGTATGCGGACTTCCCGTTTTTTCTTCTTGGTCTTAGATGGAACCAGCGTGATACGTTTCGCTTCGAGGTCCACCGATTGCCAAGAGAGTTTTGAGGCATCGCCAAGCCGCAGTCCTGTAAATGCGGCTGTGAGAATAAGCCCGCGCCATTCCTCGCTCGGGGCGTGCTTCATGAGCAAGGCAACCTCTTCACCCGTGAACGGCTTCCGGTCGAGGCTGTCGCTAGTGTCGATAACATCGAGTGAAGTGAACGGATTGAACGAAACTAGACCTTCGCGAATCGCGGCACGAAACACCCCGCCCGCGTCCTTCGTGTAAGCTAAGACGGTTTTACCACTTCTCCCGGCATCCTGCAAACCCTCCCGCCAGCGGCGAGCGTCCTGCGATGTGAGGCTTTCCAGCGGACGCTTGCGCCGCTCGTCGCCAAGCCATGCAAGCAAAGCGTCGGTGTGGCATTTGTATCTCGCCATCGTCGCCTTGCTAGAATCTCGGGACTTCCTGCGAAGCCATTCAATCGCCCAAGATTCAATCGTCCACTCTTCGAGAATTTCCCCCGTCGCTAACTGAAGGAGTTTTGAAAGGTATCGGCGAGCGGTGGGTGCCGTGAACGTCTCGCGCTCGATCTCGGCGACGGCATCGGCCAAGATGAGTTTTGCCCGTTGCGCTCGGTCGCTTCCAGCGGCCATGACGGCCTTGCGGTTCCGTTCCAATTCATCGGCGAACTGCTGAGCCAATTTCTTGTTCGAGCATCCGGTGGACTTTCTGACTTTTGAAACCTCGCCCGTCTTCGGGTCAGTTAGATAGAACTGACATTGCCAAATTTTGCTTTCCGGTCGTTTGTTAATACTAGCCATATTTTTCGGGATTAAGTCGGTTTTTCGTTAGGACTGTGTCCAGACTGTGACCTAGTTTTGCCATCCTTGCAAGTTTTTACTATTCTGATAGTGCTTAAAACAAGGGTTTTCATTGATCTAGCAAGGGGCGATTTCTTTTCAGCGGTTCGAATCCGCTACGCTCCACTTATTTTATGCTGTGCGTTAAGAGCAAGTAAAGCGCCCGCCCAGCCATTGAGTTGCGCGAAAGATCGCTACTCGTTGGCAATTTCACAAGTCTCCCAATAATTTCGCCCTGCAATTGCGGCGAGATGGATGATTGTCTGAAGCCTTGAGAATCAATGATATTCAAAGAGGGATTCAAGTTGGCACGCAGGGTGGTTTGACGGGCGTAGCCACAAAGTGCTTGGATATTCTGTTGAGGCCACGATTGAACTGACCATACCCGACTACCATAATCCCCATAAACTACCGAAAATTGTCGGCAGTCTAGCCGCAGCAATCGCCCTGTTAGTGCTTGGCGCATGGACTTATCAACTCACCAGCCGCAAGGGGATGATCATCACCACCTTCTTCGGCAGCTTTGGTTTGTTGTTCGCGGCTCACCAGCTTCACGTCACGCCTGCGAATGATTGGCCCGTTATTCTGCCCTTTTTCTCTGCCATGGTCTTCGGCGGACGTGGCTGTGCCATGTGGTGGCGGTCCCGCAAAGAAAAAGAACTCCGGCTGCCAGCTCTTCTACTGCTCATCGGCACCTGTGCTGCCTTGGTCGCGACATTTGCTGCGATTTTGAATCATGGAGCGATTTAAAGCGCTTCCAAACCTAACACCGCTGCGCCAATGATACCGGCTTCGTGGCCAAATGCGGCCGCTTTCACTTGCAGATGGTCTTTGAATGGTCCGGAAAGCTGGGCGAAAAGATGTTTCTTGATTGGACCGAAAAGCACCTCGCCCGCGCGTGCGACGCCGCCGCCAATGATAATCGCCCCGGGATTGAGCAGCCAGCAGCAGTTCATGGTCGCCGTGGCTAACAGCCGCCCCACACGATCCCATTGTGCCAGCGCGATGGGATCACCTTGTTGAGCCGCCGTGGCCAGAGCCCCGGGGCTGCAATCCTCATGTGGCATCTGAATGCCGGCCGCTTGGTAAGCCTCTCGCGCCGAGGCTGTGATTTCCCGGTTGCCGACGTAATCTTCTAACGCACCGAGGTTGCCATAGTGACCGGGAATGCCCTGCCAGTCGATGGATGTTTGGCCGATTTCCCCTGCACCAAAGCAGGCTCCACGGACCATCCTGCCATTCGCGATGATGGCCCCGCCTACGCCGGTGCCCAAGGCTATGAAAATGACATCTTCATACCCGCGGCCCGCACCGTGCTTCCACTCGGCCAGGGCCATGCACTTCGCGTCGTTATCAACCATGACGGGAAGACCGATTTTTTCCCGAAGAATCTTTTTGAGGGGGACCTTCTCCCATCCCTTAACATTCGTTAGATTGTGGACCAGACCTTCCTTGAAATTGACGAAGCCAGGCATACCCACACCGATTGTGGATATTGCCGGATGCCTCCCCCGTAAATCCTCCACCGTGCGAACCATCGCTGCAATCAGCTCCTCACGGTCGAGAAATTCCTGAGTCGCAATCGGCGGTGCCAGATCGATAACATGGCTCTGGGAAACCACGGCAATTTTCACAGATGTTCCGCCGAAGTCGATTCCAAGGGTCAGGGGGCTGTCGCTCATTTCGAATGCGAGACCTATCTGATTCGCCTGGAATGGCACGTTTTTTTCATCGGCCGGCGTTACAAAAACACGCGGGCGGCGACTTGGCGGAGGCCGTCGAGGGTGATATTTGAGAAACCGAGGGTAGGGGAGCAGCGGTTTGCCATGAACGGGCATGCCAGAAACTAAAGGCTTTGGAATCTTGGCACGCTTGTTGCTTAAACGCCTTTTGATTTGCTGATGGCTCGCGCCAGTCAGCAGATCAAGGTTTTTGGTGTGCCTTAACCAGCCGTCTTTAGCGGTTCGTTAACAGAACAACAATAAAACAGACACTGCATATCCAACCAACAGAAACAACAACACCGACTAACGAACAAATAATATGAAAAAATTCAGCTTGGAAAGATTCGTTGAAAAAATGCGAGATCCAGAAGAACGAAAGTTCTTCTACGCAATTTTCGGCGGAAAAATGCTCGGGGTCTTAACGGCCTTCATCATTATAACCGTCATCTCGATTTTTATCGGTGGCTCGGCAGTGAAAGTAAATGCTCAGGATAAGCCGGCGGAACCCGCTGCTGCGGTCACGTCAGCGCCTGATGCCTCCAAACCGGTAGCGGCAACCCCTGCCACCACTGAGGTTGCTGCGCCCGCCACCCCTGTTGCTCCTCCTGACCCGCCTTATTGCAGTCCTATCAACACCATGTGGGTGTTGGTTGCCGCGTTCTTGGTGTTTTTCATGCAAGCTGGCTTCATGTTTCTGGAAGCTGGATTTTCTCGTTCCAGAGAGTCGGTGAATGTCATGCTGGAAGGACTGGTTGATACCGCACTTTGTGGTGTTCTCTTCTATTGCTGGGGTTTCGCATGGATGTTCGGCCACGGCAACGGATTCATCGGGTCCGGTGGTGCTGACGGGAAAACCTGGTATTTCCTGCAAAACCTCCCTGACACCTATGAGACGACCGGTGTCGCGACTCTTGCGATCTTCCTCTTTCAATTCGCCTTCGCGGATACCTGCTCGACCATCACTTCCGGTGCCATGGTTGGCCGCACCGGTTTCTGGGGCGACCTATGGTACAGCCTCGGTGTCAGCGGATTCATTTATCCAATTTTCGGTCACTGGGCCTGGGGCCCGGATGGCTGGCTGAACACCATCGGTTCCGCGGGTCATCCTTTTGAATGGCTCGGATGCGCGTTCCATGATTTCGCCGGTTCTACAGTGGTTCATACGATCGGCGGCATGGTTGCCCTAGCTGGTGCCATTGTTCTTGGTCCTCGTCTTGGCCGTAAGTTCAAGCGTGATGGAGGCGGGCCGATGCCTGGCCACAACATGCTCATCGCAGCGGTAGGCACTGTCATCCTCTGGTTCGGTTGGTATGGATTCAACCCAGGCAGCACGCTCTCTGCCATGGACTACATTGGCATTTCTCGTGTATCGACCAACACGACTCTAGCGGCTGTTGCAGGTGGTCTCACTGCGCTCTTCTTCGTGTATCCCCGCTATAAAAAGTGGGATTGCGGCATGACGCTCAATGGTCTTCTTGCCGGACTGGTTGCTATCACCTGCCCATGCTACTGGGTCTCGCCCACCGGTTCCCTTGTCATCGGTGCTGTTGCTGGTATTTTAGTTGTTTTGGGCACTGACCTGCTGGAATACCTGCGCATTGATGATCCATGCGGTGCATTTCCAGTGCATGGTATTTGTGGAATGTGGGGCACATGGAGCCTAGGACTCTTCGCAACCGGACAATTCGGTGCAGCAACTTCGACCGGTGCG
This sequence comes from Akkermansiaceae bacterium, assembly GCA_025354565.1. GTDB lineage: Bacteria > Verrucomicrobiota > Verrucomicrobiia > Verrucomicrobiales > Akkermansiaceae > Luteolibacter. The sequence goes on from JANXMQ010000235.1 coordinate 27,220, forward strand.
TCCAATATCACCAGCGGACCAACTGCCAATGTCCTGACCGGGTGGTTTTATGGTGGCGGTTACAATCTACTCATTGCTCAGCTTATCGGTAACCTTGCCATCGGTGTCGGCGTTTTCATCGTGGGGATGATTCTGATGTTGCTCGTGAAAGCGACAGGAACACTCCGGGTTTCCGAGGAAGGCGAACGTGAAGGTCTTGATATCCACGAGCACGGTGCCGAGGCATATCCGGAAATGACAACGTCACATCGCTAAATTCACGCGAATCCGCCTAACTTTGTTTGTAAGTCTGTTGGGTTAAACAACGGATCGGACCATGCCTCGCTATGAAAAGCGGGGCATGGTTTTTTTGTTGAAGCATCTGGAGCGCTCCGACGACGACATAGCGGTCCATCAGCGCGAACTTCAACTCCGCTTCGGATGCCACATCGCCATTGACGAGACACCGGCAGAGAGACTGGCCGATGGAGACGCGCATTTTGAGAATCTTAGACGACGCGGACCATGGCCGCGATGAATGCCTCATGGTCGGCAAATTCCTGGGTCGCGATGGGCGGCGCTTGGTCGATGATGTGGCTTTGAAAAACGACGGCGATTTTCACGGTGGTTCCGCCGAAATCGATTTCGATGGTCAGGGGGCTGTCGCTCATAGGGAACGAGACCTATCAACCCGCAGGCAAAGGATACGTTTTTTCATCACACGGGTTACAAAAATACGCGTGCGGCGACTTGCCGCAATCCGTCGAGGGTGATGTCCGGATCGACCGCGTCGATTTCTGTTATGCCTTGGGCGATCAACGCCGCATCGCCGCCGGTGGCGACGATTTGTGGCTTGCCGGAAAGCTCGTCACAAATCCGGGCGATGATTTCCTTCACCAGCCCGCGGTAGCCGAAGACCGCGCCGACCTGCATGGCGTGGACGGTGGACTTGCCGATCGCGGAAGGTGGCTCGAAGAGTTCAATTTCCGGCAGCAAGGCGGTCTTTCTTGATAGATAGCCCGACATCGCGCCCAATCCCGGAGCGATGACGCCGCCACAGTAAGCCGGTTCTGCGGAAATCACGTCGAAGGTCACTGCCGTCCCGAAGTCGATAATGATGGCCGGGACGCCGTGACGGGTGGCTACCCCAGCGGCATTGGCGAGACGATCGGCGCCGATCTGAGATGGCAGCGGATAGTCGATTCCCACGCCGAGCGGACTCGTGCTCGTGAGAAAATGGACTGGGTGAATTCCCGCGAAATGGCAGTTCAAGACCTCTGCCATCAGCGGCACCACCGAACAGATCATCACAGCGGTGAAGTCGAGGTCCGCGAGCAGCCGAGCGAGCGAGTCAGGTGAGATCTCAGGCGTGGCAATGACGCCCCGCCAAGGTAGCAGATGATCGGCATCGCCGAGGGCAAACTTCGTCCGCGTGTTAGAGTTATCGATGAGTAGCCAGGCCATGGGTCACCAGTGGTTGGAGGTGAAATTCGAGAACTGTGTGTTTTCAATTTCCGGTATGCCGCTGCTCGTCTTGACCATGAGCTTGCCATCATTGATTTGGAGCACGAGAGGGCCTGCCAGATCGTTTGCTTCCAGCCAAAACTTCACCCAAATCTCATCGGGATTCCGCCCTTCTTTGCTGGCGAAAGTGGTATCCGCAGGTTCAAGTGTTTTGCGGTTAGATGTCTCAAGTCGCACCGGTTTTTGCAAGTCATGGGTCATGCCTGGGCTGACTTTCAAATGCACCTCTACCCAAAAAAACGCATGGTCCCGAGTTACCAAAGTTTCCGTAATGGCACAGCGTGCGGCGGCATCTGGACGCCACGCGTAAGGACGGAACCAACACCACGCGGCGAAGGCGGCCGAGGCCAGCAAACATGCCGTAAGCAGTAGGTATCGTAGGTGCGGACGCTTCACGCGGATAGAGGAACCTGCTTGGGGTCGGGCTGCAAACGAAAACGGGCGGTCCGTTGCCGAACCGCCCGCGAAGTGATTTTCAATTCCGAAAATCTCAGAAGTCGTAGCCTTCTTCACCGTGGTCGGTGATGTCCAGCCCGGCGTTTTCTGCCTCCGGTGTTGGGCGCAGGCCGATCACGACTTTGACCACCATCGCGATGATGATGGTGCCGACAATCGAGATCGCCAGGGTGATGCCGATGGCCATCAACTGTTGGCCGACCAGCCCGCCTTCAGCGACAAACTTGGCCAAGCCGTTCTTGGCCGCTGCCGCGTTCGCAGCGAGCAAATTGCCATTCACGCTTGATGTCGCCAGCACGCCGGTGAGCACCGCGCCCATGGTGCCACCAACCGCATGCACGCCAAACGTGTCGAGCGCATCGTCATAGCCGATGGCGCTTTTCACATACATCACGAAGATATAAGGAACTATCGCGGCTAGCGTGCCAATAACCATCGCGCCGGTAGCATCCACAAATCCGCAAGCCGGAGTGATGACGACCAACCCGCCGACGATGCCCGAGCACATGCCGAGAATGGAGGCGTGGCCCTTGAGAACCTTTTCAATGATCGCCCAAACAAACCCGGCGGTGGCGGCAGCGAGGGTGGTGGTCATGAAAGCATTGGCTGAGACGCCGTCCGCAGCGAGGGCTGAACCGGCATTGAAGCCATACCAGCCGACCCAGAGTATCCCGGTGCCGACCATGCAGAGCACCATACTGTGTGGGGACATCTTGTCCTTACCAAAGCCATGACGTTTGCCGAGGATGAGGCAGAGCACCAAGGCGCTCCAACCGGATGTCATGTGGACGACCGTGCCGCCCGCGAAGTCGATTGCCGCGATTTTCGCGTCACCATTCCAAACTCCATTCATCATGCCAGTGATGCCCCAGATCATGTGGGCCATCGGGATATAAATCACAAACATCCAGATGAAGATGAACAGCATGATCGCGCTGAATTTCATCCGCTCGGCGATGGCGCCGACGATCAGCGCCGGGGTGATGATGGCGAACATCAACTGATACATGGCGAACACGTTTTGGGAAACCCAGAAGCTGTAGTCCGTGTTCGGCGCGCTCGTCACTCCTTTGAGGAAAAAATACTCGTTGCCACCGAAGAAAGCGGAACCGTAGCTTTTCCCGAAAACGAGGCTGTAACCCACTGCCCACCAGATCACGGTGACCATCCCCGCGCAGCCGAGGCACTGGGCCAGCACGCTGAGAACGTTTTTCTTTCTCACCAAGCCGCCGTAAAACAGCGCGAGACCCGGTAAGGTCATAAATAGTACCAAGGCGGCACAGGCCATCATCCAGCCGTTGTGACCCGGACCCGGTACACTCGCGACTTTGGATGTCCAGGGTGCGGTGGTGGGACCTCCCACCCCGACATTGTTGATGTAGCTCTCTAAGTCCGCTAGCCGTTGCTCGACCGTCGCATCCGGCGGCGTGGCAGTTGGAGTGGTTGGAGCGGCTGCTGGTGGGGCCGCCGCATCTTGCGCCGAGGCGGGCGAACACAAGGGGACGGCAAGGATTGCGCTCGCAGCAATCAGCAGGATTTGGATTTTGTGGAGATAACGATTTGTCATGTTGGTCGGAGTGGATCGGGTGTTTTAGGGTTGCATTGGCATGGTGAAACTTAGTTCTGAATGGGGCTAAGCGCGCTCAGCAAAGGCTGTGCCAAAATATGTCCCGACGTCAATCCCAACATCAAACGCGCGGATTTATGAAAAAATGCGTGGAATTTTCGATTCTCGCTTGCCATCGCCAAACCTCGCAACTATCCCACTCGCAACCGGAACGCTGATCCGTGCCAAAATAATTCTGGACAATTACTTCGGAAAAGCGAACTATTCGCCCAACGGAAAGTTTCCAGCACCACAATGGCATGCGGGACGCTAAATCCGACTCGCTCCTGACTGTTCCGGATAATCTGGACAGCCAAGGACGCAAGCAGCAACCGAAAACCAACATAACAAGATGCAAAACTACTGCAAAACAATTGGCGCCTTGGCCGCTGCCTCCGCCCTTGTGGCTGGCAACGCGAAGGCGGAAGTCGAATACGAACTCCACACTGGCTACTCCACCGAGTATATCTTCCGGGGTATTGAGACCGGTGATAACATGGTCGAAGTCGGTCTTGACGCCGCAGGCAAATGGAACAACGTCGGCCTCAGTGCCGGAGTCTGGGCCGCTGCTTTCGATTCAAACCGCACGGGCACCCTTGAACACGAAGTCGATCTGTACACCGAAGCCAATTACAACTTCGGTTTCATGACCGGAGCCATCGGCTACATTTACTACTGGAATGTCACCAACCAAGGACCGGATTCTCAGGAAGTTTACTTCTCGCTTTCCCGCGACCTCGGATTCGCCACCGCCTCCCTTACCTATTACTGGGGCATTGCGGGTGCGAACAACGACGGTTACACCGAACTCGGACTCAGCCGTAGCTGGGAACTCAGCCCTTGCCTTAAGCTGAACGTCAGCAGCAAGTTGGGTTACCTCGTTGAACAAGGTCAATGCACCGCTTGGACGAACAAGGCTTCACTTGACTGGGGCTTCCGTGAACACGCGAAGCTTTCCCCGTTCGTGACGGCTTCTATGTCCCTCAGTGATGACAATGACACTGCGTATTTCCATGCTGAAAACGAATACAGCATTGGCACCATGCTCAGCGTCAGCTTCTAAGCCAACTTCGGGTCATTTGACTTGAATCAACTCCAAGGGCGGTCGCGCAAGCGATCGCCCTTTTTCTTTCTCCACATTCCTGCTTGGAAAAACCACTGCTACCAGAAAAACTCAGCGCATGTTCCTCGGTCTCGATTCTTCGACCCAATCCCTCACCGCCGTTCTGATCGATCCGCCATCGGGTGAAATCACCTGCCAGCTCTCGGTCAATTTCGGCACCGATCTTCCTCATTATCAATCACCGAGCGGATTCATTCCCGGCGGCGAGGCGGGCGAAGTCCATGCCGATCCCCGGATGTGGTTGGAGGCGCTGGACCTGCTTTTTATGCGGCTAACCGCAAAAGCAGACCTTTCCCGGGTCAAAATGATCTCCGGCTCCGGCCAACAGCATGGTTCGGTCTATCTGGACGCCACTTTCGACCAACGCCTCGCCACTCTGGATTCTGCGAGCGATCTCGTCACCCAGCTCGCCCCCGCCCTGACCCGCACGACCTCGCCGATCTGGATGGACACCTCGACCGGCGTTGAGTGTGCTGAAATTACTTCTGCCCTCGGTGGCCCGGCGGAAGTCTGTGGTCGCAGCGGATCTATCGCCATCGAGCGCTTTTCCGGGCCGCAGATCCGGCGCTTTTTTAAGACCCAACCGATGGATTATCAGCGCACGGACCGCATTCATTTGGTGAGTTCCTTCATCGCCTCGGTGCTCGCGGGAAAGTCCGTTGCCATTGACTTTGGCGATGGGGCGGGGATGAATTTACTCAGCCTATCCAAACTCGGTTGGGACACGGATTTGTTAGCCGCGACAGCCCCGGATCTCGGGACGAAGCTGCTACCACCGACCGCCGCAACCACGATTCAGGGGGATATTTCGCCCTATTTCATCAAAAAATTCGGCTTTTCGGAAAATTGCCGCACGACCCTGTTTACCGGCGACAACCCGGCGTCCTTGGTCGGCATGGGCGCGACCACACCCGGCAACGTGGTGATTTCCCTCGGCACCAGCGACACCTATTTTGCCGCCATGCCGGGACCAAAAACCGATCCGAACGGCTTCGGCCACGTCTTCGGCAATCCGGCTGGCGGGTTCATGTCGCTGATCTGTTTCCGCAACGGCTCACTCGCCCGGGAAGCGCTGCGCGACCAACTTGGCCTTGATTGGTCAGCGTTTGACCGGGACGCGCTCGCCAGCACCTCGGATGCGGCAGGAAAAAATCTGATGTTGCCATTTTTCGGCCCAGAAATCACCCCGCGCCATGACTTCACCGGACCGGTTTTGGAAGGCTCGCCCGCGTTCAAATCCGGCAGTGCTCCCGCCCTGCAAGTCCGCGCCTTGCTAGAAGGCCAATTTCTCAACATGCGCCTGCATTCCCAGTGGATGGAGGTGAAAACCGAACGCATCCGACTGACTGGAGGAGCCTCGAAAAACGATGGCATCGCCCAACTCGTCGCCGATGTTTTCCAAGCACCGGTCGAGCGGCTGGACGTTTCAAACTCCGCCGCCCTCGGTGCCGCCCTCGTCGCCGCTGCGGCGGATGGCCAGGATCTTCCCGCGCTTCAGGAAATTTTCTGCAAGGCCTCCGTCGGTTCGAGCCTGCGGCCGAATCCCACTCTAGCCGGTGTCTATCAGGAAGCGCTGGGTCGCTTCAAATCGCTGATCGATGCCAGCCGCCGATAGAAAATTCTAGCTATAACACTTTATTTTACCCCATGACCACTGAGCAATACGCCAACCGCTTCATCTGCGACCTTGTGGCCTACGAGCCCGGCAAACCGATTGATGAAACCGCCCGCGAACTCGGGCTGGATCCGTCACAAATCGTCAAAGTGGCGTCGAATGAAAATCCACTTGGCCCTTCGCCCCTGGCGAAAGCCGCCATGCGCGAGGCACTCGAGGAAGCCCACATCTATCCGGATGGCGGCGGCTACCGACTGCGCTCGGCCATCGCGGAATCATTCGGCATGGAAATTTCTAACGTGGTGCTGGGCAATGGATCTAACGAAATCATCGAGCTGCTCTGCCATACGTTTTTGAATCGGGACGCGGAACTCATCGCCGCCGAGCACGCCTTCGTGGTTTACAAACTGATGGCCACGCTGTTCGGCGCGAAATATGTGGAAGTGCCGGATCCCGGATTCATCCACGACCTCGATGCCATGGCCACCGCGATCACTCCTAACACGCGGCTGGTCTTCATCGCAAATCCTAATAATCCGACCGGCACGATGGTCGGTCAGGAGGAGATCGACCGTTTCATGGCCATGGTGCCGGAGCACGTGATCGTGGTTTTCGACGAGGCGTATTTTGAATTTCCCGACTCCCCGCCGGACACGCTCAAATATGTCCGTGAGGGCCGCAACGTCTGCGTGCTGCGGACGTTTTCCAAAATCCACGGCCTCGCTGCCCTGCGTGTGGGTTACGGCTTGGCCTCTAAAAACGTGGCGACCCTTTTGCAAAAAGCGCGACAACCATTCAATGTGAACGCCATCGCTCAAGCCGGTGCGCTGGCCGCCATGGCTGATTCTGCACACATCGCCAAGACCCGCGCGGTGAACCGGGCGGGCATGGCATTTTATGAAACCGCCTTTGCCGAACGCGGATTGGAATACGTGCCGAGTCATGCGAATTTTCTGTTGGTCAAGACCGGTGAGGGCGATCGGGTCTTCCGCGACATGTTGAAACAAGGTGTGATCATCCGGGCAATGAGCAGCTACAAGCTGCCCGATTGGGTGCGGATCTCCATCGGGACGGTATCGCAGAATCAACGTTGTCTGGAAGTGCTGGACTCCGTACTCGCCGCTAACAGTTTAGATTCTCGCATGATCGCAACATGATCTCCCCAGAGCTTGAGGACTTGAATTTCCCTTACGGTTGCGGCTGATCTGCCCTTGACCTTGGATCGGTCGGTCGGTTTGCTACGGGCGAGAAAAATGAGCCTGAAAATCCCAAGCAACCTGTGGCTCTTACTGATTTCCACCAGCTTGGCCGTTACGGTTATTTTCGGCTACAAGCATTTCTCCAACAGCCCCAAGTCCTCTCCAGTCGCGGTCGCTGTCTCGCCAGAAACAGCCTCCGATGCCACGGTGCATGCGCACTATGCCGGCTCAGCGAGTTGCCGCGAGTGCCATGCGGCGGCTTTTGAAAAATGGCAGACATCTCACCACGGACTCGCCGAGCGGGAGGTAAAACAGGAGCAAGACTACCCGGCCTTTTCCCCTCGCCAGAACGCGGAGGGCTCCAGCACTTTTGTCGATGCGGATGGCCTCGCAAAAATCCTGACCCGCGGCCTTGACCAACAACTCCACCCCTATCCGGTCGTGGGAGTGATCGGCCATTCGCCCTTACGCCAATTCCTCATCGCCGCGCCCGGTGGCCGCATGCAGGCCTGCGATCTCGCCCTTGACCCGGCCAAAAATACATGGTTCGGCATCTACGGCGAGGACCGCCGCAACCCCGGGGACTGGGGCCACTGGACCGGTCAGGGCATGAACTGGAACGCCATGTGCGCGGCCTGCCACAACACCCGCCTGTGGAAAAATTATGAACCGCAAACTAACAGTTATCACAGCACCATGGCCGAGCAAAGCATCGGTTGCGAGGCCTGTCACGGCCCGCTCAAGGCCCACGTCGAGTGGCAGAAAAAGCCACCTTTGAATCATGCCAAGGATCCCACCCTGCCACATTTCACCCGTGACCAAGGTATGGAAACCTGCGCCGCCTGCCATGCCCGCCGCAGCGAACTAACTGGCGATCTCATTCCCGGCGAGTCTTTTTACGACCACTTCAGTCTAACTATTACTGACGAGACGAACACCTTCCACCCCGACGGCCAAGTGCGGGACGAGGACTACGAATTCACCTCATTTCTCTCCAGCCGGATGCACCATGCTGGCGTCCGTTGCGCGGACTGCCATGACCCGCATTCCGGGCAGCGCCTTGCCCCCGGTAATCTACTTTGCATGCGCTGCCACGTCGGCGGCGGGGAATTCAAAGCCCCGATCATTGATCCGGTTACCCACGGCCATCACGGCGCGGATAGCCCCGGCAGTCTCTGCACCTCCTGCCACATGCCTGTCACCAACTACATGCAGCTCCAGCCGCGCCATGACCACAGCTTCAGCATCCCCGATCCGCGGTTGACCAAGGAATTCAACGTCCCTAACGCCTGCAACCGCTGCCACAGCGACAAGGATAGCGACTGGGCCATTGACGCCTATAAGAAATTCTACGGCGAAAAACCCGACCGCCCCTCGCGCACGCGCTCCCTGCTCATCGCCACCGCCCGCAGGGGCGATCCCGCTGCCCGCGATGGACTTATCAATTTGTTAGCCAGCCCGGAAACCCCGGCATGGAAAGCCACCGCCTGTCGCCTGCTCACCCGCTGGACCGCGGATCCCGCCGCCACCCAGGCTTTGTTAGGTGAACTTCGCCATGAGAGTCCACTCGTCCGCGAAGCCGCCGTCCGCCCGCTTGGTGCGCTGGTTCGGGAAAATAACAGCCAAGTCCGCACCGCGCTCCAACCGTTGCTGGACGACTCCGCTCGCTCAGTTAGAATCGCCGCCGCTTGGGCGCTCTGCGCGGACCTCGACCTCGACTCCCGCGCCGGGCGCGAGCTCGTCCACATGCTCGATCACAATGCCGACCAACCGACAGGGCGGATGCAGCTCGCCCAGTTCGCCTCCCTCCGAGGTGACAACGCCGCCGCCATCCGCCAGATGCGCAAGGCCATCGAGTGGGATCCGAATTCCCCACCATTCCACCACGATCTCGCCATCCTCCTTAGCACCACGGGCGATGCGCAGGGTGCCGTCAACGCCATCCGCGAAGCCATCCGCCTCGACGCTACCAACCCCGAGTATCAATACAATCTCGCCCTCGCCTTGAACGAACTCGGCTCCACCGCCGCCGCCACCGCTGCCTTGGAAAAAACCGTCCAACTCGATCCCACCTACGCCCGCGCCTGGTACAATCTCGGCCTCGCCCGCAACGGCGCGAACCAACCCCGTGAAGCTGTCGCCGCTCTCCAGCGTGGCGAAGCCGCCGATCCCGCTGACCCGGCCATCCCATACGCCCGCGCCACCATTCTCGCCCGCCTCGGGCAAAAGCGCGAGGCCCAGGCCGCCGCCGCCCGCGCCCTCCAGCTCCGCCCGGACTACCCCGAGGCGCGGCAGCTCATGGAATTCCTAATGCGTTAGAAAATCTGGCCTTGGTCCTGACCGTATTGCGAAATATTCCGAAAATCGGTATCAACCTGCGGATGGACATTCGACATAGGGAGTGTAGCTTCCTAGAAAATCATGATCCCGATGAATCCGCGTCACAAATCCAAAGGCAGGGGATTTACCCTCGTCGAGTTGCTCGTTGTCATCGCAATCGTCGCGGTTCTGGCGCTGATGAGCTTCATTGGCTCCAGTCGTTTCATCGAAAAAGGCAGAAAAGTGCAGACCATGGCCTTGTTCCGGGATTTCACAGTCGGCATGACCATGTTTGTAAACGACTACAACGGACCGCCCACTCCCCAGCCCAAGCGGGATTTCGGTTTGGATACGATTTATGGGGACCCGGGCGGGAAATATAGCACCCAGTTTCTGGTCTCTGTCTTGGCGGGGCAGGATAAGGATTATCCCTATGGCGGTGACATTTTTTCTGCGAAAGCCGCGAATCCACGCGGCGAGTCCTACATGGTTTTCAAGACCGCATCGGCAGATAAAAAATACGGTGTCGCCGTGGACGGAAAGCTCTATGACCCGTGGGGTAGCGAGGTCATGGTGGCCATCAACGCCTTCAAATCGAACAATCCGAGTGACGTCTTGGTTCCCTTCAACAACGGCAAGAACGACTCGCGGCTTCACACTTATGGCTTAGCCGAGTACAAGGACACAAAGCCCATGGAGCAGGCCTTTGTCTTCTGGTCCTATGGCAAGGATAAGAAGAAGGGGAACAACGGCGCGAGCTACGGCGCGATCGTTCCTTATGCTGGCTCCGACGATGTCATCTCTTGGTGACTCGGGGAAGCGGTCTGGAAATTATCAGACACCGCTCAAATCATATCTCAAATGGATGCCCCAGCGGCTAACAAGACTGGAAACTCATCATTTTCAAGATGGTCTCTCAGGGTTTCCCAACGAGTCCAAGACCCCCCCGCAGCCATCTTCAAGCAACTGAATGACGTGATCGAATCCACGCTGCCCGCCGTAGTAGGGATCTGGCACGCGGAGATCGTCGTGATGCCTGCAATAACTCACCAGCGGTCGGATTTTTGAATGAAGCGAACCGGCTTGATCAAGCTGCCGGACATCTCGGAGATTGGATTCATCCATCGTCACGATGAGATCGAAGTGCTCCAAATCCGCCGCCTGGATCCGCCTTGACTGACCTTGGATCGTGTAGCCATGACGTTCGAGGGATTCCGCCATCCGCGAATCAGGTGGTGCGCCTTCGTGAAATCCAATGGTCCCGGCGGAATCGATTTCAAAATGCCTCCTCCGCTAAATCCGTGGGTAAAACCGGGGGCTAACCGCCGCGAAGCGGCGTGAGCCTCTTGAAAGTTGTCCACGACAGACCGCTTCGAGAATGGGTCTGTAACTCGTCGGAGAAGTGGACTGTTGTGGGCAACT
>JANXMQ010000236.1 GCA_025354565.1 Akkermansiaceae bacterium
AGTTGCCCACAACAGTCCACTTCTCCGACGAGTTACAGACCCATTCTCGAAGCGGCCTGTCGTGGACAACTTTCAAGAGGCTCACGCCGCTTCGCGGCGGTTAGCCCCCGGTTTTACCCACGGATTTGGCGGAGGAGGCAAGATAAGAATGGTCCCAACGTGGAAGGCAAGATGACCCACGAGGAGCAGCAGGCGTATATGAAGGATTACAGTGCCAAGACGTATACTCCGAAGGATGATGCCATGTGGAAGCGTGGTGCTTCGAATGCCGGGTATCATTACCTCGGATGCGCGAAGACTTTCGCGCGGGCCGGTCAGGCGTTCGCGGATGCGGCGCTTCAATTACAAAAGTAAGTGGAAAGATTTATCATGAAGAACATAGTCATAACGGCAGTTGCTTTGATTGGAATGATGGTTTCGACCTGGGCCGTCGAAAAAGTGTCCATCCCCGAGAAGATGGATCTGCCGCTGGATTTCAAACCGACTCCGGAGCAGTTGGCACCGAATCGTCCTTTTGAAGTTGCAGGGCGCGCCTGCGAGATTGGTCCCGTCAATGGTCTGCGTCCGATCTATATCCATTACTTTCAGAAGGGGATGCTGCGCGGCGAGCCTCTGGCGGCTGGTGATGTGATTCTTGCAGTTGATGGTGAACCACTGGTATCTGATCCTTTCGGATTGGTTGGGAAACAATTTGCCGAAGCACGGAAAAAGCACGCAAAAGTGTCAGTGACCCGCTGGCGTGCAGGTGCCATCACCCGGCTTATGGTGAGTCCAGTAGCCGAGGTGCCGGACTTCACCATGGGCGACAACCACGAAGAGTTTCACGACTGGCCATTGGGACCCACCGGGATACGCGGTTGGATTTATGGAGCCAAGTGTCAGACTACCGATGCACGTCAGATTTTGGTGACGGCTGTGGAGAAAGATTCTCCGGCGGATGGCAAGTTGATGGCAGGAGATGTAATTCTCGGTATCAGCGGAACTAAATTCAGCGATGATGCGCGGATTCAATTCGCCCTTGCCATTGCAAAAGCCGAAGAGGAAAAAAGCGGTGGAGATCTGAGACTAACACGGTGGCGTGCAGGCAAGACGGACACAGTGAACCTCAAAATCAAAGTCATGGGCACTTACAGTGCCACAGCGCCTTATGACTGCCCAAAATCGAAGCGGATTTTTGAGCTGGGCTGCGAGGCGATTGCCAAACGGGGACTAAAGGGTGAATCCATTCCCAACAGCATGAATGCGCTAGCGCTTCTAGCGAGCGACAAACCGGAATACCGGCCGATGCTAGCGGCCTATGCGAAGGAGGTGGCTGATCATCGTTTTGAGGGTTATGTCAACTGGGAATATGGCTATGCAAACATGTTCCTTGCCGAATATGTGATGGCCACGGGCGACCAGACGGTGCTTGAGGGCTTGAAGCGAATAACGTCGGAGATTGTCAATGGCCAGAGTGCCGTCGGCACTTGGGGTCACTACCCTGCCTTGCTCAACGGCAATGTCAGTGGTTATGGCTGCATGAACCAGCCGGGTTTAAGCCTGGCGATTTCGATGGTGTTGGCGCACGAGGCTGGAGTGAAAGACCCGATGCTTGACCGTGCGATCACCAAAGCGGTCGGTTTTCTGCGCTGCTATGTCAACAAGGGGGTGATTCCTTATGGCGATCATCAACCGTGGGCCGGTCATCACGAGGATGGCGGCAAATGTTCGAGTGCGGCGGTGCTGTTTGATTTGTTAGGTGATCGGGAAGCGGCGGAGTTTTTCGCCAGGATGGCCGCTGCCGCATACACTGAGCGTGAGCAGGGTCACACAGGCGATTATTTCAATGTGATGTGGGCTTTGCCCGGTGTGATTCGTTGCGGACCAATCACCTCCGGTGCATACATGAAAGAACAATCATGGTATTACGATCTCGCACGCGACTGGAAAGGCAGCGTGATCTATCCGGGGTCACCGCAAGGCGCGGAAGAATATGGAAAATACACCGGCTGGGATTGCACGGGGTCGTATCTGTTGGCTTTTGCTGCCCCCAAAAAGAGCTTGCTCCTAACAGGTAAGAAGCCGTTCTCATTCCCCGCCTTGAACCGCTCGCAAACCGACGAGGTGATTGCCGCTGGCCGCAACTTTACGCCGGCGACCGAGAAAACATGTTATGACGGGCTGAAGACGAATCAACTGCTGGCTGGTTTGTCGAGTTGGTCGCCGGCGGTGCGTAATCGCTCGGTCCAGTCATTGGTGAAACTGGAGGGAGACTTTGTCCCGGAATTGGTGAAAATGTTGGCCAGCAAAAATCGCTACTCCTGTTACGGTGCGCTTGATGCGCTGGGCAAGTTGGGAGCGAAGGCGGATGCTGCCGCGCCCCAGTTGCGAGCGGCGCTTTCGGATCCGGATCCATGGATCCAATCCTTGGCCTGTAGCGCCATTCCGACACTCAGTTCCAAAGTGGCCGAGGAATGTGTCAACGACCTGTTGAAAATGGCCGCGTCGAACAATCCTGCCGACCCTCGCCATATCGCCCACCGATATGCAGCCGTTGCGCTGTTTGATTGCTTGCCTGGCACTTCTTGGCCGAGGCCGATCTTGTACGGTTCGCTGGATGGTGTTGATCGGAGTCTTCTGATTCCCGCGATCAGCTCTCTTCTGCAAAATGAAGACGGTATGACCCGTAGCGCTGTTTCCTCAGTGTTCAAGCGGTTGACTCCGGCTGATTTAGCAGTGTTGCTTCCGCACATCATTCCGGCAGTCGAGCAGCTGGCACCCAGCAGTGAGATGTTTGCGGAAGGCGTTCGCATGGCCGGCCTGGACCAGATGTCCAGTCTGCATATCCACGAGGGGATGGACTTGTGTGTGAAAACGCTCGAAAGGCGCTGGGGGCATGATAACCAGCGGAGCCTGACATATCTCAAGCGCTACGGGTCCGCCGCCAAGGAAGTCATACCGCAGTTGAAGGAAAAAATTGCTGGTTTCAATGAGGCGAATCAAAAGGATGAAGCGAAGACTGTCGAGACGGCGATTGCCGAAATCGAAGCCAGCACCGAGGCACCGGAATTGATCAGCCTGCAGGATTACATTCTCAAGGCATCCGCCGGCAGTGGTGCTGCAAATGATAGGAAGGATGGAAAATAATCAATGGTACCAGTCCCGGTAATCAAGCACAAGACTTTTCGATGAACTATTGAATGGAGTCATATTGAATGAGGCTGGGGCTCGCATTTCAACATTCCTGTTGTTCGATGAGCGTCTCACGAATTCATTCCGTTGACCGTCGCAGGTCCAACACTGCGAGAACCTGCCGGGTGCCGTCCTTGTCCCTGTAGTGAATGGCGTCAGGAAAATTGGATGAAAGCGCCCGGAAGTATGCGAGAGCGACATTCCCCCACCCGGACGTGCGCATGACCGACTGAAGACGCGAGTGCATAGGGGAAACCCGCAATGATTGCTGGATCAATTCGCCCCGATCCGTTCAAGTTCCGGGCATGACTGCTGGCGATGCTGGATTTTCGATGCCTCCCGAATGGTCGCCGCAAGAGGCCGTGTGGCTTTCCTGGCCTGTGGCCGATCCCCGGCATTGGGGTGGGGCGAAACGGGAAACCATGTGGGCGAAGTTTGCGGAGATCGCCGCCGCCATCTCTCGCTTCGAGCCGGTTAGAATCAATGCTCCCGGTACCGATCACGCGGCCATCACGGCAGCCTGCAACCGGGCGAAAGCGGTGCCGGAGCGCGTCGAACTCTTCGATCATCCGCACAACGATGTCTGGTGCCGCGACCATGGGCCGATTTTTGTAAAAAACCCGAACACCGGCGAGGTCGCGATCACGGACTGGGTCTTCAACGCCTGGGGCGGGAAATTTCCGCCATGGGATTTGGACAACGCCATCCCTAGCAGAATCGCCGCATCGTTAGGAAAAAGGCGTTTCAATGGCGGCATGATCCTCGAGGGCGGGGCCATCGAGATCAACGGCGCAGGCCAGCTTCTCACCACCGAGGCAGTGCTGCTCAACCCGAACCGCAATCCCCTGCTCTCCCGTGCGGAAATCGAACAACATCTGCGCGACGGCCTCGGCGTCTCGGAAATCCTCTGGCTGGAACAAGGCATCGCGGGCGATGACACGGACGGCCACATCGACGACCTCGCCCGCTTCATCGACGCGCAGACGATCCTCGCCTGCATCGACCGCCACGCCTCCTCACCCAACCAGCGGATTCTTGAAGACAATCTCGCCCGATTGCGCGCATTCCTCGGGCCTGACAGGCGCGCCTTAGAAGTGTTGGAAATTCCCCTTCCCGAAGCCTGCGAAGTCCCCGGTTGGCGGCTACCCGTCTTGCCCGCCTCCTATGTCAATTTCCTGATCGTGAACGGCGGCGTGCTGGTGCCGACCTTCCGCCAACCGAGAAACGATGACCGCGCCCTCGGCATGATCCGCGAGCTTTTCGCAGACCGCGAGGTTCTCGGTATCGACTGCCTCGATCTCGTCGAAGAAGGCGGAACGCTGCACTGCATTTCCCAGCAGCAGCCAATGGAGGGTTGATCTCCGGTCAACCGCATCATCAGAACGAGAGATATATGCCGCTGAAATACGAGGATATGCGGAGAAATTCTCAGCGAACCGGCGTATATTACAGAACGATGATGTTTCGTTATTTTGGTTTCCTGATCCTGGCAATGCCGCTGCAGGCGCAGGTGGATGCATGGGATATGGCGCCCTTGAGGTATTCGGACACGCCGCCTCAGGATCGTTTGTCACAACTTGCAGAGAAGTGGTCCAAAGATCCCGCCGCCCTGCATGGCGACACGCCTCTGGAAAGAGTGCGTGATATCCTCGCCGCGTTGCATGTGCCCGAGTCCTCGCAGGTTCTGGTGTTCTCAAAAACCAGCAAGCAGAACAGCCTGATAGAGCCTGACAACCCACGGGCGTTATTTTTTTCCCGCGACTGCTATTGCGGTTACGTCCCCGGCGGCATGATGGAGGTGGTGATTCAAGATCCGCTGTTAGGCCCGGTCTTTTATTTGATCGATCTGGGAAGTCCGCGCAAGCCACTGCGGGTAGAGAGAAATATCAATGATTGCCTATCATGCCACGCCACCGGCAACACCGAGAATGTTCCCGGCATGTTGGTGCGTTCGGTCTATCCGGATCTGAACGGTCGTGCGCTACTGTCCATGGGAACGGGCCTCATCAATCATCAGACGCCCGTCGCCGAACGCTGGGGTGGTTATTATGTCACAGGTGCCATCTCGCTTCAGCATTTGGGCAACCGAACTTATGTCGAGGGGCAGCAACCGGAGCCCGCGCGTTATGCATGGAAGGATCTGATCGGAAAATTCGACACTTCCAAGTATCCAAGACCAGCCAGCGACATCGTCGCCTTAATGGTGTTAGAACACCAGTGCCAAGCCCACAACCTGATGACGGCGGCGAGCATGAATTACAAACGCGCGTTCTATCTGGGAAAGGTGTTAGATCCGAATGGCAATCCTGATGATGGTTCCGCCGGACAAGTTGCGGACCATGCTGCGGAAAAAATAGTCGAATGGTTTCTCTTTTCCGGAGAAGCGGATCAAGGCGCGGACGGAGTAGAAGGAAATGATGAATTCCAAAAGCAATTCGAAGCATCCGTGCCACATGCGACGAATGGGGATTCCCTATCAGACTTCCAATTGAACGGCCGCCTTTTCAAAAACCGCTGTTCCTACATGATCTACTCGGAAGCATTCCGCCAACTCCCTGAACGGGTCAAAAGCAGGGTGATCGCTGGACTGCGTAAGGTTCTTGAGGCCACCTCGGACGAAGACAGCCACCAAGAAATCAAACTTTCTGAACGCCACAGGACCGCTAGAATTCTCCATGAAACGCGGATTTGGTGAAACTCCGATTCTATCAACCGTGGCCCCCATCGCCTGCCGCAAGCCATGAAAAACGCGTCTGCCTCGGTGAGAGACAAACGCGCTACAGTGAATTTCTAAATGGATCAGGCGGCGAAATTCGCAGCGACCACGTCCCAGTTCACCAAGTTCCAAAACGCGGCGATGTAATCCGGACGGCGGTTCTGATAGTTGAGGTAATAGGCGTGTTCCCAGACGTCGAGCCCGAGGATCGGCTTGCCATCGCAGCCAGCGATGGCAGTTCCCATGCACGGGCAATCCTGATTCGCGGTGGAGCAGACAGCGAGTGAGCCATCGGACTTCTTGCAGAGCCATGCCCAGCCGGAACCGAATCGGGTGGCACCGGCCTTCGCAAACGCTTCCTTGAATGCATCGAAAGAGCCAAAAGCCTTGTCGATGGCTGCGGCCAGATCGCCGGATGGAGCCTTTGCGCTGCCGGGGGCGATGACTTTCCAGAAGAAGCTGTGGTTCGCGTGACCGCCGCCGTTGTTGCGGACCGCGCCACGTATGTCATCCGGCACGGTGGCGAGGTCGCCGATCAGATCGCAGAGGGATTTTCCCTCAAGCTCCGGCTTGCCTGCGAGCGCGTTGTTTAGATTGGTGATGTAGGCTTGGTGATGCTTCGAGTGATGGATTTCCATCGTGCGGGCGTCGATAAGGGGTTCGAGAGCGTCGTAAGCGTAGCCGAGTTCGGGAAGTGTGTATGCCATGGGAATTGAGGAGTTTGGTTTGCGTGTCGCCTGCCTATTCGATACCACGAAGGAAATCAGCGACGACCTTTACCAAACCGAGCCAGCCGCCACCCGCAAGAACAAAAGCACCATGCCACCAGAACTTACGCCCTACCTCCCTCACATCACCGCTGCCTTGATCGGCCTGTTCTTCGGCTGGCTGTTCACGAGACTCGCCGCCTCCGCAAAGATTTCCGCCGGTCACGAGCGCCTGAAATCCGAGGAGCGCCGCGCCGCGGAAATCGAAGTCCGCCTCGCCCACAGCACCGCCGAGGCCGAGCGCAACGAACAAGATGCCCAGACATTCCGCAACCAACTCACTGAAATCCGCTCCCGCCTCGAAGGCGAAATGAAGGCAGCCGCCGAAAAACAAGCCCTCCTCGAACGCGCGGAAATCAAACTCTCCGACACCTTCAAGGCCCTCTCCGCCGACGCCCTCAAGTCCAGTTCCGAGCAATTTCTCCACCTCGCCAAATCCTCCCTCGCCACCCAGACCGAGGAAGCCAAAGGCGAGATCGAAAAACGCAAAATCGCCATCGAAACCCTCGTCAAACCGGTCGCCGAGTCGCTCGGAAAATTCGAACTCCGCATCGGTGAAATCGAAAAAGCCCGCGAAGGCGCCTACTCTGAACTCAAGGAACAAGTCCGCGCCCTCGGCGAAGGCCAGCTCGGCCTCCAGCGCGAAACCGCCTCACTCGTCAAAGCCCTCCGCCAACCCACCGGCCGCGGCCAATGGGGCGAAATGCAGCTCCGCCGCGTCGTCGAACTCGCCGGCATGCAGGAACACTGCGATTTTGAAACCCAGCACAGCACCACCACCGACGAGGGGAAAAATCTGCGCCCCGACCTAATCGTCAAACTGCCCGGCGGCAAGACCATCGTCGTCGATTCCAAGACCCCCATGGACGGCTACCTCGATGCCTTGGAAGCCACCGAAGACACCGCCCGCGAGGAAGCCCTCCACCGCCACGCCCGCCAAGTTCGCACCCACATCCAACAGCTCTCCTCCAAAAACTACTCCGCGCAATTCGCCCAAGCTCCCGAGTTCGTCGTCCTTTTCCTCCCCAGCGAATCCTTCTTCTCCGCCGCCCTCCAAAGCGATCCCGGCCTCATCGAAAACGGCGTGGACAAGGGCGTCATCCTCGCCACGCCCACCACGCTCATCGCCCTCCTCCGCGCTGTCGCCTTCGGCTGGCGGCAGGAATCCATCGCCGAAAACGCCAGGGAAATCTCCCTGTTAGGACGCACGCTGCATGAACGCTTGGGAAAACTCGCCGACCATTTTTCCAAACTCGGACGTTCGTTAGGCAGCGCCGTGGAAAATTATAACAACGCCATCGGCTCGTTCGAAACCCGCGTTCTAACCACTGCGCGGAAATTTGAAGAACTCAAGGCTGCCCCGGAAGCAGCCACCATCACCAACCTCGAACCCGTCGATAGCACCCCGCGCCACCTGCAATCCATCACGACCGCGCCACCCGCCGCCATCGCGGCCCTCGCGCGCACCAGCAAGGTCGCCGCCCGTCACCACGAACCGGCCACGCTCACCCTCAACACAGAGATTGCCGATTCCCTGCTAGAACCCGCCGCCGAGGACGACTGGGCGTTCGTCCCCGCGCCTCCGGCCAGCGCCCGCAGCGCGGCGGCGGATTTGAGGTCGGCGCTGGAGTAAGTCCTTGTGGCGGCGATCACAACAATCACTTCGAGTCTGCCCCCTATCGCATCACTTAATCCCTCGCACGAATGGACCAAGCCACCCACAATAAAATCGTCTCGTTCATCTGGGGCATCGCCGACGACGTTCTCCGCGACCTTTTCAAGCGCGGCAAATACCCCGACGTGATCCTGCCCATGTGCGTGCTCCGCCGTCTGGACGCCGTGCTGGAACCCACCAAGAAAGCGGTCCTTGAAACCCGCAAGATGCTCGACGACGCGGGAATCACGCAACAAACCGCCGCCCTCTGATCCTCTTCTGGCTAGGCATTTTACAACACCTCCAAGTTCACCCTGCGCGACCTGAAGTCCCGGGGCAGCCAGCAGCAACTTCTCGCCGATTTCGAGGACTACCTCAATGGCTTCTCGCCCAACGTGCAGGACATCCTGGAGAACTTCAAATTTCGCAACCAGCTCCAGACACTCTCGAAGTCCGACTCCCTCGGCACGCTCATTTCCAAGTTCCTCGATCCCGAAATCGACCTCACCCCGGCCGGCATCGACAATCACTCGATGGGCACTGTTTTCGAAGAACTTGTTAGAAAGTTCAACGAGGAAAACAACGAGGAAGCCGGCGAGCACTGGACGCCGCGCGATGCCGTGCGCTTGATGACGAATCTCGTCTTTCGCCCCATCAGCAAGGAACTCAAGTCCGGCACCTACCTGCTCTACGACTGCGCCTGCGGCACCGGCGGGATTCTCACGGAGGGCGAGGAAACGCTCCAGTCACTTGCTTCCGATCTCGGCCTGCAAATTGCCGCCCAGCTCTACGGTCAGGAAATCAACCCCGAAACCTACGCCATCTGCAAGGCGGACATGCTGCTCAAGGGCGAGGGCGAGAACGCCGAAAACATCATCGGCGGCGCGGAATGGTCCACGCTCTCGCACGATGCCTTCCCCGCCATTGTCTTCGACTTCATGATGGCCAATCCGCCCTACGGCAAGAGTTGGAAAAAAGACCTCGAAAACATGGGCGGCAAGGATGGCATGCGCGATCCCCGCTTCAAGGTCATGCACAAGGGCGAGGAAATGTCCCTCGTCACCCGTACCAGCGATGGCCAGATGCTCTTCCTCGCCAACATGGTGGCGAAAATGAACCACGACACGCCACTCGGCAGCCGCATCGCGGAGGTCCACAACGGCTCCTCGCTCTTCACCGGCGATGCCGGCCAGGGCGAGAGCAACATCCGCCGCTGGATCATCGAGAACGACTGGCTCGAAGCCATCGTCGCCCTGCCGCTCAATCTTTTCTACAACACCGGCATCGCCACCTACATCTGGGTGCTGTCCAACCGCAAACCTAAGAAACGCAAGGGCCAGGTCCAGCTCATCGACGCCTCCCAGTGGTTCAAGCCGTTGCGCAAAAACCTCGGCAAGAAAAACTGCGAACTCGCCCCGGACGACATCGAGCGCATCACCCGCGTGTTCCTCGACTTCAAGGAAACGCCCGAGTCGAAAATCTTCCCGAATGAAGCCTTCGGTTACTGGAAAGTCGTGGTCGAGCGCCCGCTGCGGCTCCACAGCCAGCTTTCCCTGCCGCGCATCGAGTCCCTGCGCTTCGCATCCGGCGACGAGGAAATCCGCTCGGTTCTCTACGACGAATTCGGCGACGAGCTGTTCCGAAAGTTCCCGAAAATCGCCGACGCCCTGGAAAAACGCCTCGACGAATGGGGTGCCGATGAGGAGGAGTCCGACGACGAGGAAGGCGCGAAAAAGAAAGGCCTGCCCGAGAAAACCAAACGCAAACTGCTCGATCCGAAAACCTGGGAGCGCGATGGCCGCCTCGTCGAAACCGCCACCCGCCTCCGCGAGGAAATCGGCGGCGGGCTTTTCGAGGATCACAATATTTTCCGCGAACAAGTCTCCGCCGCCCTCGACAAACTCGACATCAAACTGCCCGCCGCCGACAGCAAGCAACTCTACAAAGCCGTGAGCTGGCGCGAGGAAAGCGCCCCGCCCGTCACATTATCAATTTCCGATCCCCACTTTTATTTTTATCTCCGAAACACTAATTCAATCCGAGTCGGTTAAGTGTCATTTTTAGACGTTGTGCCAGCCATTCGTTCCCGAGACGAGGGTGGATCAGAGCGTTGCTTTTCCCGACCGGGAAATCCGGAGCGCCTTCCAGCTTGTTTGGATCATCTTGGCTGGGGCGGGCGGTCACTGAGAAACGCGGGTTGCTTTTCAGGCATTCAGGCGGAATAAATTCCGCGTTCCAATTTTACCGGCCCATGAAAAAAGAAGACCGCGAATTCCTGTTCAAGCTGCTCGAAACCCCCAGCCCCACCGGCTTTGAAATGCCCGGCCAGCAAGTCTGGGCGGATTGGCTCAAGGCTTACGCCGCCACCGTCACCTGCGATTCCTACGGTTCCACGTGGGCGACGCTGCCGGGCAAGTCGAAGCGCACGATCATGCTGGAATCCCACGCCGACGAGATCGGCTACATCATCAAACACATCGACGAGAAAGGCTTTCTGCGCATCGACCGCATCGGTGGTTCGGACGCCGCCACCGCGCGTGGCCGGCGGCTGACAATCCTTGGCGACAAGGGCAGCGTCTCCGGCATCATCGGCAACACCGCCATCCACCTCCGCCGCGATGAGGTGGGGCAGGAAAAAGCTCCCGCCGTGCATGATCTTTGGGTCGATGTCGGAGCCTCCAGCGCTACGGAAGTCGCCGCGCTTGGCCTGCGCGTGGGCCACCCGGCAGTCTATCAGGACGGTCCGCTGGAACTCGCTAACAAGCGCCTCATCAGCCGTGCCCTCGACAACCGCATCGGCGGCTACATCATCGCCCAGGTCATGAAACGCCTCGCCACCGGCAAGCGGAAACCCGCCTTCACCGTGATCTGCCTCAATGCCGTGCAGGAGGAAATCGGCGGAAATGGCGCGATGATGGCGACCTATCGCCTGCAACCGGACCTTTGCGTCTGCCTCGATGTCACCCACGCCACCGACACCCCCGGCCTTGATCCTAACAAATTCGGCAGCGTCAAACTCGGCGGTGGCCCGACCGTTTCCCATGGCACCGCGAATCATCCGCTCGTCGTCAAGCGCCTGATCGATGTAGCTGGGAAATCCAAACTGCCGCTCCAACACGAAGCCAGCAGCCGTTTCACCGGCACTGATACCGACAAGATATTCCACAGCCGGGAAGGCATCCCCAGCGCCCTCGTCTCGCTGCCCCTACGCTGCATGCACTCGGTGGTGGAAACCGCGCACCTGGACGACATCCACCACACCATCGACTTACTAACGGATTTTGTCCTTTCGTTAGGCGAGAAGGATTTGTTCTGCCAGAGTTTAAATTAAACCGGCCATCACGCGCGGCTGCGCACCAGATGGACGGCGACGCACTCGGTATTTGGGAGGATGTGTTTCTCGATCGTGATGGCGACCTGAGTGAGCGGGTGATCTCCTAACAAATGATTAGCGAGGTCGGTGGCGAGGGTCTCGATCAAGCGACGCGGGCGGGCGGCTGCTAGATTGGCAATCTCCTCTGAGATGACGGCATAATCCAGCGTGCGGGTGATGTCATCGGCGAGGCCATCGAAGTTCTGGCCGGGTGTCATGACTGCCGTGACTAACAGAATTTGAGATTCGGCGCGCTCAGCATCCGGCACCCCGATGTGGGCGCTGACTCGGAGGCGACGGATCTCGATGGTGTCGGGCATGGTTTTTTAGATTTCAGATTCGAGATTACAAATTTACTCTAGCGGGATGAGGTCGCGGTCGAGAGCTTCGTTGAGGAGGACGCGGGTGGGTTGGTTGAGGTCGAGGGTGAGGGCGTGCGCGGGGGTGTGCCATTGGAATTTCTCGGCCTCGTCGTTGAGAAAAACGTCGGTGGAGCGGGCGCGGGCGACGTAGTTGAGAAGGATGAAATGGGCGGGGCGCTCGAACTCGGCAGAGTCGATACTGTCCTGCACGAGGACGAAGTGGATGTCACCGATGGCGAGCGCGGTTTCCTCAAGGATTTCACGCCGGAGGGCTGCGATGGCGGTTTCTCCCCGTTCGATTTTCCCGCCGGGAATTCCCCAGCGATCGCCCCATTTGTGGGTGCGAACCATGAGCACTCGGCCATGCCCGTCATGCACCAGTGCGCCGACAGTGGCGACCGGGCGGGCGGCACTGTGGCGGCGGTCGAGGAGGGTGAGCAAGACGCCAAGATCGGGAACCGTTAGATCGGGGCGGGAGGTGGCGAGAATTTCAGCATGTTGGTAGCCAGTTAGCACCGCGATGGACGAGATGCCACCATGGCGGGCGGTCTCGACGTCGTGGGTCATGTCGCCAACGAAGGCGGTCTCGGCGGGATCGAGGCCATGAGTGGTGAGAATTTCATGGATGATTTCCCGCTTGTCGAGAACGCCGGAGTAGGTGGCCTCGAAGTGGTGTCGGAGGTCAAAGTCATCCAACTGGCGCTCGAAAGCCAGGGTGTCCATGGAGGTGAGGACAAAGGTGCGAATCCCGAGGGCGGAGCACCATTCGAGCTTTTCGCGGGCGTGGGGCAGAACCGTGACGGGACTGATGGCCGCATCGAAGGCCGGGCGGAAGTGGGCCTCAAGTTCGGCCAGCGGGATGTGCGGGAGCAGCTCGGCGTAGAATTCGTGGTAGGGAAGGCGGAAGATGCGGCGGAACTGCTCGCGGTCGAAGGCGGGGATGCCGTATTTTCCTAGCACATTGTTAGTCGCCTCGATCACCGGGCCAAGGTCGTCCACCAGGGTGCCGGACCAGTCAAAGATGAGGTTATGAAACATCGGAAAGTGGTGAATTGGAGGTCGGATTTGGGAATGGAGGCGGGAAGGATGCCGCATTCCGCGTTCCGAATTCCGAACTTATTCAGCCTAGGGTGAATTTGACGGACTTGATGCGGTTTTCCCCGAGCTGTTCACGAATGCGGGTGAGGAGCATGGGTTTCATTTGTTCCAGGTGGAAGCGCATGGCGGGCTGGGTGACACGGAGCACGAGATCGCCGCCTTTGACGGAAACGGGCTGAGTGTGGGCGGCGATAAAGTCGCCAGCGAGTTCCTTCCAAGTGGCGCGCACGAGGTCTTCGTTCAAGCCATCCTCGGCCCCGGCGGCGCGGAGAATGGCGGCAACGAATTTCTCTGCGAGGTGGACGCCGGCGTCGAGGTCCGCGGGTTCCTCGGCACCGCGCCATTCCCGGAGGATTTCCTCCCGGATCTTGTCCGGACGCAACGCCTTTTTCATCGTGGCGTCGCGCTTATTCAGAACCATCCTCGCCGATGGCCTCGACGGGGCAGCCTTCCATGGCCTCGCGGGATTGGGCGAGTTCCTCTGCATTCGTGGGTTGCTTGAACACGTAGGAATAGCCCTCGTCCTCGGCGCGGGTGAAATTGTTGGGCGCAGTTTCACGGCAGAGATCACAGTCGATGCACTGGCTGTCCACATAGAACTTGCCGGGTACATTTTCCACATTTTTGTCTTCGCGGTCAGCCATAGTCGAATAAGGGATAAGGGGAATTGCAGCCCTTCGATGCCTGTGCCGGGCCTGCGATGCAACTGGATTTTTTCCAGAAGGTCGTAATCCGCTTTCGCACTGGTCAAGTCGGAGTCTCCAAATTAAAAGCATTCGCACTCACCCGAAATGACACCTGAGACACCACCCGCCCCCGAGAACCCATCACCGCAGCCGCGGCAGCGTCCGCAACTGGGCGATCTCGTCAAGGATGCGACGGAGATGGATTTGTGGGCCTTTGACGAACTTGAGCCAGCCAACGAGGTATTCACCGAGTCTGTCCCAACTCCCCCTGTACATGGGATTCCGATGCCCCGAGGAGTTGAGAGTAAACAAGCGCGCCCCGTCGGGCCACCGACTTCCGATCCACCGAAACCGGCTAGTAAACCGTCCTCCGTGCAGAATCTTATCAAACTCAATGCCGGGAGAAAAACCCCTAAGATTAAGACCCCGGGGCCTAGCTTCGGTGAGGCGGCGCGCGACCACGAGTTTCACGACTTGGATCATTGGGATGAACCCGTTGAGCACCGCCCCGATCACGAAGGTCATGGTCAAATTCCGATGATTCACTCCGAGCCGGATACCGCGCTAGGCAGCGACACCCCCCTCGCCAAGACCCAGTCGGCGGTGGCACAAGAGTCGGACACGCCGGTCGCGACCGTGGCCACAGCGCCGCGGGAAATTGCGCCACGGGAGGACGAGATGGATGAATTTTCACCCGCCTATCACCCGGATGCCACGCCTATTTCCCTGCGCCCGCACCTGGGTTTGTCCAAGTTCGAACGCCTCGGACTCGCGACCTTGCTTGGCTTGCTGATGATCGCCAGCGGCGTGGCCTTCCTTTACACGATCCACCGCCTGCCGGGTGTTTCGGATCGCGTGAAGTCGAATGATTTCCCAATCAAAGGTAAACTTGTGACCATCAAGTCCGCGGAGACCTATTGGCGCCCCCCTATCAAGGAGGGTACAAACGCCGAGACCTTCCGCCGCGGGACACAGTTGCTGCCCGTGGTGGATTTAACTGCTAGCGGTGGCCCGGCGGTCATCCGCGTGTTTTTCCGCGATAGCGACGGCCAGTTGATTGGTGACGCCGTGACCCGGAAATTTCAAACTGCGGGCAGCATTCAAGTTGCGGCCACCGCCGGCTTCGTGGATGTCGGGATGCACGCCGCCTACCGCACTGGACAAAGCAAGCCTTGGACCATCGAGGTTTTCGAAGCACCGTCGGAGAACACTCCGGGCAAAGAGTTTGAAAAATTGTTTGAAATGATTATATCCACCGACCGCCGATAAATTCCAAGCCTATGTCCAATCCAGAAATTACGCCCCTCGTCCCTCGGGAAGGCTGGCACGTCATGCACTTGTTCTATCACGTCGATCACGCGCAATGGGCGCTCTACAGCGACGATGACAAGCGCCAAGCCAAAACCAACCTGGCCAGACTTGTGCAAGAAATTCGCGCGACACCGGACACGCACCTGCTGATATTCTCGGTGGCCACACCCAAGGCGGATCTCGGTTTCATGTTGCTCACCCCGGATTTACAGATCGCTAACATGTATGAAAAACAACTCACCCTCTCGCTCGGGCCGGACATTCTCAGCCCAACATATTCCTACCTCTCGCAAACCGAAAGCTCGGAATACACGACGACCAAAGAGCAGTATGCGTTGGATACCCTCATCACAGAAAATGGCTTAGCAGAAGGCTCCCCCGAGTATGAAGCCGGCATCAAGGAGTTTGAGGAACGCATGGCACATTATCTCAAGCACCGTCTCTATCCGGTCCTTCCCGACTGGCCGGTGATTTGTTTCTATCCGATGTCCAAGCGCCGCAATGGCGAGGACAACTGGTATAAGCTCGAGTATGAGCAACGCCGCGAACTGATGGCCGGTCATGCCAGAGTCGGCCGCACGTATTCCGGTCGAATCCTCCAGCTCATCACCGGCTCGACCGGACTCGATGAACAGGAATGGGGGGTCACTCTACTCGCCAAGAATACCAGCGATATTAAGTCCATCGTCTATGATATGCGCTTTGATGAAGTCACCGCACGATTTGGTGAGTTCGGGGACTTTTACATCGGGATGCAACTCCCGCTAGACGCACTGTTCCAGCGGATCTGCCTGTGAGGCGGGAACGGCCCGTTTCGTTAGCTGATGTTAGAGACTTGCAGGGTGACGTTGAGCTTCATCTGGTAGTCGGATTGCAGCGTTTGTTTCCCGGCATAGGGCTGGGGGATTGAGTGTCTCGATGTGAATCCGATAGGCTCGGATAGAAGAAGATCAGGTGAAATAGAAAACGCCCGACTCCAGTGCGGAGGCGGGCGTTTTCAAATCTACCAGAACTTACTCGCCGAGGCCGAAGCGCACGAAGCGGGTCACCGTGAAGGTGTCGCCGAGTTCCTTGCCCTTGGCGGCGAGGAGCGCGGAAATCTTGGTGTCCGGGTCTTTCACGAAGCCTTGCTCCAGGAAGCAGCTTTCCGCGAAAAACTTGCCGATTTGTCCCTTGAGGATGTTATCGATGATGTTCGCCGGTTTGCCTTCGGCTTCGAGGCGGACGCGGAAAATATCGAGTTCGTTGTCCACCACGGATTGCGGGATGTCATCGCGGGAAAGTCCCTTCGGCGCGCAAGCGGCGATGTGCAGGGTGAGATCCTTGACGAGTTGCTTGAAGGAATCGCTGCCAGCGGTTTTCGGATTGGTGGTGCCGACTTCGATGAGCACGCCCACTTTGCCACCGAGGTGGATGTAGGATGCGACCACACCGCCGGTAGCTGCGTCGAAGCGGACATACTTGCGGAACTGGAGATTTTCGCCGACTTCGCCGACTTTCGATTTGATCGTGTCTTCGATCGATTGTTCACCGTGTTGATGGGCGAGCGCCGCTTCGTGGTCGGCAGCGTTGGAAGCGGCGAGTGCGTCCGCGATGTCGCCGACGAAGGCTTGGAAACTTTCGTTTTTCGAAACGAAGTCGGTTTCGCAGTTCACTTCAAGCAGGAGACCGGAAGTTGCATCCGCGTTGATGCGGGATGTGATGACCCCTTCGTTGGCAGCGCGGTCGCTCATTTTTGCAGACTTCAGAATGCCCCGCTCGCGGAGCAGCTTGATGGAGGCGTCGAGATCGCCATTGGTTTCGGTGAGGACGCGCTTGCAGTCCATCATCGGGGCGTTGGTTTTATCGCGGAGTTCTTTAACGATTGCGGCGGTGATCATGGGAAATAAGGTAGTTGGTGGAGAGAAAAAACGGGCGGCCCGTCGGGTGACAGGCCGCCCGCGTGACAAATAGTTTAGTTTTTGCGACCTGCGACCATGGCATCCACCAAGTTCTGGAGGATGATGCGGATGGAGCGGATCGCGTCGTCGTTGCCCGGGATCGGGTATTGGATAAGGGCAGGATCGGCGTTGGTATCGACGATGGCGATGATCGGGATGTTCAAGCGGCGGGCCTCGGCCACGGCGATGATCTCGCGAGCGGAATCAACGATGACCACGGCGTCGGGCTTTTTGTCCATGTCGCGCACACCGCGCAGGTTGCGGAGGAGCTTTTCACGCTCACGCCCGAGGGCGGCGAGTTCCTTCTTGGACATGGCCTTGAATTCAGGCTGCTTTTCGATGTTTTCGAGGTATTTCAGACGCTCGACCGACTTGCGAACGGTGAGGCTGTTGGTCAGCATCCCACCGAGCCAGCGGTGGTTGACGTAGTGTTGGCCGGTCGCTTCCGCAGCTTCGCGGATGGCGTCTTGCGCCTGGCGCTTGCAGCCGACGAAGAGGACTTTTTTGCCCTTGCCAACGAGGTCGGCGAGGAAATCGGAGGCTTTATCGAGCTGCTGGACGGTTTTTTCCAGGTCGATGATGTAGATTCCGCCTTTGTCCTTCATGAGGAAGGGCTTCATGCGCGGGTTCCATTTTTTGGTTTGGTGGCCGTAGTGGACGCCGGCGTCCACCATTTCGTTGATGAGTTCGTTGATCATTATAGTGTCGAGGTTTCCCGCCTTGAATCAGGTCGGGCGATTTTTGAAGATTTGCCGCGTGGAATCCCTCCGGATCTTCGTTGGTGAATAAGGCGGCCTGAAGAGGGGCGGGGAAACTGGGAAAATCGCCGCAACTTGGCAAGGGAAATTCTGATCAATGGTTCGTAACCAAGGATCACATGGTCGGCTGGAGGAGGTAGAGACCCATGGTGCAGGCGGAGGCATCGGCAGCAGCCATGCGCTTCTTTTCGTGTCCCGCTCCCCATGAGTCACTGAAGATGATTTCGTTTTTGGCGGTGTTATAGCCGATGATGAGCCGCACGTGCCCACCACCGAACTGTTTCGCAGGCTCGCCATTTTCCGGGTACTTACCGAGTTGCAGCGCCCACATGACGGGGACGCCCTTGTCAATATTCTGACGGACGACACCCAAAAACTTGTCCAAGGCTGGGCCTTGGCCGTTCACCTCGCGTAGGACATCCGAGTCGAGTCCGCTGATGAAATAGATGAAATTATTCGTATCGAGCACTTTCTTGCCGAGTTTTTTGGCGGCGCTGTTATATTTCCGCATGAAACTCTGGTATTTCCGGCTGGAGTAATTGAGGTCGAGTTCGACTTGGAAGTTCGTTTTGTATTTGCCGGAAATTTTCTTCATCGCCGCCTCCATTTCCTCCGGGTTGGTGCCACCGCCGCCAGCCTGAGTGCCGGCGATTTGGGCCATCTCGTGCTGATCGACTGGCACCCCGTAGTAGTTGAGAAGGCGGGCAGCAGTGGCGACGGCGCAGTAGCCTTTGTCACCTTGGTCCACCATCGGCACGTTAGGGATGAAAACGTCGCCGGAAGGCTCATGCACGACGGACTTGGCCAGATCCGCACGCCTGACCGTGGCTGCGCCACCGGTGGTGGTGTTTAGACCAATCGTGCTGGTAGGTTTCGGCATGAGGCGCAGCCGGATGAATTCCCCCTGGAAGTTCTTGCCCGCCTTTTCACGCCCTGAGTAGGGATCGCGAATTTTTTCCTTACCGCCGCTGTATTCCAGTTGGGCAAGCGTTTCCGAGCCGACCCACATGCGGCGCTCTGCCCTGGCGGCACTGGCCGAGTCGCGGCCACGGTCCTCGTATTTCGGAGCCACCAGCCGATTGAGCTCGGTGGACCAAGCCATGACGAGGTCGTTGAAGTCCTTTTCGGACATATCTGCGTTTTTGGAATCTCCCTTGTTCCAAATGGCGATGTCCACCTCAGTTAGCTTGCTGGTTTTAAAGCCGAACGAAACCTCTTCGACATTCCTAGCACCTGCGAATGCCGTGATCTTGAAAGTTCCGAAGCCCCAGTTTTCCCGCCGGATAATCCCGTGGTCTTTGAGAGTTTCAGAATTCCATTTGAAGCCCTTTTTCTTCCACTCGGCCTCCACCGTGACGTCGGTATTCGACCAGAGTTTGCCCGGTGCAAACAAGGGGTCGATGGAAACCTCCTGGCCACGCTCACCATTGCCACCAATGACGGTTGGCTTCACGGGTGGCTTTACCGGCGGCTTTTGCGCCACAGCCGGGGCGATCAAGGACAGCAACGACAAAAATGCTAGTAGGATTTTGTTCATATTGGATCGACTTATTAACCGAGAAAATCAAAGCAAGTCATCCTGAATCCCACAAGAAGTTTTTCGGGTTTTGCTTGGCGGGTGGGCCGGTCATGATAGGACAGTAGCATGAGCGACATTAGCACCCGACTTCCCGAAGACCTGAAAACTGCTATGCGGGCTAAGGACACGCTTGCCCTCAACGCCTTGCGCGCGCTGAAGAGTGCCCTGATGAACGCCGCCATCGAGAAGGGCAATCTCAGCACCATCCTCGATGAGTCCGAGGTGATGGCAGTGCTGAGAAAACAAATCAAGCAGCGGGTGGATGCCTGCGAGCAGTTCGAAAAAGCAGGTCGGCCAGAACTCGCGGCCACGGAAAAAACGGAGATCGAAATCCTTTCCCGCTACCTGCCCGCCGCGCTGGCGGCGGAGGAGTTGGATGCCATCATCGCGCAAGCCGTGGCGGATACCGGCGCCACCGGCAAGGCCGACATGGGTAAGGTGATGAAACGCGCCCAAGAACTCGCGGAAGGCCGGGCAGACGGCAAACTCCTCTCCGCCGCAGTGATGAAGCGGTTGAGCTGAGACAAGATGAAACTTGCCTTGCGGAAATTTCGTGGCTATTTCTTCCGCCATGAGAGTATCAACGCTTGTGAAGGGAATTGTCGCCGGGATGATGTATTGCAACTCGGCGCTCGCCACCCCGGTCCTTCCCCATGTCTTACTCAAAGTGACACTGGATAATGGCAGCGATTATAAGAAAATTCAAGGTTCCAGCGGGAAGTCGCGCGAGGAGAAGATCCAGCTCAGCATCGACTTGGACAACCGGGACAATTTGCAAGTTAAGGATCTCAGGGTGGAATGGACGATTTACTCCCACCCCCTCGGCAATGTGAAGTTGGACAAAGCCGGCCATGGTAGCAAGATGCTGACCCTCGAGCCCCTAAAGTCTGAGGAATTCAAATCCGATAAAATCACCATCACTGGCACCCCCAAGCATGGCATTGTTTCCCAAGACAAGAACCGGAATAACAACAACGGCAACAACCAAAATAATATCATCACCACGCCAGTCGCCGCAACGGGCAGCCAATATTACGGCTACGCGGTGCAACTCTACAGTGGCAGCACTTTGCTCGACCAAGCCTACAGCCAGAGCACTTTGAAAAAGGCGAATTGATGCACCAAATCTGCGAAAATTTCCCGCAACTCCAGTGAGGTTGATGGGTTTCATCGAGACTATGAAATACATCACAGTTACCCTAAGTCTTGCCGCAATGGCACTCTTCGCCGTTCCATCCACCCTTTTCGCCGAGGATCAACCGGCGGCTACGCCACCAGCCCACCCGGAAGGCGCAGGCCGTCCCGGAGGAGAACATCGAAATACGATGAACCCGGAAGCCCGCCTCAAATACATGACGGAAAAGCTCGGACTCGATGCGGATCAGCAGGCGAAGGCCAAGGCCATCTACGAAAAGAACGCACCTAAGTTTAAAGAACTCCTTGCCAAGGGCCGGGAAAATCTCACGGCGGCCGACAAGACCGCGTTGAGTGAGTTGATGAAGTCGCAGTTTGAGGAATTCAAAGCCTTGCTCACGCCTGCGCAGTTAGAGAAGCTGAAGGCAACGCGCCCTGCGGCTCGTGGCGAAGAGCATGGCGGCGCTAAACCGAAACCGGCTGCCGAGTAAGCAGCGCGGCGAAACTATCTATTCAAAGGGCGGGGGCATGTTTGCTTGCCGCCCTTTGCATTGACAGGCCAGCGGGCGCTCAGTGAAATTTCCATTGTCAGGCAGCGCTTTTTCAGCGGATTTTGACGCCGCCTGTATGCCATCCATCTCATCTCCCCGCCGCGTCCTCTTCGTGTGCCTTGGAAACATCTGCCGATCGCCTGCGGCGGAGATCATTTTCCGAAAACTCGTGTCAGACGCAGGGCGCGAAGCAGATTTTGAAGGCTCTTCAGCAAAATCTGTGGGTGAACTTTGGCTCGGGTAGATCTCCAAGTGTGTGATAGAGAGAGGTTTGTAGCAGATGGAAACTGCGGTAACCGTAGGCTTTTCTCATACACAGGTTGATCCGCAGGTTGAGGCCC
>JANXMQ010000238.1 GCA_025354565.1 Akkermansiaceae bacterium
AGTTGCCCACAACAGTCCACTTCTCCGACGAGTTACAGACCCATTCTCGAAGCGGCCTGTCGTGGACAACTTTCAAGAGGCTCACGCCGCTTCGCGGCGGTTAGCCCCCGGTTTTACCCACGGATTTGGCGGAGGAGGCAAATATTCCAACTGATTCATTATCCGTGTTTATCCGTGTGATCTGTGGTCCGATTTTCTTTTCCAGGGTAAGGGCTCTACGCCAGCACCCCAGTGACCACTTTTGCGGGTTTTACACCGATAAGCTTCTGGTCGAGGCCTTGGAAGGGGAAGGTTAGTTTCTTCGCATCGAAGCCCAAGAGATGCAGCATGGTGGAATGGAAGTCGCGGAGGTGGACGGGGTCCTTCGCCGCCGAATAGCCGACAGGATCGGTTTCGCCGTAGGTGAGACCGGGTTTTACGCCGCCACCGGCCATCCAGAGCGTGAAGGCACCGGGATTGTGATCGCGACCGACAAATTTGTTGGTCGTGCCGCCGCGGTTTTCCTGCATCGGAGTGCGGCCGAACTCGCCGCTCCAGACGACGAGCGTGTCCTCCAGCAGGCCGCGCTGTTCGAGGTCTGTTAGAAGCGCGGAGATCGGCTTGTCGATGTCCTCGCACTTCTTCACGAAGCCGCCTTTGATGGACTCGACTTCATTCGACCCATGCGTATCCCAGCCCCAGTCGAAGAGTTGGATGTAGCGCGTGCCGGCCTCGGCGAGCCGCCGCGCGAGCAGGCAGTTGTTAGCGAAGGATTCCTTGCCGGGCTTGGTGCCATACATTTCGTGGATGTGGGCGGGTTCCTTGGAAATGTCCATGACCTCCGGCACCGAGACCTGCATGCGGAATGCCATCTCATATTGGGAAATGCGGGTCAGCGTCTCCGGATCGCCGATTTCCTCATGCGTCTGCCTGTCTAACTTGTCGAGCGCCGTGCGGCGGACATCGCGGCTGACGCCCGGAGGATTCGCAGCATTGAGCACCGGATCGCCAGCGGAGCGGCACTGCACGCCCTGATAGACGGAGGGCAGGAAACCGGTGCCCCACAGCGAAGCGCCGACGCGCGGGATGCGGCCGCCGGAAATGAGCACCATGAAACCGGGAAGGTTGCGATTGTCCGTGCCAAGACCCCAGGTCACCCATGAGCCGAGCGAGGGATAGCCGAGGTTCTGGTTGCCGGTGTGGACGAGCAATTCCGCCGGGCCGTGGTTGAATTGGTCGGTCTGCATCGTTTTGATGAAGCAGAGCTTGTCGGCGTGTTGCGCGAGGTTGGGTAAACGATCCGAGAACCACGCGCCGGATTGGCCATACTGCTTGAATTCAAATTGTGGGCCTAACATTTTCGGCACCCCCTGGATGAAGGCGAAGCGTTTGCCTTCGAGAAATTCCTGCGGGCAATCCTGGCCGTTGAGGCGCTTGAGGTCTGGCTTGTAGTCAAACAGATCAAGCTGGCTGGGTGCGCCGACCATGTGCAGGAAGATCACCCGCTTCGCCTTTGGGGCGATCATTGGTGCGAGTGACATCAGTGGCTCGTTCGCATCGCGGATGATCGCGGGCTTTCCCGCGCCGGATGCGATCCCCTGCGAAGCAAGCCACATCCCGCCGAGGCCGGTGGTGCAGTCACGGAGGAAATGACGGCGTGTGAGAGCGCGGAGTTGCTCGGTCTGGAGGTGTGCTTGAAGGGTCATGTTAGAAAAGCGGTTTCGATTGTCAGATTTCAGCCATCATCGCACCATCGCCTCATCGAGATTGAGGAGGACGGATGCGGCGACCAGGAGGGCGGATGCCTGGGGCGTAGGCCCGGCCTTGGGATCGGGTAATTTGGTATAATCGGCTTCGAGTTTCTGGTAGAGGGCGGCGAGTTGCTTGATTCGCTCCGGGGTGGCGGTGCGTGAGGTCACGCGGCGATAACCGGAGGCGAGTTTTCCCTCGGTCGTGGCGGTGGGTAGCTTTTCCATCCACGACGCGAGGGCGCGGGCGCATTCGTCGAAGGCGGGATCGTTCATCACCGTGAGCGCCTGCAAGGGTGTGTTAGAAACCAAACGACGCTTGCTGCACATTTCACGCGTCGGGGCATCGAAGGTGGCGAAGGTGGGATAGGGGATACTGCGTTTCCAGTAGGTATAAACCGAGCGGCGGTAGCGCTCCGGATCTCCCGGCATCGGGGTTTTCCAGGGATCGCCATTGAATGGTTTCCAGGCTCCAGCGGGGATTGGCGGATGGGTGGGTTCTCCGAAGTTCTTGGCGGAGATGAGCCCGGAGACGGCGAGCGCCTGGTCACGCGACATTTCCGCTGTGAGCCGTTGCCGTGGGCCACGGGCAAGGAGCCGGTTCGATTGGTCACGCTCCGCCATGCCGGGAGCGATGACCGCGCTCTGACGATAGGTAGCGGAGGTGGCGAGTTCGCGGAGCAGGCGCTTCATGCTCCATTTGAATTCACTTCCGAAGCGCACCGCAAGGTCGTCTAGCAGCTCGGGGTGATAGGGCTTCACGCCGGACGAACCGAAGTCCTCGGCGGTTTCGACGATGCCGGTGCCGAAGAGTTCGAGCCAAAAGCGGTTCACCGCGACGCGTCCAGTTAGAGGGTTCCCGGCAGAGACTAACCATTTCGCGAGGGCGAGGCGGTCATGTTTCACGCCGTCGGGGATTTTCGGAAAAAGTGCGGGCACGTCCGGTGTGTTGATGAGGTCGCCTTTGTTGAGCCAGTTTCCACGTACGAAGACGTGGGTCTCGCGGCGGGCGGCGGGCTCGAGTTCCCGCATCACCGGCACTGTGGTCGAGGGTATGGCCTTGAGTTGCTTGAGCGAGCTCTTGATTGTCTCGCGCATGTTAGTGACATCGCTGCGGGTGAGCAACGCGGTCCAGGCCGGGTCCGAAGTGATAGAAAGGCGTCCGCGTTTTGCCACCATCGGGAAGCTGGCAATGATCGTGCCGCCATTGGCCAACGTGACCTGTAGTTTCGCGCCGGGCGCAATGACGATAGGCTGCTGCGGAATCACGACGCACCAGCGAATGCGGTCGATCTTGCTGTAAGGTCCCCAGCCTTGCCCGCCGTGCAGTGAAATTTCCGGATCGAAAAGTGGATGCTCCTCGTCGCCAATCAATCTTGCCAGTCCAAGCGGCCGGGGCGCGGAGCCATCTGCCGGGAGGATGCTGACCTCGATTTTTTTCAGAAACGAACCCCACTCGGGAGTGAGACGAGCGGCGGCCACGTCCAGTGGTAGCAGTTCCAGTTTCAGTGCTGTTAGCGGTGCGCTTGGCTCCGGCTGAAAAGCGAGCTGATGGATCGAACTGCTGGCGACATTGCCCTGGGTGCGGAACTCACGGAAGCCGTCCTGATCGACCGTTTTCAATATCGTGCCCTTGCCGGTGGCTTCAAGGTTGTTCACCGGCAGCCACTTTGTCGCTTTGTTCAAACTACTATAAAGTTCGTACAAGCCGGACTCGGCTTTCATGATCGAAGCCTGGAGTTTGCCCGCCTCGTCGTGCATCGTGCGATCCAGCGGCACGGTGATCTCTGGCAGATTTTCACTGAGGTCCGCATCGCGGGTCTGATTAAAGAAGGCGGCGAATTTGTAATATTCGTCGTGGCTGATGGGATCGTAGGGATGGCTGTGACACTGGATGCAGCCGAAGGTCTGGCCCTGCCAGACTTCCCAAGTGGTGTTGACCCG
Organism: Akkermansiaceae bacterium; assembly: GCA_025354565.1. Taxonomy (GTDB): domain Bacteria; phylum Verrucomicrobiota; class Verrucomicrobiia; order Verrucomicrobiales; family Akkermansiaceae; genus Luteolibacter. The sequence goes on from JANXMQ010000238.1 coordinate 3,672, forward strand.
ATCCAGCACGGCGACGACGCGGAACTCCTCATCGTCGGTGCCGCCCTCGTCGTTCGATTGCGTGAGTCTCTGGAAGGTGGTCGCGATAAGTTGGTCAAGAGTCGGAGCCGGGAGCAGGTCGCCGGCGAGTTGTTCGATCGTGAACTGGTCGAAGGGTTTGTCGTGATTGAAGGAGTCGATCAGCCAGTCGCGAAATTTCCAAACATCGCGACGGTTGTCAGAACCAAGACCCTCGGAGTCGGCGTAGCGCGCGAGGTCCATCCACACCGAGGCCCAGCGCTCGCCGAAGGCCGGCGAGGCGAGCAGGCGGTCCACCTGCTTTTCGTATGCGTCCGGAGAGTTATCGGATTGGAAGGCATCAAGCTCTTGAATCGTTGGTGGAAGCCCGATGAGATCGAGCGAGACGCGGCGCAGCAATGAGGCGCGGTCCGCTTCCTTGGATGGGCTGAGCTTTTCCGCATCGAGCCGACCGAGAATGAATTGATCGACCGGATTTTTACACCATCCCAGATTGGAAACCGTGGGTGGAGTGTGGCGTTCCGGTTTCACGAACGACCAGTGCTCGCCCCACTTCGCACCTTCCTTGATCCACTGCCGGAGGGTCGCGATTTCTTTATCAGAAAGCCTAGCAGCCTGTCGGACTTAGAGCTAAAAACTCGACCAGTCTCAATAAGGTGGGTTTTAAGAGGGGCTATTCTCAATTCAACGCCAACTCAGGTTGATCAAAATTCGTACAGCCGATTCTCAGCGCGTTAACTCGCTAAG
>JANXMQ010000256.1 GCA_025354565.1 Akkermansiaceae bacterium
TCGGCATCGTCGCCAAGATCGGCGAGGCACGCTCGCAGGTCGGCGAAACGGCAAATCCGCTCCTGCTGCAAACGCGCCAGCAGACGACTGGCGGCGCGGAGCACGCAGGTGTTGAGATTCAGATGTTTCGCGGGGCGGATCATGCTTTCTGGCCAATTTCGCAGTTCACATACATGTAGTGGATGACGATTTTCACAATACGGCGAACGGGTTGGATTTCCGGGCAGCGTTCGTGGATGAGATTGTATAGGGTTTCCAAAGCGTCATCGAAGTTGGTGAATCGCTCCCGATGCACGATGAGCTGGCCTTTCAATTCGTCGGCTACGGTGTGGTATTGTTTCTTGAGGGTTTCGTTGCGCGGGTTTTTAAGGAAATTCTCAATGTCATGGAAATGCGGCATCGAGTTTTCCTTGATGTAGGCGTCGTAGGCGGGCGTGAGTCCGTTGATTTCGTTCTTCGCGTCCAAGCCGGGATAATTTCGGAAGTCGTGTTCGCTATCAAATGCGACGGGCAGCGACTGGCGGTGAGAGTGTAGGGCAAGGATGACATCGCGAAGGTCTTCGGGGACGAATTGAATCGGTGAGCGAAGCTTGTCGAGGCCGACTGCCTTGGCGATGTGCGGGTGTCGCTGGAGTTCGCGTTCGATGTCCTCCAAGCCGCGCAACCAGACATGTTGGACGCCAGTGGCGGTCCTGATGCGTTCGGGGATGCGATCCTCGGCACCTCCGGTTTTCCGGCGGTTGGTGAAGATCAGGTAATGCGTTAGGGAGCCCGCGTCGAACATTCGGGTGATCTTGGGGATTTCCTTGTCGATCAGGGTGGTTTCGAAGTCGTAGTCCGAACAGGAAGCCACGGGAAACGAGGTGTGCTTGGCCTGAATGATGAATTTCCCCGACGCAGGAGATGCGGTGCTTGGGAATGCAGTCGCAGTCCCCTCGAACTTGGCGTCTTTTCCGCCATCGCGGCCGGCAGCGAACGAAGTGATACCGCTTCCCATGAGCTCCCGGCAGATCAGCACGACAAGATGCTCGAACTCGGTGTCGCTGAGGTCATGAAGTGGGAACCGTGGCATTTTTATCTCTTGGAGCGGCTAAGGGGGGAAGGCTATCAGCCATTCCTTGCGGCGGGAAGTGAGGAATCGTGTCCATTCACAATCCGCTCCGCCTCCGCCAATGCCTTATCAGCGGCTTGTTGGTGCAGCTCGGCTTCTTCGGCGAGGTCGGACTCGATGAGGAGGTGGGCGACTTTTTGTTTCTTGGCGGCGAAGGTGCGGAGGGTGGCGATGCGTTCGAGTTGCTCGGGGGTGAGGGCGGGCTTGGAAGGAGGCGCGGCCTCGTCGGTGAGGTGGCGGGTGGCTCTCGTGTTGAAGGTGATGAGGCCGGTGGCGGCGAGTTGTTGGAGAGCTTGCCAGGTGGCTTCGTCGAGGACTTGGAGTTTCGGCGGGTTGCCGCGCCAGTTGGTTTCGTGGAAGAGGGCGGAGACGGCGGCGGCGCGGGTGGGATCGCGCAAAACTGTTAGCAGGACGGGGGTGGCGTCGCCGGGGAGGATGGCTTCTTGGCAGTGGAGAAGTGAGGAGCCGAGGGTTTCCTTGGCGCGCTCGGCGAAGTGGAGGGACGGGTCGGTGGGCGGGGATTTTTCGACGGGCTTGCCGTCGGGGGCGATGCTGAGGATTTGTTGGAGGCGGGCGAGGTTGGCATCGCGACCGCGTTTGAGCTTGGCCTCGCTGAGGGATTTTTCGGTGCCGTCGAGCACGCCCTCGGCGAGGGTCATCTTGTTGGCGAGCGTTTCTAACATCGCGTGTTCGAGGGTGTTTTCGGCGATGAGGTTGACGACGGTGACGGGGCGTTTCTGGTGTTTCCGCCAAGCGCGGGCGATGCGTTGTTCGAGTTTCGCGGGGTTCCAAGGGAGGTCGCAGTTGATGACGACGCTGGCTTGCTGGAGGTTGAGGCCGACGCCGCCGGAGTCGGTGCTGAGGAAGAGGCGGCAGTTAGGATCATCCCGGAAGGTGATGATTTCGCCACGGCGTTTTTGTTGGGGGACGGTGCCGGTGTGCCAAGCGTAGCCGATGGCGTTTCTATCAGACCAGGCGCGGACTTTTTTCAACATGCCTTCCCACTCGGAGAAGATGATGACTTTGACGTCGGGATCGGAGAGGGCTTCGTCGAGGATTTTTGCGATCTCGTCGAGCTTGGGGCAGTCGTCGCAGTCGCGGTTTTTGATGATGGAGGGCGAGTCGCAGATCATGCGCATCATCGCGAGCAGGATCATGAGGAGGTCGGATTCTTTTTTGGTGAGCGGACGGCGGAGGGATCTCTGGACGATCTGCGAGGCTTGTTGTTTTACCTCGTCATACTCAACCTGCATGGCGGGGGTGAGTTTGATGAAATGGTTGCGATCGGTGCGGTCGGGGAGTTCGGTTTCGACGTGGTGCTTGCGGCGGCGCAGCAGCACAGGGCGGATGCGCTCGCGGAGGGCGGGGAGGTTCTGGTATTCGGACGGGCGGCCTTTTTCATCGAACTGATAGAACTCGCGATTGAAGCGGAACAGCGGGCCTAACAGGGATGGATCGAGAAAATCGACGATCGAGTAGAGTTCATCGATGCGATTCTCGATGGGGGTGCCGGTGAGGACGAAGGCGTAGCGAGATTGCAAGCGCTTGACGGCTTGAGCGGTCTTGGTGGCCCAGTTTTTGATGCGCTGGGCTTCGTCTAACACGACGATGTCGGGGCGGAGATGTTCGTTGAGGTCAAGGGTATCGGTGACGACTTGCTCGTAGTTGACGATGGTAAAAAAGGGCGGGCTACTATGGGCGTAGTATTTCAAGCGGGCGGAGCGGGGGCCGAAGACGAGCTGATGGGTGAGGGTGGTAAATTTTTTGATTTGTTCCTCCCACTCGGCCTTGAGCGAGGCGGGGGTGACGATGAGGACGCGCTGGGCTTTTCCGAGGTGGTGAAGCAGGGCGCAGGCAGCGACGGCCTGGATGGTTTTTCCGAGGCCCATTTCATCGGCTAACAGAGCGCGTTCGCCGAAAGCGAGGTGGAGCATGCCCTCGCGCTGATAGGGATAGAGCGGGCTGAGGGTGACGTGTTCGGGATGGCGGCCGGAGACGACGCCGGTTTCGTAGTCGCGGCGGAGCAAGCGGCGCTCGGCGGCGCGGCGGCGTGATTCGAGAAAATGATCGACGTCCTGGGAGATGCACACTTTGCCCGTGCGGCGGATGATTTGGATGGCTTCTTCTGGATCGCGGAATAAACGGCCACTTGATTCGAAAAGCGGGCGCAGGGCGATCGGGAGTTTAGAAAAATTTCGCTCAATGCGTAGCGTGTCGCCATCCGGGACTAGGTCGATGCGTTTCGATCCGGATTTCACGGCGAGTTGCAACTCGCCCTTGAACCGGCGTTTCAGCCAAATGAGCGTGGCCTCGACGTGCTTGCAGGTGCCGAGGCCAGCGGTGCGGAAATCCGGGCAGGTGCAGGAAAACGCCCGGTCCTTGAGGTCGCGGATCTCGACCTGATAGATCATGCCGCTGGGGGATTTCACCGCGAAGGTGGAGCAGATCGGGTGCTCAGGGTGGAGGTTGGAAATCGAATGTTTCTCGTCGCGGGCACGCTGGACGCGGCGGAGGATTTCGTCGTGATCCGTGGTGCGCCAGTCGGTGGCAGCGATGGGAATTGGAGCAGATTTTTTCTTGGCGGATTTTTTTGCGGGCATGGAGAATAATGTTAGAATTGATCACGGCACGCGGGGGAATTTCGAGAAATCGGGCTTCCTTTTTTCGAGGAAGGCTTGTTTTCCTTCGCGGCCTTCCTCGCTCATGTAGTAGAGGAGGGTGGCGTTGCCTGCTAGATCGAGCAGGCCCATTTGGCCGTCGCAATCGGCATTGAGGGCGGACTTGAGGCAGCGCAAGGCGAGCGGCGAATGGGCGAGCATTTCACGACACCATGTTAGAGTTTCCGTTTCGAGATCGGCGAGGGGGACGACGGTGTTGACGAGGCCCATATCGAGGGCTTGTTGGGCGTCGTATTGGCGGCAGAGATACCAGATTTCCCGGGCCTTTTTCTGGCCGACGATGCGGGCGAGGTAGCTGGAGCCGAGGCCACCGTCGAACGAGCCGACCTTCGGGCCGGTCTGGCCGAAACGGGCGTTGTCGGCAGCTATTGTTAGATCGCAGACGATGTGTAAAACATGGCCACCACCGATGGCGAAACCGGCTACCATGGCGACGACTGGTTTGGGCAGGGAGCGGATTTTTTTTTGTAAATCGAGCACGTTGAGACGCGGGATGCCGTCCTCACCGATGTAGCCAGCGTGGCCGCGGACTTTTTGATCGCCGCCGGAGCAGAACGCGAGATCGCCAGCACCCGTTAGAATAATCGCGCCGACCTTGGGATCCTCGTGGGCGAGCTCGAAAGCGACGAGCATTTCCTTCACCGTCAGCGGGCGGAAGGCGTTGCGGACCTCGGGCCGGTTGATCGTGATTTTGGCAATGCTGCCCTCATCGGTTGTTTCATAACGGATGTCCTCGAATTCGCGCACGGTGATCCACATGGCCGCAGTCTGGACGATCCGCCGGACGCCCGCAACCCCGATGCTTTCTGAAATGAGAGCGGCGTCAGATGGGATTTCAGACCTTGTTGCGAAAAACTTCCGGAACGAAGCTGCTGTCGGTTGCCTCGTCCACGGCGAGCTGGATTTGGAACTCCATCACCGCTTTGGGGATCGGGTTCTGATAGCCAGTTAGACTTTCCACTGCGGCGGCGAGTGGAGTCATCGCGGCGGTGCGGACGAGTCGATAGATTTTCACCGCGAGAGCCTCGGCGGCACCGGGGGTCATCAGGGTGGGGAGCAGATTTTCTAACGAAGTGAAATCCGTTTCCGCCAGCACGATGCCCTTGCGTTTGCAGAGGGCGCGGAGCAGGGCGAATGACTCGGCTTGCGTACCGGTGGGGAAAATCGGGATCTTCACATCGACCCGGCCCGGTCGTTTTAGATCGACTTCGATCAGATCGGGACGGCTGGAGGCGAGCACCCAAATGATGCGGCCGCGGTTCTCGGAACGGCTCATTTCCTGGGCGATCATCGAGTAAATCCGACCCGACAAGCCCGAGTCATTCGATCCGGAATCGCGTTTGCCGAGAGTCTGGTCCGCCTCGTCGATAAAGACGTAGCAACGGGTGAGTGCTTGGAGGAGGCGGAAGATTTTTTCGAGGTTGCCCTCGGTGGTGCCGACCCATTTATCGCGGAAATTTTTCAATTTTACCACTGGCACGCCCGCCTCGCCGCTGAGGCATTCCACGAGGTAGGTCTTGCCGGTGCCGACCGGGCCACAGATCAGGTAGCCCATCGGCAGGGCTTGGAGATCGGCTTTTTCCCATAATGTTAGATCCTGTCGCAGCCATGATTTCAGGCCGTCCTGGCCCTGCAGGTCATCGAGGGTTTTCTTGGATTGGATGAACTCGATGAGGTCTTGGCACTCCGCCTCGACGAGTTGTTTTTTGAGTTGCACGAGGTCGGCGGGCTGGAGCGGCTCGGCGCGGTATTCCTTGAGTTTGAGCAGGCTGTCGATGGCGTTGAGGGTCGCGCCGTTGAGTTGATCGGCCAGCGGGGTGAGGTTGCCGGAGAAGGCGGCGAGGGCTTTCGGGTTATCCTTGGCGAGGAAGCCGACCGCGTCATGGATGCCGGCGGCGGTGGGGAGCGGGACCTTGATTTTGGTGGCGCGCGGATTTCCTGTTAGCAAAGGATGAAGGTCGTTTAGATTTTCCGTGAGCAGGCAGGTGGCCAGCGAGTAATCCGCCAGTAACGGGTCATCGGCCCAGTCGCGGATCAGCAGGGCGAGCGAGTTGAGGTCGTAGTTGGCCATGCCCGGCACGGCGGGTGCGAGGAGTTGGGCGGCCCTAACGATGCAGCCGATCTGGATGCGCGGCTTGCCGAGGCGCGCCAAATTCGCGGCGTAGCGGAAATAACGGGTGAGCGTCTCGACCGCAGGTCGCGGTGCTTTGGGGAGTTCAGGACTATCTTTGAAAGCGGGCCATTGGGTGAAAATATCGCCGCCTTTTTCTACTCGGATGCCGTTGCCGATGTCGTAGCTCAACACCACATCGAACCGCGGCAGGAGCACGCCTATCAGAAAATCTGAGAGCGAGCCGAGGCGGGTTTTCTCTAACGGTAGCAGAAACCGGTCGTTGACGTTGCCATGGAGGATGAACTGCGTGGCAGCGTTCGATTCGTAGGTGGCGGCGAGTTCCTGGGACCAGTCGGGGAGCATGGGTGGCGGGTGGGTGTGAGATGGTGAAAATGTCTCACCAGATCGCCCGCACCGGGTAGCTCTGGATGTGTGGATCTGGCGTGATGATGACCATGCTTTCATGGATGGCCTGCGCGATGAGGAGGCGATCAAAGGGATCGCCGTGGAGCAGCGGTAGCCTGCCTGTGGCCCAAATGTGCTCGTCTGCGAGCGGCAGGTAGTTCAGCCCATGTTGGCGGATGGATTCCCGGATCAAGGACTCTGGCGGCAAACTCAACCGCAGCTTCCCTCGCTTGTATTTGATCTGGATTTCGAGGCTGGAAATCTGGCTGAGCACTAAAGTGTTAGCTGAATTTTCCAGGATCGCACGGGCGGCGGCGCTCAGGTTTTCCGTCTGATCGGTGAGCCAGAGGAACGTGCAAGTGTCCAACAAACAAGTCATGGCGTCGTGGGGGTAGCGGGCAGGGTGGGGAAAATTTCACCCGCCTCAAAATCGCTGGCAATGTCCGCATCCGCTTCAAAGAACCCAGATTCCACCGGACACATGCCCTTCATCTGTCCGAGTTCGCGCTTCGCCGCCGGGCGTGACGGATCAGCCAGCGGTCGAATCTCGGCAAACGGCTTGTTGCGGTCGCAAAGGATCACGGTTTCGCCCGCTTTGACCATCTTGGTGTAATGCGAGAAGCGGGCTTTCGCTTCGTGGAGGTTGATTTGGGTCATAACAGGAGTTTGCACTGAGATCAGTAGTAGGTCAAGTTGCCGTATTGCCTCGCAAAATCACGCCTTCTGGGCGTAGGTTTCGTCAATCGCGGCGATGCTGGCACCGCTGTCGCCATAGACGCTGTCGTCGAGAAGCTGGCTGACGAGGTCGATGTTGGTGGAAATGGTTTCGGATTTCCCGCGCATTCCGGTGTTTTCCATGGCGAGATCCACCTGGGCCTCGATACGGGTGAGGTCGCTTTGGATTTCCTCCAGCGTCTGCGCCCGGCGGCTGAGGTTTTCCTTGCGCTGTTGAAGAATTTTCCAGGTCGCGGTTTTGGATTCCTTGAGCGAGGGGGAAATTTTTGGGGAACTCAAGTCAGCCTGGATGAGGTTGATCTGTTGTTGCAGGTCGCGCTCGTCGGTGGAGGTTTGGAGGGCAGAAATATTTTGTTGGGCGACGAGGAGTTTCAGGTAGAGCCAGGTGATTTTGTGCAGGGCCTCGGCGTTGGCCTCGACGGTGAATTCGTCGCTCTGGTTGTCGTGATGGAGCTGGAGAATGCGGGCACATTTTTGCTCCAAGGCTGCGAGTTGTTGGCGGCGCGGTGGGATCAGGGAGGTGACGAGCGCCTGCCGCTGCTCCTCGACCGTGCCTTGTTCGAGGACGATGTTTTCCGCATCGACCACGTTGCGGAAACGCTCGCTAGTGGTGAGGGCGTAGAGGTAGAGAGTCTCGGCGGCGGCGGCGGCCAGCCAGAAGCCTTCATGGCCGAAGCCGAGCAGGGTTAGGCCGCTGAGGATGATGACGTTCAGGGGCAGTCGGCCCAAGCTGGGGAGTTCCGGTCGCGCCCAGAAGGCTGCTTTTAAATAATGCCACATCAGTTAGGTTGAGAGTTGAGAGTTGAAAGTTGGAGAGCCGCGTTTCGCTGAGGTTGGGTGACTCTCATGACTCATCTCTCAGCTCTCAATGTGCTATTGGGTGAGCGGCCCCATGGATTTCGGGGCGGATTCGGCCACGGGTGCGGCGGTGCCTTCGAGGGTGATGCCCTCCTTGGCCGCGAAATCCGCGAGGGCTTGTTCCTCCAGGGCGCGTTGCTCGGTTTCCTTGATCACCACGCCACTGGTATCGAGCGAGTCCTTCGCGACGCGGGCGCGACCGGAAGCTTTTTCCCGCTCTTCCTCGACCATGTCGTGCAGCCGACCGAGGGTGTCTCCGGCACCACCGATTTCGGAGATCATGCCGCTGGCCATTTCCGTGAGTTCGGCGGTGGCTCTTTTGATTTTCAGATCGCTGAGTGAGTATTTGAGGTCCTCGATTTTTTTCTGGGCGGCCTTGATCGAGACATCGCGGGCGCGGATGAGTTCCTTGTAGGTTTTCTCGGCCTCGCCAAGTTGCGCGGTGTTTTCCTGGAGTTCGCGTTGGACGGTTTGCAGGCGCATCGCGTATTGGCCAGCGGCCTCCTTGTTGCCAGCGCGGAGTTGGGCACCGGTTCTGGCGCGGAGGTCGCGTTCCTCGGTTTCGAGGCGTTTGACTTGGCCGATGAGCCGTTCGCAAAGCCCGGCATGGGCGGCGAGGCCTTGGTTGTAGTTGGCGATTTGTTTGCGGATGTTTTCCTGCTCGACCTCGAGCAAGGCCTCGGGATTTTGTTTTTCGAGGCCGCTGATGAAGAGACTGAGGAAGCCTTTGAAGAGGTTGGCGATACGGTTGAACATGGGGTGGATGCTTGGTATTATTTTTCGGGTAAAAGTTCCTGTTTCAGGAGATATTCAAGGAGTCACCGCGATCCTTGATTGCGCTGCCAGATGGCGAGGAGGTTGTTGATGACATCGGCCTTGGGTGGTTCGCAAACGCTGGAAATGTCCACCTGGAGGCCGGATTTCTGATAGAGCGTGAAGGGACTTTCTGGAAATTTGATGGGCACGGCGGGGTTGCCGGGGCGGAAGCCGTGGTTCAGGGCGGTGCGCTGGATCGGGTCGGTGAGGAGGAAATCGAGAAATTTCCCGGCGGCGAGGCGTTGGTCGCTGCTACTCCATGGGGCGTCGATGATGTAATACGGGTGGTCGCTCCACATGTTTTGCTTGGGATAGGCGACGCGGAGTTCGCCCCAGCGGCCCTCGGCGTTTTTCAGGTAGTCGATGACCACATTTTCATAAACGAAGAGGCCGTCATAGCTGGAGGGGCCACGCAGGACCATGTCGCGCATCATGTTGCCGGTGCTGTTGCTGAGGCCGGTGACGCCGCTTTCCAAGGTATTCATCCAGCTTTGGAAGGCGGGGTTGAGAATATCCTTGAGGACCAGGCCGCGGTTTTTCTTGTGATACTCGTAGGCCATGAGCGTGAGCGTCTGGAGGCCACTGTTAGATTCGTTCGGGTGGGTGTGACCGAATTTGAAGACGCCCCACTCGGGTTTCTGGGCGATGGCATCCCAGCCGCCCGGTTCACGCAGGGCGCGGCCAACGGCGTCGAAGCTGACGCTGCCGTATTTTGCGATAAAGGCGTCATAGCGCTCGGCCCAGAAGACGAAGACCATCGGACTGAGCGCGAGCTGATCTTGCCGGACGAAGGGCTTGCTGGTGTTGTATTTGATGGCCCATTCTTGGACAAAAACATCGGTGTAAAGGGCGCTGGCCGGACTCCAGACTTGAATGCGCTGATCGCCGGCGAGGAGGGCTTGGGCACCTTCTAGCGAACCCATTTTAATCAGGTTGATGGAAATGCGCGAGCCGTCTTTGGTCTTGGCGAATTCCTCAGCAGCCCATTTCAGCCAACGTTCTTTTTCGGAACCGTAGGCGATGCCGATCTCGATGGTTTTGCCGGGAGGCAGCGGGGCGGAAACTGCTGGATCGGGTTTAGCGCCAGGCCGTGAGGTCGCTTGGCCGATGGGCTTTTGCGCAAACATCGCCCATGCCCCATAGGCGCAGGCCCCGATGAAAAGGAAAATGAACAGGCGGCCCAGCCAGGTGAGTTTCGGGGAATCGGACATGATGAAATGGGGGTGGGGGATGCAGGGATGTTAGAAAAAAGTAGAGATGTCCTTGAAGACCTCACGGATGTTTTCCTTGGTGCCCTTGTAATACTTGGCTTGGGTGGCGTTGGCGATTTTTTCGAGCACGTCTTTCACCGCGTCCTCGCCATAGCCGATGGTGAAGACGCGGATGTTGCGGGATTCGTTGTCGGAACGGATTTTACGGAGCAGTTGATCCAGCGACTGCTTGCTGTCGGTATCCGCGCCGTCGGTTAGGACGATGATCGCGGTGATTTTGTCGCGGCTCTCGGAGCGATGGGTCATTTCCTCCTGAAACGCGGCGTCGATGGCATCGTAAAGCGCGGTGCCGCCGCCGGGAAATAGCCCGCTGATCTGGCGCTCGAAATTCTGCCGCTGGCCCTTCAGGGGGGTAGGCGTGGATTTGCCGAGGACGTTGTTATTGAAGGGAAGCAGGGCGAACGAATCGCTGTCGTCGATTTTCTTGAGCAGTTCCAATCCGCCGAGACGGGCGCTGGTGATTTTGTCGTCCGACTTCATGCTGCCGGAAACATCGAACACCAGCGTCACGCGGGATCGTTTCTTGTTTGCTTGCCAGAGCCGCATGGTGGCGTCCATGACCTCGACGCCGGGCACTTCGAGCGTGGTCTGCGGCTCCTTGGGATTCACGCCGTGGGCGGCATCCAGCGGGGCGGTTAGCGGGATTTCCGGGAGGGCCGGGCGGAAGCCGAACTCGAGCGCGCGCTGCTGCCGGGCCGGGTCGAGGAGGAACGCGATGTACTTTTTTGCGGCGGCTTTTTTCTCCGCAGTGACCCATGGCCGATTGACGATGCCGACCGGGTGATCGCTCCAGAACGTGCCCTCCTTCGGATAGATCGCGACTACCGGGAAGGGCAGTTGATATTTCCCGGAGTAGGACTCGGTCACCATGTTTTCATAAAGCACCGCCGCACTGAGGTATTCCGGGCCGTTGGCGAACATCTTCTTGCCGAAAAACCCGGTGGAGCTGCCGTAATGGACCACCGATTTCTCAATCCCTGCTAGATAAGCGGCGGTCTGTGGTTTTTGCAAATCCTCCAGCGTTAGCCCGGAAACCTTGCCGGTCGCCGCATAGACTTCGGCAAACAGGGAGATCAGTCCGCTGTTGCTGAACTGCGGGTGGGTGTGGCCAAAACGGAACTCGCCCCACTGCGGAAATCCGCGCGCGCCCCAGCCACCCTGCGTGCCGGCGATGGCGAGGATGTCACTCCAGCCGAGCGATTTCTCCGGCCAGCCGAGCGCTTCGGCCATCGGCTTCCACATGGCGATGACCACCGGGGAAAGCAACAGATTTTCCGTCGGTCCGAGCAAATCCTGACCCGTTTTCGCCCGCGACTGGGCGTTGCCGAGTTTGATGAAAGCGGCGGAGGCCGGGCTGGTCAGATCGGCCTGGATAGTCTCATTCAGAATCGTATCCGTGCATTCACCGGAGCCAAGCGGGATGGCTTTCACGACGATGGCTTTGCCCGATTCCGTCTGGTTCCGCGCGGCATTGAACTCTGCCGTGACGACCTTGATCCACTCCTCTTTTTCGGAGCCATAGGTGAAAGTCAGTTGCAGGGCATCCGCAGGAACCGGAGATTCCATAGCGGGCGCGGAGGACTCGCTAGAAACAGTGGACCGCTTGCCACAACCGCAGGCCAGCAAGAGAGGGAAGAGCAAACCAAACAAGCGGAACGAGCGCATAAATGTGAGACTACCGGCCTGCGCGGGCTTATCAATGCGGATTTCAGATGATTCCAAGCCCATTCCCAGATAGAAAAAAACCGAACCCCAGCGATTGCCGGACTCCGGTTCGATTTTAGAAATCCTTCAACTCTAGGTTCAATGAGCGGGAGTGGTGAATGTCATATCCTCACCGTGGGTGGTGCCGGCGGGACAATAGCTGGTGATGCGGAAGTGGTAGGTGGTGCTGGGAAGCAGGCCGGTGATGGTCTTGCTCACCGTCTTGGTGGCTGTGCCGGTGACGAGGTGGGGAGTGCCCCAGACGGTCATTGAGTAGGTTTTCGTCAGGCCGTAGTTGAATCCATCCGTTGTGCTGCCGCTGGGCGATGGGGTGACTTGGCCTTTCAAGGTTGCGCTGGTGGCGGTGATAGCGGTCGCAGCCAGTGTGAGAGCGCCGGCCAGCGGCGGCAGTGCCACGGTGGCCACGGTATGTTTGGCCGTCGAGCTAGTGGAAATCCTGACGACGCGCTCCCCGGCGTTCAGCATTGCGGCGATATTCGCCTTCACCGGTAGCGGACTGCTGGTCGTGGTGCTGTCGCCGAGTTCTCCTTCCCCGTTGTAGCCCCAGGTGGCCACCGTGCCATCGCTACACAGCGCCATGCCGCTGCCTATTCCAGCGGTAATGGCGAGGACGGTTTTCCCATAGAGCGCGGAACCATGCGTACTCAAGTTATCCACTGTGACTGGCACTGCGCTATTGCCTGTGGCGCCGTTGTTGCCTAACTGGCCTGCGTAACTATATCCCCAAGTGGCGACCCCGCCATCCGAGCACAAGGCCATGCTTAATCCATAGCCTGCGGAAATCGCGATGACCTTCCGACCGGCAAGCACCCCGGTGTTTACCACCTTCACCGGCACCAAGCCGTCCGTATTCGCATTGTTGCCCAACTCGCCGTAGGTATCTGACCCCCATGCCGCCACGGTGCCATCCAAGCACAAGGCAAGACTGTGGTAATAACCCGCAGAGATCGCGATGATCTGTTTGCCTAAAAGGACTCCTTTTTGGTTTACAAAAACCGGCACCGTGCTGTTGGCGGTGCTGGAGTTGCCCAACTGACCATGATTGTTGAGGCCCCATGAAACCAGTTTGCCATCGGAACAAAGCGCCAGATTGTGGCCATAGCCTGAGGAAATGGCGACGACGGTTTGTTTGTTGAGTGCGCCGCCGGTGGCTACTGCGGTCGGAACTGCGCGAGCAGGACTCGAAAGGACGACGCCGACGCCGTTGTCTCCCAACTGGCCGGACTCATTGTTTCCCCAAGCCGCCAACGTGCCATCCGAGCAGAGTGTCAGGCTATGCAGGTAGCCCGCCGACAATGCGATCACCCGCTTGCCAAATAGCGCGGACACTCCCGTGTCTGTGTTCACAGAAACAGGATCGTATATTGCACCCGTGGACTGGTTATTGCCCAACTGCCCATACGTATTATAGCCCGCTGCGGTCACCGTTCCGTCCGCGTGCAGGGCGATGCTATTCTGGTTACCCGCCGCAGAAGCGGTCACCTGTTCCTTTGGGAAAAATGCGATTGGATTTGAGCTGTTGCCCACGCTGCCGTTACCAAACTGACCATAGCCGTTATCTCCCCAGACTAGGGTGCGGGTCTTTGCCCATTGCAGGACGAGGTCGTTGCCAGTGCCGCCGTAGTAGTTGACGATGAACTGATAAGTCAGCCCGCTATAGCTGAGGGTGATAGTTTTGCCTTGAACGAGATTGCTAAAAGAGCCGGTGATGAAGCCTTGGGAGGTGTTCTTGACAACGGTCAGATTTGTCCCAGTGGGCAGGGCGCAATTGAGCGTGAGAGTCATGGTCCCGGTGGCGGCGTAACCGACCGCCGTCACGGGGACGTCGGCAGTGGTTTTGAAAGTGCCGGTCAACTGGGCGTTCGCGCTAGTGGCGGCGAAGGTGCAAAGGGCGGCGGCGGTGAAGGTAAATAGCCGGGTGAGCGGGCCGCGCGTGGCGGCAAAGGTGTTGCTTGGTTTCATGCTGTTGTTATGAATGCGTGTGGTGAGTTTGTTTTAGGGAAATCACTTGGCCTGCACAACTCAGTCGCTGGCGGGAAATGGGGATTTACTGGGCGGCTTTTTGGAAGAATTTCAGTGAAAAATGGCACATTCGGGTCGCCGAGCGGCACCGCTGGAGGACAGAGCGGCACCGCTGTGAATTGCGGTGGCTCCGTGGCTCTGCTTTCTGGCTACCATTTGACGGTAAGTCCAATGCTTTAAGGCCGAGACGTCAAGGGAGAAGTTTCGGATATACTGACATTTTAGCAAAAGGATGGCTGTTGGGGGGTGGCTGGGATTTCCGGATGAAATGGATGAAATGGTTGGGGCGTATTGTGGCGGAAATCCCGATTTTACCGCTATCCTACCATGACCGCTCCGCTTTTCCTTAACCGCTTTGCCGTGCTTTTCCTGCTTGCCAGCCCGCTCCTCGTTGCCCGTGCCGGGGAGGAGACCTTGTTCAATGGCAAGGATCTCACTGGCTGGGAGGGGAATGCGGAGATCTGGCGGGTGAAGGATGGCGTGATATCCGGCGGCTCGATGGCGGGCAACCCGCGCAATGAATTTCTAACACTCAAGAAGACTTACCATAATTTCATACTCAAGATAGAATACAAACTTGTCGGCACCGAGGGCTTTGTGAACAGCGGCGTGCAGTTCCACAGCCAGCGGATGGAAAAACCGGCCAACGAAATGATCGGCTATCAGGCGGACATCGGTGCGGGCTGGTCAGGGACTTTGCAGGATGAATCCCGCCGCAAAGGGCCACGATCGAAGCCGCCGGTGGAGCTGGTGAAGCGGCTCGAAAAACCGGGAGACTGGAACCACTACGAAATCCGCACCGAGGGTCGGCACGTCGAGATTTTCCTCAATGGCGAGAAGACTGTGGACTACACCGAGGCAGATGAGACGATCCCGCAGGAGGGTCTCATCGGCCTGCAAATCCACGGCGGCAACAAGGCGGAGGTGTTTTTCCGGAATCTCGTCATCGAGGAAAAGCCGCAGGGGAAATGAGCATGAATGTGAAATCGGCCTCCTACTTCTCTTTTTCGGCTTCGGGTTCCGCTTCCGTTTGGGTGGGTTCCCAAGTCTTGTCGGGGTTGTAACGCTCCATCTTTTTAAACGCTTCGACGGTGTTAGGTCCTAGATCCTTTTCGTAAACGATGCCGGTATGGCTGATCATGAAGGTTTTGACGCCGGTGACCATGTATTGGGCCGGGGCGGCCACCAAGGCATAGCCGCCGATCATAGCACCTCCGACCATGAAGTCCATCTGACCGAGCGGAGCTGCCGGACCCTGCCCTTTGAGCACCTTGAAGTAATATCCGTGGAATGGCTGGGGCTTGTCCTTGGTCGAATACCCTTGTTCCATGGCCTTGGCCGCGTTTTCGCCCACTGGACCATCCCACTTGCCATCTGCGGTTTGCCAAGCCAAGCCATCCTGTTTGCCTGGGCTGCTGATGATCCGCTGGGCATACTGGTTGATCAGTGCTCCATCGTGCTTGGTTTCGGTGTATTCCTGCTGCGCCTCGACGAATCCCTGGCAGATTGAAATGACATCCAGTTCGTTGGCACCGATCCGGCGCATCAGAATCTCCTTGGCTCCCGCCTTGGTGTCAAACGACCATTTGTCCTTGGTCTTGACGAGCGGAATGGGCAGTGGAAAGTCATCGGCACCGACCGAGAGTATCGCCAAATTGGGATTCTTGGGGTCGATCCCGATCGATTTCTTTTCCGTGGCTTTGGTCGCAAAGGCAATTGCCCGTTCCTTGTCCATCACGGAATCCTCCGAGGCAATGATATTATCGCTTCCCGGACCGAGGATTTCCTTCAGCGCGGGGATCTCGAATGCAGCCGCCGCTTGAATCAAGCTCTCAACAGCCTGCTCCGGAGTATCGAACATCTTCTGCTTGGGTACGGCCTCGGTGGCCGGTTTCTTGGCCCTTGGAGGTGCCGCTTGTGCGCCAAGGCCGAGCAGGCCGGAAATGAGAATCGCTGGGATGAAATGTCGTGTCGCATTCATGGTGTCTAATTTGCTGGGGTTTGGAAATTTTAAGATCATTGGGTTGGGGTTGGTTTATCGACGACCGCCGCCGCCTCCACGGCTGCCGCCACCGCCGCTGCTCCTGCTGGGAGAGCTCCGGCTCATGCTGCTTGAGCCCCTGGAACTGCTGGCTCTTGCCGCGCTTCCACTGGATCCGCCACTGCTGAAGGCGCTCTTGCTCGCTCCTTTACTGGGCGAAGCAGGGCGGCTGCCGACGTTGTTGCCGCCGCTAGGCCGGGTTGCGGGTTTGGTGCTGGGACGGCTGCCTGCTCCTCCTCCAATTCCGCCAGCGCCACCGGGTTTGCCAGCGCCTCCGATTCCGCCAGCGCCACCGGGACCACCGGGTTTGCCAGCGCCTCCGACTCCGCCAGCGCTACCGGGACCACCGGGTTTGCCAGCTCCTCCGATTCCACCAGCGCCACCGGGACCCCCGGGTTTGCCAGCTCCTCCGATTCCACCAGCGCCACCGGGACCACCGGGTTTGCCAGCGCCTCCGATTCCACCAGCGCCACCGGGACCACCGGGTTTGCCAGCGCCTCCGATTCCGCCAACGCCACCGGGACGACCGGCACCGCCAATACCACCTACTCCCCCGACGCCACCAGGCCTCTGGTTGCCGGTGCGGCCACCAAAGCGATCCGCAGTGCCGCGGTCACCATAGGGAGCGCCGCCGCGATGTTCCGGGCGGTGCTGCCACTTTCCGTTGCCGACATTGATGTTATTGATGTTATTGATCTTGGTGTAATTGTTATTGTAGTTGACGTGGACATCGTTGTTTCCCCATCCGCAGCCGTAGCCCCAGCCTCCGCCCCATGCAGCGCCCAAAATGAGTCCGGCCCCGAATGCTAGTCCCGTGCCTGGGTAGTATCCCGGATAGCTATAGATCGGATAGGGATAGACCGGTGCGCCATAGATCACTACCGGATCATAGGAGGGTACATAGATGATCTCCGGTTGGGCTTGCTGGATCACGATCACTTGCTTGTTGCCCTCGACGGTCTGGGTCTGAACGGTCTGTTGTTTGGAGGTCACCAAGGCTCCCGTCCCCTGCGCCTTGGCCCGCATCCGCTGGACCGCATCGAAGACATCGGCCTGTTGGGAGAGAAACGCATTCCCAAGCTCGGTCGTCCATTGAATGTTGACCGCGAGACGCGTGACCGCCTCGGGCACCGCCACCATCCCCTGAATACTCGCATCCCAAGGCTGCTTCAGCACGGCATCCGCTAGGGCCTTGCCCTTCAAATGCTTGTTCTTTTCTAACCACTGGTGGAGCTGGATGATCTCCAGCGGGTAGGTGGACGCCACCAGCGTCTGGCCCAGCAGCTCATCAGGATACAGCGCGATGGGTGCGACCAGCGAATCCAACTGCTCTGCCGGGATTTTCACAGCTTCCGGTGTCGTGGCGGCAGCAGCAGCAGGTTCAGGTGCCTGCCCGAACACCACGGACAAGGAGGGGGAGAAGGACGCCACGCACAAAAGGGCGATAGCATTGCGGACGGAGAGCCTGTGGGATTTACCTCGTGGTTTCATAACGGATGGGATGTTGGTTTGACTGTTTGCGAGACTGCTAGGAATTTGCTGTTTGCGGAAGGCTTCTGAAACAGCCGATGGGCCGGACCGGAGGGCGGGGAAAAAGGGGAGTTTGGGTAAAGCTGAATTGCTGAAATCGAGAATTCTCCGAAGCACGCCGGGAAGGTGCGGAATCCAGAGACTTCGAAGCATTCTTCATTTGCCATGGACAAACGCTTCCCACGCAGCTCTGGCAAGATCGTTTTTGAAATTTTTAACCTGCCGGATGATTTGATTTGAGCTAGATAGTGTCGTCACGAGTTTGAACCATTACTCCCCGGAAGGCGCGGGTGCTGGGGTGGCGTGGCTCACGACAATCGCTTATTCATCAACGCCGTCATGTGGATCCAAAACACCCACCGTAGATTCTGCCGCTGGCGCGACAAAGGGCATTGGGAAAAACTCCTAGACCAACTCATGGATACTCCTGATTTCGAATGGCTCATGATCGATCCAAGCCAATATCAAGGAATTTATCGCTAGAGTAGAGACAGTGCGCAACGCCCGTTCACGCCCCATTGGATCAAACTCCCGCTGGTGGCGCCCTTGCCGGAGACGGTCCGGTTTGGTCTTGCCATTCGAGGCGGGCCGGTCATCTTTCGGCGGTCGTCAATGATGCAGTTTACGGAAACCCCCATGCACCAAACGCCGCCATCACAAACGAATCCCGAACGGCTACGGTTGGCAGAGGATCAGGAAAAACACCGGAATTGGCGGAAATGGGGGCCGTATCTGGCAGAGCGCCAGTGGGGCACCGTGCGCGAGGATTATTCGGCGGGAGGTGATGCATGGGCATACCTGAGCCATGACGCTTCCCGCAGCCGCACGTATCGCTGGGGCGAGGACGGCATCGCCGGCTTCAGTGACGATCAGCAGTACCTCTGTCTCTCGCTGGCGCTATGGAACAGGCGTGATCCGATCCTCAAGGAGCGCCTCTTCGGCCTGACAAACTCGGAGGGCAATCACGGAGAGGACGTGAAGGAGTTATATTACTATCTGGATGCCACGCCCACGCATTCCTACCTGAAGATGCTCTACAAGTATCCGCAGGCGGAGTTTCCCTATCGGCAGTTGGTGGAGGAAAACGGGCGGCGCGGCAAAGACCAGCCGGAATTCGAACTGCTAGATACCGGATTGTTCGATGAGGACCGCTACTTCGACGTTTTTGTGGAATACGCGAAAGCCGGGCCGAACGATATTTTGATGCTCATGACGGTACACAACCGCGGGCCGGAACAGGCGGACCTAACACTTTTGCCGCAGCTTTGTTTCCGCAACACTTGGTCGTGGAATCCCAATGCCAACACCCGCAGTCTCACTGCGGCGGACGATG
Source organism: Akkermansiaceae bacterium (assembly GCA_025354565.1). Taxonomy (GTDB): domain Bacteria; phylum Verrucomicrobiota; class Verrucomicrobiia; order Verrucomicrobiales; family Akkermansiaceae; genus Luteolibacter. Next base: position 18,639 of record JANXMQ010000256.1, read on the forward strand.
GCATCCATATCAAGCATGCCGCGCTGGGCGAATACCGCCTCTCATGCAAGGGCGCGCCGGAGCTGCTTTTCTGTGAGAACGAAACCAACGTGCGCCGCCTCTATCAGCAGGACGTGGCGGGATATTTCAAGGACGCATTCCATGATTACGTGGTCGGAGGAAATCACGCCGCCGTGAATCCCTCGCGCACCGGCACCAAGGCGGCCGCGTTGTATCATCTAACCATCCCGGCGGGAGAATCGGTTTCCCTCCGCCTGCGTTTGTCGGAAGCGGACTCCGCGAGCCAGCCGTGGGCGGATTTTGACGCGGTTTTCGCGCAGCGGCGCACAGAGGCGGACGAGTTCTATGCGAACTTGCAGCAGGGAATCGACGATGCTGACTCCAGGCTGGTGCAGCGGCAGGCGTTTGCCGGAATGATCTGGAGCAAGATGTTTTTCCACTACGATGTGAGCGTCTGGCTACAGGGTGATTCTAACTGCCCGCCACCTCCCCAAGCGCGGAAACACGCCCGTAATAGCGACTGGAAACATCTCAACAACGCCGATGTGATTTCCATGCCAGACACCTGGGAATACCCGTGGTTCGCTGCATGGGATCTCGCGTTTCATTGCGTCACCTTTGCCGAGATCGACCCCGAGTTTGCGAAAGGCCAACTTGTGCTGTTAATGCGCGAATGGTATATGCATCCGAACGGCCAGCTTCCGGCGTACGAGTGGGGCTTCGGTGATGTGAACCCGCCAGTCCACGCATGGGCCGCATTCCGGGTGTTTGAAATCGACCGCCGCCAGCGCCGCGAATCCAAGGCTGACGACGCGGGCGACATCGCGTTTCTGGAAAGAGTTTTCCAAAAGCTGCTATTGAACTTCACCTGGTGGGTGAACCGCAAGGACGAGGAGGGGCGTAATATCTTTCAAGGCGGCTTTCTTGGGCTGGATAACATCGGATGTTTCGACCGCAGTCAGTCCATGCCGTCGGGTGGATTCATGAGCCAAGCGGATGGCACCAGTTGGATGGCGATGTATTGCCTCAACCTGCTGCGCATCGCGCTCGAACTCGCCCGCCACAACCACGTTTATGAGGACATTGCCACGAAGTTCTTCGAGCATTTCCTAGCGATCGCCGCTGCCATCAACGGCGTGGGCGACGATAATCTTGGACTTTGGGATGAGGCGGACCAGTTCTATTACGACCACGTCAATCTCGCCAAGGGGGAAAATATACCGGTGAAAATCCAGTCGGTGGTCGGGTTGATCCCGCTGTTCGCGGTGCAGGTGCTGGACGCCGGGATGATCTCGAATCTGCCAGGATTTCACTCCCGGATGCAATGGTATCTATCACATCGGCCGCAGATGGCTGCGCTTATTTCCGACTGGACCCATCCCGGCACGGAAGGCCGGAAGTTGCTCTCACTGCTGCGAGGCCACCGCATGAAGGCGCTACTCAGGCGGATGCTGGATGAAACCCAGTTTCTATCAGACTACGGCGTGCGTTCCGTTTCAAAATTCCATGAACAGCAGCCGTATCATTTCTCTGTCGGCGGCGCAGGCTACGAAGTGGCATACTGGCCGGCAGAGTCCCATAACTCACTCTTCGGAGGGAATTCCAACTGGCGCGGGCCGGTTTGGATGCCGATCAACTTCCTGCTCGTCGAGTCGCTGCGGAATTTTCACCACTACTACGGCGATGATTTTAATATCGAGTGTCCCACAGGATCCGGGAAATTCATCACCATCCGCGCCGCCGCAGATGAACTGTCGGGCCGCCTCACCCGCTTGTTCCTGAAAGGAGCCGACGGCCTGCGGCCTGTTCTAACATATCATCCCAAGCTCGCCACAGACCCGCACTTCCGGGACTACATTTTATTTCACGAGTATTTCCATGGAGACAACGGACGTGGTTTGGGCGCATCCCACCAAACCGGCTGGACCGGCCTTGTCGCTACGCTGCTGCGCCCCCACCTAGCAACTTCATCAACTAACAATAACACCAACCTAGCAGAACATCATGAACCTTAAAGGAAAAGTCGCCATCGTCACCGGAGGAAACAGCGGGATCGGCATGGCCATTGTATTGGAACTCGCGCGGCAGGGCGCGAATATCGTGATCGATTACGTCGTCCATCCCGAGGCGACCGAAGAACTGGCAAGCCAGGTGAGGGCGCTGGGCGACCGCTGCATCGGCGTGAAAGCGGACGTAAGCCAAGTGGCCGAGTTGCAAAACCTCGTTGCCGCCGCAGTGAAAGAATTCGGTCGCGTGGACATCATGGTCAACAACGCCGGAGTCGAGACACGCACGTCCGTTCTCGATACGACAGAGGTGCAATATGAGAAAGTGATGAACATCAACCTGAAGAGCGCGTTTTTCGGAACCCAACTCGCTGCTCAACAAATGATCCAGCAGGGAGGCGGCGGACGCATCATCAACATTTCCTCAGTCCATGAAGATTGGCCGATGCCAGGAAACACCGCTTACTGCCTCTCAAAAGGAGGAATGCGGATGCTCACGCGCACCGCTGGCTTGGAGCTCGCGCCACACAACATCCTCGTTGTCGGTGTGGGACCAGGCGCGGTCGCCACGCCGATCAACGCTGGCACTATGAACGATCCAGAGTTGCTGAAGAAGCTCAACAGCGCGATTCCGTTAGGCCGCATGGCCAAGCCAGAAGAGATCGCCAGCCTCGTGGCATTTCTCGCCGGGGACGGTGCCAGCTACATGACTGCCACCACGATATTTGCAGATGGTGGAATCATGCAGTCCAGCCCCGGCCTGTGACCTGATGTCCAGAATTCCCTAACATCAGGGCTTCGGAATGGTTTTCCAGTAACGCAACAAACTGCGGAGCGCCTCGGGCTTGTTAGTTGGCGTGGGCTGGTTGGCCTGATCGGTGGAGTTGATGCCGTGGCAGGAGGTGCAGGTGCGGATTTCGCCTTTTTGAAATGTCAGCCAATATCGCTCGCGGACGACGGGTGTGCCGGCAGGATCGGTGAGTTGCCAGGTGAGAGCGCGGCGGGCAGGGACGAAGGCGGCCATCGAGCCGTCAGGTCCGAGTTGCACGCTGCCAGGTGGGCCGGTGGCGTCGGGTGGGTTTTGCGCATCGTGCAACGGGCGGGCCAACACGCGGCGGCCAGGTTGGGGCGGCGACACGCCGGGCGCTGTTAGACCCTTGCCTCGCAGGAGGTCGGCTTGGAAAATTGCGAGGTGGGCGATGTCGTAAATTTTCCCGGTATTGCCGAGAGTCTGGGTGGTGGTGCCAGCGACGCGCAGGTTGAAGGGCTGTTGGAGGTCGGCGTCGTCGCGGGTGGTTAGATTTCGACTAACAATAAGCGCCAACGAGTGCTGATTCAGATAAGCGCGGAAGGTCGCCACATCCACACCTTCCTCGGTGAAGACGGCTTGCTCGGGTGGGGCGAGTGCGGCGGGCGGGTGAGTGGGGCGGACGCGCGCGATGACTTCCACGGGATCAAGTTCCCAGAGCAGGCCGTTGTATTTCACCAAAACATCCGGGTCATAGTAGCTGATAGATTTACTGATGCCGGGTGTGAGCGGTTGGTCCGCGAGGTAGCCGCCGGGAGCGGTGCGCAGGGTGACGAGGCGAAAATCGTAGCGGCTCTTGGGGGCGGCGCGATTCACATTTTTGGCATCGGCGCGGGTTTCGCCGGTGTGGACGGCGACGAGGGTGCCGTTCGCCAATGGCAGTGGACTGCGGTAGTGGCCGGAGTTGTAAGGCCCGGCGATGCCGCCCTCCAGGGTGACGCCCTCAGTTGCCCGCGAGGTGATGTAGCTTGCGGTCATCTTGTCGGCGGTGATGCGAGGCGGACCGTAGAGCCGGACGATCTGGCCAGCCGCGTGGGTCTGGAATTCCGGCGCGTCCACGCCGAAGTAGCTGCCGGGGGCATGGGGATCTTCTTTGATCTGTAGGAAATTTTCGACCACCTTGGTATTTTTCCGCCCGGAAGTAGAGGCGATGAATTCGGTGACGCTGGGGTCATCGTTGAAGACGCGGTCGAAATACGAGTGCAGCTCGTGGCGGCCGATGTGATTGAGCGTTTCCATGTCCGTGCCGTCCTCGTTGATCTGCCAAGGGAAGAACTGGTTGAAGGAATTGCCCTGGAGATTTGTACCCGCGAGCAGGTCCGTGCGGGCCGAGCGCGGTTCCGGATAGACCTCCTGCTTGTTCGGTAGAATGGCAGCGGTCGCGGACTCATCCGCGTAATCGAAAGTGCCGTAATTGTTCGTCCCGGCGAGTGCGTCGGTATCCGCCTGCTGATCGCGCTGCAGGTGATCCCAGCGCGTGAAGATGACACGACCAAAGCTGTCGATGCTCGGCGTGAACGAACCGGACGGCGAGTGATCGAGTTGAAATAAATTTCCGCTAACCGGATCGAGACTCCAAAGACCGCTCGTGGTGGGGGCTTCCTCGTACTCGTCGAGCTGGGGATAAAGATGGGTTTGGGCGTTATGAGGCAGATCGGTCGCGAAGATGATGCGGTCGTCGGTGCCGTAAATCGGGCTCACATTGTTATAGCTCGCGGGTTGTTTGGGAACCTTGGTAATCACCGGCGTCTGCCCCTCCCCGAAGCCAGTGATTTCATACAACTGCCAGTGATAATCATTCACTTGATACTGGGCAGTAGGTGCGCCGATGACCATGCTGAACACCGCCTTGGTGCCGCTCCAATGCACACAGGGTTCGCGCACGGCAATGCCCTTCGCGGCCTGCCTGCCGGAGTTGCCGAAACCGGCGGCGGCAGTTAGGTTTTTCAAGGTTCCGTCCGGGTAGCGAATGTATAAATCACCGCCGCGGCCGGCGCTGAAAAGCGAGCCGTCCTGATTGCCAAACGCGGAGGTGATCGTGACGAAATCCGCAGGAATCGGGACCTGCGTGACAAATAGGATCGGATTGGCAAGCGCGGGTGGCCCCTTGATAACCGCAGCTTGGCCACCGAAATTCGCGGGCGTAGCTTGGGTAAACAACTTGGTGACTGTCGCATTGTTGTTAGCAATCACACCATCTAACGATTTCACGCCGTCGCCCGGCAGTGCCGCGAGGCTGACCCGGTCCTTACCACTGGCGAAGTCGATAAAATTATCCGCTCCCGTCGCAAGAAACGATGCCGGGATCACCAAATCCGGCTTCACTCCGTAGAGCGTGCTGAGGTTGGCGGTGCCGATCAGATAGGTATGGTTGGCGGTGGTGGTGGCCACGTTTTTCGCAAACGTCACTGACTTCACGACGGTCGCGCCGGTGGTGAATACGAGCGTCAGGCCGCTGAGCGTGTTCTGGCCATCGGTGGTGGCGGCGAGTTCCACAAACTGCACATCGCCGCCCGCGTTGGAATAGACTTCCTGGATTTTCCATGCCGGAACTGCGGCAGTGGCCGCGCCGGTGAGGAGGCTGGCGATGAGGATGAGAGTGGCTTTCATGGCGGTTGAAAATTAAGTCATCAACCTAAAGCTTTCAGTCGCCATAGCAAGGTTGCTTTTTAAGCTTGTCGGTATAGTTCAAAACTAGACCGATTTCAACGTGAAATGGCCGAGAACGGCTGCAAAAGCACGGTTACGACTTTGTGGCATGGGAGGCGATTTCGTGGCATTGTCCTTCAACCGTAGTGGATGGACCGGAGTAAACCTAGCGCGGTTTTATCGCTTTACCCCGGCCCGCGCCGCCTGCTAACATATTATCCGATTTTTAAATTGCCTCCCTACAGAAAACGCACAGACTCCCAAAAAATAATAAATCACTAAATCATCTCATCCAAGAACCATGACCACCACACCCCGCAGCGAGAAAATCCGTTCCATTCTCGAAGCACGCCGCCCGATGGCCGAACGGGTGCAAAAAGCCGATGAGACACTGAATCGTATCGAGTCCCAAATTCGCAGCTTCAAGCAATTCATTCCGCAGTATGCCAACCGCCTCGACCCCGAGGCCGCAAGCGCGGTTTCAGCCTTGTTGCCGGATACGGATGATCTCCTTGCCGGAATTGCTCATGAGAAGGGCCGACTGGCTTTGTTGTCCGGTCGTTACTCGCGTCCAACCTTGAACATCGGGGTGGTCGGACAAGCCAGACAAGGGAAAAGCCAGTTGCTTCAGTCAATCACCGGTCTTTCTCCTAATGAAATTCCTTCAGGCGATGGCGGCCACTGCACCGGCGCACCTTCTGTTGTAGTCAACCATCAAGGAGAGACATTCGCCAATCTTACATTTCATTCAGAATCCTCATTTCTTGAGAACGTCATTCAGCCGTTTTTTGCAAGGCTCAATCTAACTGGATGTCCTTCCATGATTGAGGGGCTCAAGACAACCCCAATTCCGAAAGAAGGTTCTGAGGAGGCAAGAAAATATGGAGCTACCGAAACAGAACACCTAAAAAAACTGCTCATATTTCAAGAAAACATCGATAGTTACAAGGATCTTCTCGGCGGTGCCAAGCGCAGGATAGAAAAGGATCAAATTCGGGATTTTGTAGCTCAGGAAGATCTTTTGAAAAAACCTATCTACAAATGGATAGCTGTCCAACTTGCCGAGATCTACTGCGAGTTCCCTCACGCCGATGTCGGCAATATCGCACTTGCTGACACTCCTGGCCTTGGAGATTTCCAAAGTGGTGCGGAACAGCGTCTTGCGGCAACCATTGGCTCAAGGCTGGATAGCGCGCTGATGCTTAGGCTTCCTCCTTCGGTCGGCGCGGTTGTAAAACCTGAAGACACCGGACTCCATGATCTGATTCAACAAGCTGTGCCTGATCTTACAGCAGATGACTGGTCGTACTTCGTCATCAACACCTACCCGGCCAAGAGTCCAGATGTTGCCTTTTTTGAAAGCGAACTTCGCAAAAGCGCCATCAAAACCCGCAGTGTTCACAAGGTAGATGTGGGCAACACGACTGAAGTAGCAGCCTTCCTTGACCAGCTTCTCAACGAGATTTCTGCAAACCTCAAAGGACTGGATCAGCAGCTTTTTGAAAAGCAACTTCAGTCGCTAAAAACACTGACTGCTACCATTGCCACCTTTGCAGAAAAAGCAGGAAACGTGTTGCCGAAAGCTGCGTTGCTACAACCCGAAGACACTCTGCTCGAAGATCTCTTTGGAGAGGTATGGGATAACCTCGGCAAGCAGTTGAAGGATCTTGTTGGCACTTATAAAAGCTGCCGTAACGAACCTGACCAGGAATTTCTTGCCGCATTAAGTTCCGTGTTTGCTAATCTCGATGAGGGTCCCAAATTGCCCGCGCCAAACATAATTGATCGTTTAGCAGCGAATATGACGCTTGCAACTTGGTCCAATGAGAAACTTCTCGAACTCCGTGTAAATATGGCAAGTTCATTCGAGTCAATCGATTCCAGCCTGCATTCGTGTTTTGAAAAATTACGAAATGATGTCTTGGAAATTCTTCTCTCAGATACCGGCGGTAAACTAGCATCGTTAGTTGCGGACAATAAAGTTACATCTTGGCAGATTCTGATGGATCGCTGGATCGGTCTTAGAAAAGGAGATGAGATGCGTCATGCAATCGAGCTTTTTATGAGCTCGGGTCTGTCATTCCGTGGCTTTATTCAGCCTCGAGTTCGACATTGCCTTGATGTGCTCGATAGTGATTGCCCACAAGCTGCACCATTTCGCCATGCCCCAGGAGATACAAGTGCCGAGATGAAAGACAAAATTGAACTAGCATGGCAAAAAGCCTGTTTTAACTGCAAGTCTAAAATTGAGGATATGGCCAAGGAACCAGCAATGGCCCGCTTCGCTGCCGTTGAAGACTTCCGCGAGTCGATTGTCCACATGGGAGGCCAAGCGCAAGCCAAAACTGCTTGGCTTAGTTTTTATAAGCAAAACCGACCAGATATCTGGCCGAAAGAGTTTTCTCAAATGGCCGCAGAGACAGCCTTGAGGAAAGAGTGGGATGAAACTGTTCGCTCGCTCAGCGAGACCAGCAAATCACTCTTTGACCTGTAATATTTTGAACAAAAACAAACTGATTTAAATATGAGCACACCTGTTACCCAAATTGTGATGGTCGGCCCACGAGGCGTTGGCAAGACCAGCCTCCTCGCCGCGATGTATGATGAACTTGATAAAGAATTGAAAAGTATCGGCTGCAATTTCTTCACGGCAGCAGGGCCGACGACGACGAGAATCGGCAAGCAGTTGATAGATCTCAAACTGGTCGCCTCAAGCAGCGGAGCAAAAATTCAGGCCGGCGAGGGTGTTAAAGGCGGCCAGCAGAAAGAGACCTACACGTTTCACTTGGATGTAGGGGATGGAGGTCAACCGGAAGTAACGCTAGAGTTCATCGATCTTCCGGGTGGTTGGTATACGGGAAATGGCGACTACCAACAAGCGGATGAGATTATGGCCAACTCTCATGTGTCTTTTCTCGCCGTAGATGCCACGGCTCTCATGGAGGCTCCGCTGAAGGATGCCCCAAGTATCGGGAAGTACCACGAGATCATCAATTCCCCCTTCGATATTCGGCAAGCATACAAGCGCGTTAACTTCGCCGATGGGCATGTGGTCATTCTCACGTTGATTCGAGCTGAAACGTATGTGAATTCAGGCCGCACTGAACAGTTGATCGATAAAACACAAAAAGCTTATGCCGAGCTTGCGGGTGATCTCAGAGAGAAAAGAATTCACCTTCTTGGATGTTACGTAGAAACCGTTGGCTCTCTCACCTTCAATGCATTCACGGAAGTAGACGGTAAAGTCTCGTCGCATTTTATGAGAAACCCACAAATCGGCTATTGCCCTGCCCGTTGTGCCGTGCCATTGCGAATTGCCGCCAATAGAGCATTGCTTGCTGCGCTGGATGATGCTTTACTACAACTCATCAAACAGGATACGTTCGGGGGAAAAATCTTAATATTTTTTGGACTAAATAAAGCCCTACTAAGAGCCAGACAAAAATGTCACCTTGTCTACACTGCTTTTGATAAGCTTGGAAAATCGATTAAAGATGACGATTACTTCGAAATCAATCCATGAATCCCTACCTTGCAATCCGAACTGCCGGAACCACAACAGATTCTGACTATACTTGGAAGACATTGCCGCATGTTAGCGGCAATCTTCACGACAGCTTGGCTGAGCTCTGTGATCAGGCACAGTCCTTCGCCGTTGTTCGCAGGGATGACTTTTTCGATGTCTATCTTGGAGGGGTAGAGACTGGTTTGAGTGATTATCAACAAAGAGATGTATTGGTATCCATTGCATTTTTCGGCCTCACCGAGGCGGTAGCCCACAATCTTGTCGTCTTTGCCATCGAACACGCTGAGGAATTCGCTCAGCTCCTCCTCGCTGCGATCTGCCGGGATTCGCCGGATAAGTGGAGCATTGATAAAATATCCGCAGAAAAGATCCTTGATACCGCAAATCAGCAAATGATGGTTGTTCACAGCTTGCCTCCTTTCATGGACGCTTGGGAGCGGTTCTATACTACTTACTCCGCTGACAAGAAATCTACCTCGGATGAGCTGTCCCATGCCAAAAACGAACTCATTAAGCTCAGCGCGGAATTGAAAAAGCACTCTTTCTCTAAGGAGAGCGGTTTAAAACTAATGGTATCCTACGGCCCCTCTCAAGAGGGATATAATCGCGCGCTGGCTGAAGCGGATCGTTTCCTTTGGCACGGTGGTCATGAAGTTGATTTGTCTGTGGTGCGAAGTAAAAAAAAAGCGCCGAGCGCACGTACAACATCAGCGAAATCGAACGGGCCATCGAAGACCCATTCAGGTGGGGCTTCCCTACCCCCAACTTGCCCAAGCTCGAAAAGCGTCATTTGGACGAACTCAAACAAAGGATTGGTAA
>JANXMQ010000054.1 GCA_025354565.1 Akkermansiaceae bacterium
AGGGACCTTATTGTCCCGTTCTGCGCTACGGTTAAGGAAAAGAGGCGACAATAAGGTCGCCACTCCTTAGCTGGAAAAATCGCAAATCGTGATGCGCGAGAGTACAGTCCGCAACGTGCCCTCCCTTTTCACCCGCCCCGGCCTCTCGCCGCTGCGGCAACGGGTGCCATGCGGCCCACCCTCGCACCGCCGCCATTTGCTGGAATCCGGGTGTTGCCCCCCTCCGCACGGCGGGATTTTGGGGCATCGCCACACTTGCCATGTGCCTTTGCACGGAGATTTGGGGCATCGCCACACTTGCCATGTGCCTTTGCACGGGGATTTGTGGCATCGCCACACTTGCCATGTGCCTTTGCACGGGGATTTGGGGCATCGCCACACTTGCCATGTGCCTTTGCACGGGGATTTGGGGCATCGCCACACGCACGATCTGCTGATTTTCAACAAGATATCCATTTTCCTTCGGTTTTCCGCCCCTTCTGGGTGGACGCCGCATCTGCCACCGCCCGACGGGTAGGAAAACCGCCGGGCAACTACCAAAAAAACACGCCACCACGGCCACCAACACCATCCCAAAAACCTACGCCGATGTCGTCTCCCTCGCGCAAGACGCGGCTAACGGAGCAAGTGCCTACCAGACCGCCGTCGGTCTCAAACAAAACCTCGAGGCCGCAATCCGCGCGGACCTGGCTGCCCTCACCGGCGCGGAAGCCACCGCCGCGTCATCGCGCACCGCCAAGGCCACCGCCCCGCGAACCAAGTTGCCGATTCCAACGGCAAGGCATTCATCGCCCGCTTCATCCAGTTTCCGCTACAATTTCCTTCGAGGAGAAGGATTCCTCCGTCACGGAACAAGCGAGTTCCCCCGCCGCGCGGTCGAGTATATCTGCTAGCGCACCTCCCCGAAAATCCGCGACGAAAAAAAAGCTGATATACACACGACATTCCAGATTTACCTTGTCAAATCAAGGATTTCCGAGGCAAAGTCACGTAGCAAACTTCTTGGATATGACTCCCGGAGGCCATACGAATAAATCCTGTTCGCCAAAAATGTATCCGCTCGTATCGCTGATTTTCCGCATTCTCTCTGGCGAGAAGTTGGAGCCTGCTACGAAGCGGAATACAGCTTACTGGCTCTCGGCTTTGGTGGTCGTTCCACTCGCCATCGTCGGATTTGCGGCGCTAGCGCAGTGGCTCGATTCATTGATCGGTTCGCCCTTCGACAATATCGTTTCCCTCGTGCTGTTCATGGTGGTCGTTGGCCTTGTTCTTTTGGGAGCTATCTTCTCGCTGGCTAGGATTTGCCGAGATCATCCCGGTCTCTTAATCCTTCTTTCCTTTGGAACATGGGGCATAACCGCTTTTTTGATGTGGCGACATGGCTAGAAACAAAAATCAGACGGCGAACAAGGCGCGGGTGGCAAGCGGCGATAACGTCTCTCTTTGAATTCAGGCTTCCTTCTCGCCGCTGCCACCGCTATTACGTTCGCCAGAGAAAATCACGCCAATGAAAATCATCCTAACAATCTCCCTCTTTTTTGTCGCGCTTTTCGCCGACGTGTATGCAGGGCCGCACTATGTCGATAAAAAGCGCGAAGTCACCGGCGTTGTGGCGGGATACGACAAGAGCAAAGGAATCTTGGTTTTAAAAGATTTCACCGATTGGGATAGGGCACAAATGGACGAAATGCGAATGGTGGCCCAAATGCGGAAAGATAAGCGGCTGTCCGCCTGGTTTGATCAGCAGGACAAAAAACATGCGGCGATTTACATCAAGATAGCCGATGTGCGGGGCATACGTGAAGGAACCAAAATCAGCATTACTGGATACCACTATATCAGCGACGAGCGGACCGTAATCCCTGAATACGACAAGCTTGAGATAGTCCCAAAAAAGTAAAAAATGAAAGATCAACGGTCTGAACAAAAACGAAGCCGAACCCCAAGGCGTGTCGCACCAACCGGCCACAAGCTTTCCAATTCAGTTCTTTCTCTTTTCATCGCGCCGGTGGGCGCACTTTAATCGTTGCTACAGAAAATGAAGACCATACTTCTGCTCATGTGCATATTGCTTGGTGGATGTGCGTCGCTACCTATTCATGATACTCATTCAGAATCAGGCGCGGCCTCACAACATGCGTTTTTCCCTGATTGCTATGAATATACTGTTGGTGATTTTGTCCTCTCACTTCCGGTTGGTTGCGACGAGGGTGCCATGCATCGGCTGCGATTCGCCAAGACCATTATTGACACTGGATCTCCGCGTCCCGCACTTGATCAAGAGAAGTATCTCGTGTTGAAAAGAGATGCGCTATATCCGACCCGGCATTTTCTAGTTCTCGACCAAAAGCATCTCTTGATTTACTCCGAATATTACGACGGTGACGGAATCAGCCCCCCTCATCTCGCGGTATTGGAACGTTTTGATGCCACATGGAATGACATTTCAGAAAGAGCATTGCCAGAATGGACAAGGTGGCCAAAGGACGTCAAGTTTGCTAAAGATTATTCATCCATCACTATCACAGGGACTGAGGGTAGACGAACAGAACAATTCCAATGGTTGGAAGGACGTTTACGGCCAGCAAAATATAACAATTCAAGTTCCCAGACAAATTGAAGCACATGCTGGGCACACACAAGTCGAGACACAGCAACCCCTATCAGCCGTCCTGTTTTCATGATCTTCCGTAGTTTGAACCTCAAGCCCGTAATCGACGTGCGCCTTCGCTGGTAGGGGTGCACGCGCTTTACGTTCTGCCAAGAAATGAAGACCCTTCGAGTCACTTCAATTTTGCTAACCACGCTACTCTTCGTGGGCTGCTCGACTAGCGAATATGATCGCATGGCGACAGGTTACCGGGATAGATCACCGTCAGACGAAGCCACCTCGGATTTTGATTCACATGATTACAAGATTTTCTCCGCGATGGGGTTTGCTCGCTACTATCCCGGTCTCGATCCTGTGGTCGGAAGGCGGCTTGCGGTAGAGTATGGCGAGAAGGTGCTTCCGGGGACGACCGATGCGCTCGAATCCCGCTCCCAAGCCAAATACATCAAGGTTGCGACAGATTTTGCAGCAGGGTATAACAAGAAGAAGGTATCCCTCATCGAGCAGAATCCCCCAAAATTCAAAAGGCAGAAGAAGGCATGGCGCGCCAACCGGCCATAAGCTTTTCAATTTCATATCAACATCTCTTCAACCGCGCCGGTGGGGCACATCAAACGTTCGGCAATAAAACCACACATGAAATCCATATTGCTGGCAATCTTAAGTGCGACATTGGCATTTGGCGTTGAGGTGAAGTCACAGCGTGATTTGCCACCCGGTGCCTTAGGTGACGGGAAGTTGATGGTGGAGCGAGTGGATGCAAGTCTATGGGATTCAGATGAGGTGACGCTTCGTTTTAGAATCAAGGGTGACGTTGATGGGGGCACGATTTCGCTTCACGGTGGCTTCCCCAGAAGCAAGGATCATCCGGCCTCAATATCGATCCGCATCACAAAGAACGAAAAATTTGTCGATTATAAGGTAGAACAAGGATCGGAATTTGCAAAAAATTTAGCCACGCTGATTTCGCCTGTGACAATAGAGAAAGAGGATAAAGGTTATCATACCAAAGAATACTTGGAAAGCAGGGTAAAGTTCTTACAGCAGCTCCTGATTGGCACGTATTCATGGAAAAATCCCCCACCGTTCTAGCCCAATCGGGTCCCCGTGACTGACTGCTAGAGCCAGCCACGGGTCCCACACCACCGTGCGTACGGGTTTGACTTCGTCCATGCGGTTAGGCTTCGCGGGATTTTCAGAGCCGCCAAAGCGGCCATGGCATTGTACACGGCGGTTCCGCACGGACGCGGGACAAGCCCGCGTAAGGTGCTGGCCGAAGCCTGCTCCTGAACGCCCACATGCTTCCCATCGCAGCGGCTCTCGGTTCCACCTCGCCGTCTGGCGCAACATCGGATTGCTCAAAACCACCACCGAAGGTAGTACCGCTATCAACCGTACTGCCCCGCTCCTTACTTCCGCATCAGCGCTTCGATTTCCTCGGCTTCGATCGGGATGTTGCCCATGAGATCGAAATTCCCATCCTTGCCGATGACCAGATCATTCTCGATGCGGATGCCCATCGCTTCCTCGCGGATGTAGATGCCGGGCTCGATGGTGAAGACCATGCCTTCTGCGAACGGCTCGTGCGGCGGGGCGACGTCGTGTACATCCAGCCCCATGTGGTGCGAGGTGCCGTGCATGAAATACTTTTTCACCAAGAGCTTCTCCGGGCCCTGCTCCTTTGCCTCCTTGGCAGTGAACAAGCCCAGATTCACCAGCTCGCGTTCCATCAGCTCGATGACTTGTTTCTGATATTCTATCAGCGTATTGCCAGGCCGTAAAATATCATTGGCTCCCCGGAAAACGCTAAGCACGGCATCGTAAACCTGGCGTTGGCGCTTGGTGAATTTCCCGTTAGCAGGCACGGTGCGGGTGAGATCCGAGGCCCAACCGGCGTATTCGGCAGCTACATCCAACAGGATCATGTCGCCGTCTTGGCATACCTTGTCGTTTTCCACGTAATGCAGCACACAGGCGTTTTTCCCGGTGCCGATGATTGGCGGATAGGCAAATCCGCGCGAGCCACGGCGGACAAATTCATGCACCAGTTCCGCCTCGATTTCCCACTCGCCGACACCCGGCTTGATGAATTCTAACAAACGCCGGAAGCCTGCCTCCGTAATGTCGCAGGCCCGCTGGATCATCTTGAGTTCCTCCTGATCCTTGATCATCCGCAAGCGATGCATCAACGGCGCGAGTCGCTCGTAACGGTGCAGCGGATAGCGGTTCTGGCATTGCTTGATGAAACGCGCGTTGCAGGTTTCCACCACGATGCTGGCGCGGAGGTGCTCGTTAGTCGCCAGATAGATATGCTCCACTTGAGGTACCATGCGGTGGAGAAACCCATCGAATGTGTGCGACCACTCGATCCGCTCGATCCCAGTCACGGCGATGGCCTGCTCCTTGGTGAGTTTCTCCCCCTCCCAGATCGCCATGTGTTCGCTGGTTTCCTTAACAAACAAGATTTCTCGCTCCTTCGGGTCGTGCGCGTTCGGCATGAGGACGAGGACGGTTTCCTCCTGATCCACGCCGGTGAGATAGAACAGGTCGCTGTTTTGTTTGAAGGGCATCGTGCCGTCCGCATTCGTCGGGTAAATGTCATTCGCATGGAGGATCACCATGCTGTTCGGCTTGAGCCGGCCACGCAGGTTTTCACGGTTGCGGATAAAAAACTCAGGAGCAATAGGTTCGTAACGCACGGGCCGACTTCACGGCATCCCCCGCCAAAGGGCAACACGGATTTTAGAGATTTCCCGCAGATCGATTCGCTCAGGGCTCCGGCGCGGGGGGGGGCGCCGCTGGATCATCCACCAGCGTGCCGCCGGCCTTGGCTGCCGGACTTTCGGAAACTTTATTCAATCGACCCCACCGCTTCGCGTCTTGCCACTGGAAACGCTCCTCAAACTTTGGCTCGAGGTCTGAAGCCTGAACGGTCACGATTCCGGTCTGATGATGGATTTCCAATCCCACATCCGTCACCCGCGAGATCACCGCCTCATGATAGATGCGACCGTTGCGAAGGGTGAATTCTCCCAGCTTTTCGCCGATCGCCGCCGTCCAAGTTTTCTGTCTGTAATTCTCGCGATACGCGGAAAACTGATCTGCAAGCGAAGCCATCTCTGGAACAAGCTGATTGCGGGAAGTCTTCAACTGTGCAAGGCGTCGGCGCACGGTCTCCGCTTGCTCCGAGATTTTCCTGTTGGCATCCGAAATCCCCCGCGATCTCGATGCCGCAGTATCGAACAGTCTGGACTTCTCGTCAAACTGTGCCGTTAAATCCGCGATTTCCCCGGCATCGTGATTGAGTTCCAAGTGGAGTTCTGCAGCGCCGGAGGAGTATTTTAAGCGCCCGTTCACCATCATTGAAAGCACCACTCCCACCATGATCACAATGACCATGCCAACGAGAAACGTGAAAACTCCGGGATGATCCTCGTTAGAAAGCATCGCCGCGACAGGATTTTAGGGCTGGAATTTCAACTGGTTGATCTCCGCTTGGACGGCGGCAATGCGGTTCTGTTTCGATTGAATCGAATCACCCACATTGCTGGTCCTGTCGATATGGATATGGCCCGCCGCCCGCGCCGAACTGGCTTCGGAGGATGCACGTGACATATCCTGTCTTAGACTGATGATATCCTGCTTGAGGGAGACGATCTCGGCCTCCTTTATGGCGATGGTTTGGAGGACCTTTTGATGATTTTCCTCGACCCCTTTAGCCCGGTCTTTCGCCGCCTGCTGGTCCGCCAGACCATCTGCGACAGCGACCGCGGCTTCATGCACGCTTCGGGCAGCGGCTTCATCGGCGAGGGCTTTAACTTTCTGAGAGGGATCGAATTGGAAGCGGTCTTTCATCGCCTGCGGGAGTTCTTCGAAAGGTATCCGCTTCTGGCCATCATCATGGCGGATCTGGATACCCACCGCAGTCACTTCCCGAATCGTGACATTCTTGTAAACAGCACCAGTGACCGTTTCCAGTTTGTCAATGGATTCACCTTTCGCCTTGCCCCGGGCATATGCACGGTAATCGTCCTTATAATTTTCGTACACCTTGAGCCGGTTGGCGATATCAGTTTTGGCGTTAGCAATCCGAGTTATGAGCTGGGTAATGTTGTCCTGACGCAACTTGCTGCCGCGTTGCAGACGATCCAGTTCATCGCTATTTTTCAGCAGCGCTGGTGATTTATCCAATGCCTGTTGGCCGTTGGTGATACCTTCCTGATAGTTTGCGATCTCTTCTCTCTGGCGGGCAATAACCGATCCAATCGACTTCCCTCCCTGGAAACCCTCATCGAAGGCGAGCATGAACAAGCAACCAAACCCCAGCAAGACCATCAAGCCTAGTATCATTCCAATCACCCCTGGACCACGGGCGCTGGACATCATTTCACTGAAAGACATAATCTGTTGGATTGGGGTTATTTCAATTGATACTTCGCCTGATAGGCTTCGAATTCGCTTTTAATGGCACTTTTACGGGCTTCAAGCGCGGTGACCTCGGTTTGCAATTGCGCTGCTTCCGCAGTTTGCTTTTCGGCTAGAGTCTTGGCTTCCGCGAGTTGCTCGGTCACATCGGGCGGGATGCTTTTCAATTTTTCCTCAATCAAGGCGAGTTCGCCTTTCAGCCGGGCGATCTCCGCCTTTTGCTGCTCTCGTTTTTCTACAAGTTTGGGATCCTCACTGCACGATAAACCGCAAAGACTCAATAGCATGATGATCGACAAAGGACGATATGGGAATGTCATGGAATGGATGGGATCGTGGTGTTGGCAAAGGACGTATCCTTAGCTACCGGCCGTGGATATTGGGTTGCCGCTCGGTAACATGGTTGCGGATAAGCCTGTGAAACTTGAGCGTTGTAGTAATAGGGATTGTAATAGTCCAGACGCGACACCCTATAGCTCGAATAGTATCCATACCGAGATCCGGACCCCACCACGGTAGGTGCTTGGCCGAGTGGTCTGGTCTTGGCCACCGCCGCTTGGCGGGCGACTAGCTGGGAATAGTCCCGTGCGGCATTGCGCTCCTCACGTTTAGCGAGCGCGGATGCCTTGACCTCATTTTCATGAATCGTTGTCACGCGATTTTCGATCCATTGCTCGTAGGCGACAGAGGCTTTCGATTCCTTCTCCTCTGCAGCGAGTGCAAGGTCAGCCTCCAAGCCGAAGATCAACCGCTGCTTCGCATCAAGATCCGCATAATGCAATCTCGCCGAACCATGCGCGTGGCGGATGGTGACTCCGCCATCATTGATCGCGGTAACCGTCACTTGTTGGAATTTACGTCCCGAGGCCAGATCCAGCATCTCGAAATGTCTGCCGATCGCCTGCTGGCGCTGGTCATGAATCACCGTTTCTCGAAATGTGCTCCGGCTTGCCTCCAGCGAATCACATTCCTGGCCAAGCGTCAGACGCTGCGTCCGCAATGACTGGAGCGATGCTGAAGACTCCACGTTCTTGGTGCGGAGCACTTCAAGCTGCTTAAAATCATTCAATGCCAGTTTTTCCAGGCGAAATTTTTTCAATGCCAACTCTTGATCCAGTTCGATTCTCTCCCGCTCGGACTGCCACCATGCAGTCTGGCTCCCCTCTTTCTGACAACTCGCGGACAAGCCCACAGCAGCAACGATTCCCGCGCTGTATCTTGAGAACCTGCCTGACATTTCCAGCACCATAAATTCGCCGGAAATCTAATGACTTCATCCACTCAGGGTCAATGAAATTTTCCGTTTCACGGCTGCACCACGGCCTTGACGCGCATAAAACGGGCGGGTTGTGCGGGGTCGATCGTTGTTTGATCGCGGACGATCAGCGCATCTGCAGTGTTCTCGACCTCGGTGGTGTAGCCGTCGCCGGAGGTCCAGGTTTGCAAATCGTCCGAGACCTCCACGCTCACCGTCGCAAGGTGGTTGCGCACCCGGGGGATGGAAATTTGGAGAAATTGCTGACCCGCGACGGAAACCAGCGAGGTCGGGGTGACCGGGGTGGCTCCGGAACCGGGTTGAATGCCGAAGACGAAATCCGAAATACTCGGGGCGGCAGTGATACCGTTAGGTGCCAAGCTCGCCGATTGGGCATTTTGCCATTGCGTGAAGGAACAAATGGCTTCGGATTTCATGAGAAAGGGATCGCCTGCCGCCACGATATTTCCCAGCACCACTTGATTGGCG
This sequence comes from Akkermansiaceae bacterium, assembly GCA_025354565.1. Taxonomy (GTDB): domain Bacteria; phylum Verrucomicrobiota; class Verrucomicrobiia; order Verrucomicrobiales; family Akkermansiaceae; genus Luteolibacter. The sequence continues at coordinate 8,781 of JANXMQ010000054.1, forward strand.
GCGGCGGTGCTCCAGAAGGTGGAAGTCGGACTCGTCGGATCGGGCGCGGGCCAAGTCCAATCGGATTTGCTAAAGAGGATCCATTCGTCTCCGTGCGCGCCGATGCGACGCCCCCAGATATATGCCTTCGCACCGACAGTGAAAGGGGCGGTATTTCCTAACACCGTGAAGTTGGTGTCGAAGGCTTGGGTGGCGGGGTTATAGCTGGCCACTTGGGCGGGTGCCCAGTGACCCAGCCAATCGGCCATGTTGCCAGATGTTGGAATGAAGCCACCGGTGAAAACCCCGAGCTGAAATTGGAAGCCGCCATCCATGTTCTGACCAGTGCTGGTGAGGTTGGATTTTTGCGGGCAGTACCAATTGATGGTTTTGGCCTGGACTCCACTAACCGTAATACCAACGCCTAATAGAACACAGTGTATGGCAGTGGCTTTCTGATAGCACGGACGGCGGCGGCGCAAGATGAGAAATCCGCTGCCCAGCAAGGCGAGTAAAGAGGATGTCGGCTCGGGCACGACGTGGGTCTGGAGGTCGTAGCTTTGACTGGTGGTGTAGTCTCCCCCGCCCTGCTTATCTCCTTGGCCACCCCAGATCGGGGTGTCGGTGCCAAGATCGCTAACCGACCAACTCGTCGGCGTGCCATTGGGACAACAAGTTGGGTCTTGCACCGGAAAGGTCCAGTTGCTGGCACCGGCGAGGAAATATTCAGTTTGCGAACTGTTCTGAATCCATAGATAGGCCTGCATCCCCTGAAACAGGCTCGCATACGCGGGGATGTCTTGGATGTTACTAACCGTACTGGTGAAATAACTCGTTTGGCTAGTCGCGTCGTATGAATAGGCTGCGGTGTCAAAGGTATGCCATTTGGCGCTCCATTGACCTAGATTGGTGTGATCCGGAATGAACCCCACATCGAAGGCGCCGAGTTGAAACAGAAAGGTATTATTTAACGGATCGCCCTGATGAGCGACAATCGTACTGCCGGTCAGGCTTGCCCAGTTTAGGGTCTGCGACCTAACGCCCATAACTCCCAGCAGGCATAGGAGGACGACGAGCTTGGTGAAGTGTGCTTTCATAAGATACGCAAAGTTAGAAAATAGGGTGCTAGATGAAGGATGGAATCACCATCATGGAGTCCACGGCTTGGTGGCGGTGTAGCCGTTGAGTCCGTTTTTCGAGCGGACGAGTGCACTCCGGTTGCCAAGTAACAAAATCTCCGAGTCTCGCGCCGTAAGTGTGACATCACCCACCTTGGCCCATTTGATCACCGAGGGCGTGCGGGGCGCGTTGTTGTTAAGGAAATAACTGGTATATCCGGTGGCACCGACGGTGCTGTCGCCATTCCAAAGATAGAATGTGTCGGCAGTGGCGATGTCGCGCGAACCGAAGAATCCGTTAGCCGTTGTCAGCGCCCGTCCGGTCGCGGATTGATCGAGCGGGTAACCCCCACCCACCAGGTTGGAGCCGATGGAGAGCGGGCGGATGAAGTTGTTTTCCCGAACCTCTCCATAAGTCAGGATGGAGCGAACCGCAGTCTGGTTGTTAAAGAACAACCCTTGGCCGGGAGCCAGTACGGCGGTGCCTTGGTCGGCATAGGTATTGTCCCCCGTTTTCACCCAACGCGGTGGCAGAGTGCCATCATTGTATAGCCAGTAAACAATCCATACGCTATTGGCCATCAGTTGCACCTGATCCGCAGTGGTCCGATCCCCGGTGGCTCCGTAGCTGCCCGGCGGAAAGACCTCCGCCAATGTCCAGTGGCGGTGCAAGATGATCTTGTCCCCCGGCAGGGTGGCCGCGGGCGGCGCTCCCGATAGCGTGTTATAAGGTGCCGCGTTGGCGAATAGATCGTTGTCATTGGCAAGAGTCAGGCTGTTGCCCGAGGCGGAAGTCACATCGAAGCGCTGGCCCTCGTTATCACCCGCAGTGACTTCCAGATAGTAAGAATTTCCTGGGGCTAACAGCGTGGCCAAATCGACCGTGCCGGCGCTGGTGGCAAAGGTGACGGTTTGACCACTCACCGCACTCACGGTGCCAGCGAAGAGAGTCTCCCGCTGGAATGGATTGTTAAAAGTGCGGCAGCAGAGTTCCAGTCCTGTGCGCTGCCAGCCTTCGACCTCGGTGTAGGAAATGTAGTCAATGACCGAGTCGTTGGTTTCATCAAGAGCCACCTTAATCCGCACGACTCCTTTGCCACCGGTGAGACCTGTTAGCGCCTCAAGGCCATGGATCGTGATCGTCTCGGTGCAATCGCCATTTGGCACCGCCGTGATCATGGCCGGGGTGATGACCAGCGATTGCCAAACCGTCGGATTTCCCGGAGAGGCGGCGTATTGGAGTGTGTAGGTGACATTGTTAATGGCACCAAGCGGTCGGACGAAGACGCCCTCAATGGTGCCGGGTGCCAAGGTGGAGGGGCGAATCAACCAAGCGTTCCCTGCCCCGCTGTCATAGCGCTGGGCAAAGGCGAATTCGACAAGGTTGTCGTAGTTGTCAACATCCGGATTCCCGGCTGCGACTTCACCAGTGTGTAGGAATTTCCAATGCGCCCAGTCGTCCGGGCAGGTGTCGAGGGCTTCGACGAAATTGTTGCCACTGTTGGTGAGACCACCAGTCACGGTGAGCGGTCGGATTTCATCCAAATTTCCCCCATCCTTGTCAGAGACGCTGTCATAACCAAATGGCTGAGTTTCTAACACCCCATAAGTGCCGGGTGGCAGATTCGCAAATGTATAACTGCCGTCCGAGGCGGAAAGGGTGGTGATCGGTTGCACGCCACTGGTGTTAGGATCGCCGTCTACCGGGCTGCCGCTGGCATTAACTAAAGTTAACACCACACCCGCAAACGGCGCGTCGCCAACCCCTAAGTGATTGGTATCTTTAAGCACGAAACCCGTAATTGTGCCGGGAACGAAATAGCCGTCCGTGCCGCCATTCGTGCTGACACCCGCGACCGCCGTGACGGTGGTCGGATCACTGCCATCGGTCTGCACGTAGCCGGGCTTAACGAGTGCAGTGAAGTCTGGATCGGTCTCATCGACATTCGCCGTAGTGCTGCCCGCTGGGACGACCACCGACCAGTTGCCGCTGGCGTTGGTCACCACCGTCCGGATCACGCCTAACGCATCGGTGATGACGACGTTGACATTTACCAGATCCGGTTCGCCGGGATCTTGGGTGTGGTTGCCATTGGTATCAACGTAGAGATGGCCGGTGACTGTCGCATTTCCCTGATATCCCCAGTCCACGTCGGTGCGGTTCTGGTTGGCGGCAAGCGTCACGTTGGCAGAGTAGGCGGAACCGATGCCATCGAAATCGTAACTTGGCGCGAGTCCGGCGGGCAGGGTCGAGGTGTCCACACGGACTGCGGTGGTGCCGGTTGGCAGGTTGGAAATCGTGTAGGCTCCGAGAGCATTGGTGAGTGCGTTCGCCTCGCCGACATCGTAGGATCCATTAGAGTTGGCGTCCACATAGACGCGCACGCCGGAGAGTGGTGGCTCGCCCGAATCCTGAACACCATTGCCATTCACGTCATACCAGACGTAGTCGCCGAGAGAGGCGTTGGTGATTTCAAAATCCTGGCCGGTCTTGTTGTCCGCCACTCCGGTGACCGGATTGCCTGCGGCGATGGTGATCTGGATGTTATCCGGATTTCCGCCGTCACGGTCGGCTTGGCCGTAGAAATTGGTGGGGTTGGTCTTGGTGATTTCATAGAGTCCGGGCATGAGTCCGGTGAAGTTGTAGCCGCCGCTGACATTGGTGCTGGTGGAGGAAAGCACGTCATCCGCCGTGCCAAGAATCCCGTCGGTTCCCGCGTAGCGAAGATTCACCGCGACGCCGGAAACAGCGGTTTCCCCGACATCCGCCAGTCCGTTGCCGTTGGCATTCCTGACGACGGTTCCCGCTATGGAGGCGAGCACTTCGCGGTAGCCGAAGTTTTGGTTGATCTTGTTGGCATTCGCCATGGTGAACGACGTGGTGCCGTTCTTGACCCCATCCGGATCGCCGGTGTTGCCATAAGCGTTGCTGGGCAGGGTAGAGGAATCCACAGTGATGACGACCGCCGCCGTGCCGGGAACACCCGAGAGCGAGTAATTTCCGCTTGCGTTGGTTACGACGGTGTAGGGAGTGCCATCGACAGTGATCGTCACGGTGATGCCTGAAAAATTCGGCTCGGTGCCGTTCTTGGTGCCATCGCCCGCAGTGCCGCCGCCAGCGCCGCTGTCATTCCAGATATTTCCACTGACCGTGAAGGTGGTGGGCTTTGCCGGATAGCCGAAGTCCACAATATTGATAGCCGCACCGCCAGTGAGGGTGGTGCTGTAACTGCTCGTTGCAGTCACGGCTCCGGTTGGGTAGGAAGTCGGGACGGTTAGATAGCTCGACGGGAGGGTGGAGGTATCGACAGCGACCAGGTATTTTTGGGACGCGGTGGTATTCGCAAGACCTTGGAACAAATAGGTGCCAGTCGCGTCGGTGGCCTGGGTATCGAGCAGTGGTTCATCATCGGCGGTGCCGAAGATATTGTCAGCGCCATCGGCATCGATGGTGCCATTGCCGTTAGTGTCCAAGTACAGATTGACGGTGACACCGGGCAGGCGGGCGTCTCCGGCTCCCGGGCCGACGCCAGCGCCGCTGGTGCCGTCGATGTCGGCGAAGATCGTGTCGCCAATTTTACCGTTGTTGTCGCGACCGAAGTCAAGGCCACTGATTTCCTGACCGGCGTTGAGATAAACCTGGTATTCCACCGGAGTGGTCACGCGAGTGAGGACGCCCGGCTGGGCGTCGGCATCGGTCTGGTCGTAAATGACCCGGTAGGCTCCCGACGGCAACAGGGTGGTATATTCGCCACCGACATCCGTGACGAGGGTCTTGCGAAGATCCGCGAAGTCGTCGGCATTGCCAAGAATGCCATCGACGCCGGGACCATAAACCCAGACAGTGACGGGCTGCAGCGGCGTTTCACCGGGATCGAAAACTCCGTTGCCGTTGATGTCGTAAAAGACATGCCCCACGATTTCTGCCGCTTCGACAAAGCCGAAGTCCGCGTTCAGATTCGTCATGCCAGCGCCCGGACTCAGCGTCACAGCCTTGGACGAGCCGGTGGTGCCGAGCATCGTGCCGTAGACTCCGCTGGTGGGCGTGGATTGGACAGTCTGTTCGTCCACTTTCACGACATAGTTGCCGGGCGGCAGGTTGGAGAAGAGATACTGGCCGCTGGCATTGGTGATGACCGTTCCAACCACGGTATCGCTGGCTGAGACAGAGCCGCTACTGTCCACATCGTTGTAGAGCACGATCGTGACACCCGGGACTCCAGCTTCGCCACCGCCTTGGATGCCATTTTGATCGGGATCGTAGAAAACCGTGTCGCCGAGGCTGCCGGTGTAGTTGTAGCCGAAATCAGCCGTGAGGTAGGTTACGCCTATGCCAAGGGTGACATCCTGCAGACCGGCACCATTAGCACCGCCGCTGGCGAGGACGAGGGCCGCTGGCATGTCTGGATCCGCCTCATTGACATCCACCAGGTAGTTTCCGGCAGAGAGCCCGCCGAATGTGTAATCACCTGACGCATCGCTGGCGGTGGCGGCGAGGAGCAGATCTCCCGCGTCGATGGCCCCGTTGTTGTTCGCATCGTAATAAAGCTTCACCGTGATGTTTGGCAGCCGCGGCTCGCCGGAGTCCACGATGCCATCGCCGTTGCGGTCGATCCAGAGGGTGTCACCGATGCTGCTCGGCGTGGAGGAGCTGGTGGACAGGCCGAAATCGGCGTTGTTGTATTGCTGGGCGGTGGCCAGAGTCACAGCCTGGGAAGTAGCGGTCGATGGCACGAACCCCGCAGGTATCGTGGCCGCGTCGTAGCGCACCGTGTAGTTTCCGGCACTCAGTCCATAAATCCGGTAGGTACCGGAGGTGTCGGTGAAAGTATTCGGTTCACCGACATCATAAACACCGTTGTTGTTGGAATCGAGATAGACACGGACACCAGCGATTCCAGGTTCATCGTCAGCGGTGCCAAGGATATTATCCGCGCCATCGGCGTCAAACAGGCCATCGGAATTGGTGTCTTTCCAAACCAGGTCGCCGATGCTGGCGGTGGTGGCCGTGGCGGCGGCGGCAAAGACGTTGAGGCCGTTTCCGTCCGTTAGAGTGGCGGTGTTGTTGGCCCATGGTGTCGGAGCCACCGGGTTGACCTTCGCCTGAAAGACGAGCGGCGGTGTGGTAAGGACGCTTTGTGAAGTGCCCGAAATGTAGGTGGAAGTCGAGGTGGTGGTGGGAACACCGCCAAACTTCACACTGCCGATTCCTCCACCGGAAACCACCTGATAGACATAAGTGAAAGTCACGCCGTTCGAATCGGCCCGGCCAGTGGCCGGGGTCGGACCGCTGACCCAGGTGGCGCTGGCGGTACCGGTGGGGGTCACGGTGAGGGTGGCAGGCGGTGTGATGTTGTTGGAGACATCCGCCTTCACCGTCATGTTCACGGTGACGTTGCGGGTGCCGGTGAGCAGCGCCGTATCGGCTGACAGCTGGGTGCTGGTCGTCCCGGCAGCGGGCGTGGTGTAGCTGATCTGGACGTTGTCGAACTTGATGATCTTGCCAGTCTTGCCGCCTTTGGTGTCGACCGTGAAACGGATGCGTGTGTCCTTGTTGACGCTGCCCAGTAGGGAAATCAGGTTGAAAGACTTGTTAGTGAACGTCGCCGTCGCTTTGGTATAAGTATCCAGCGTGGTCCAACTGCTTCCCCCGTTGATCGAAGCCTGCAAGCGGATGATATCAGACGTGCTATCGAGGGTGTTGCTCGTCATGTCTAGGCTCAGACTCGCCGCCGTGGCTCCCGCGAGGTTGGCGGAGCGGTAGATGGAGATACCCGTAGTGGTATCCTTGATTTGCAGGATGCCGCCGCCAATGAGTATGTTCCCCGCACTAGGGGAGCCGCCGTCGCCCGTTTCGATCCAGCCGCCGGCCCACAGCTTGGACCCGGTGTTGTTGTTGTAGGCAACTGTCGCAAACGTATCGCCGACCGTTGTCGTGCCATTGCCAGTGGAAGAGTAGCTGATCACCAGGCGTGGCCCCGGAGTGGCAGCACCAGCATTTTCCGAACTGTAGAAAATCAGGTCGCCGCCGTCGGTGCCCGAGGCAATCAATGCCACACCCTCGTTGCTGAGAGTGCCAGCCCTCCACGCTCGGACGAGGTCTGTCACGTCAAATTCAAGGGTTTGCCCTGCGACGAAAGGTGCCGACGAACTGCCGTAAGAAACGCTGCCATCATAATCCGAGGAGCCGAAAACCCCAGCGGACGTCCAGTCTCCGGCGGTGCCCGTGCCATTGGAGTCATTCCAGGAAGCGCCGGTGGTCGAGTTCGTGCCCTCGGTCCAGGATGTGGTCAGGCGCCGCATCGTCACGGTGTGGTTCGAGGTGCGCGGCGTTTTGACCATCACGCGGATGACGGCGCGGTCCACCACATCGCTGGTGGCAAAAGTCGGCAGGGTGAATTTCATCAGCGCCGACTTGACGTTGGAGGCATTGGCGGGCCGCGTAACTAGGTCTGTTCCGCCACCATACCAAGTAGCCGTATTTGCCGCATTGACGTAGGTGTCATCCACCTCGGCGGTGGTCGAGCGGATGATCGCCGTCGGGGTATAGCCTGGGGTGGTGCCAGTTCCATTGCTGGCGGCAACAGTCGAGCCTAGGTTCCAAACGACATTTCCAGTGGCACCCACAGATGGAGCGCTGAATGGAGTCGGCGATGAGCCGCCATTGTAAGTCGTGCCAATGGGGGTGGGGTCAGTGATGACGGCATTCGATAGCAGCGTGGAGCCCGGATAGTAAGGCCGCATCGTGTAGGTGAGAATATCCCCCGCCACGGCGGAAACCTTGTCCACCGTCTTGGTGAGATTTTTCACGTAAGGGAAGTCCGCCGTGGTGATGGCGTCGCCGGCATTGAGGGTGACAGGGTATTGGGGGACCGTGCCGATGGAACCAGCCGGGAGGTCGGGATCCGTGGAGAGCACTTTGACGATGTATTTGTCCGGCCCGAGATTGTTGAACACATATTGACCAGCCGAATTGGTGACGGTGGTGGAGAACAGCTCGCCAGCTTGCGCAATACCGTCGCCATTGTCGTCGAGATAAAGTTGCACGGTGACATTTGAGATGGGGAAATCTCCTGCATCGTAGGTGCCATTGGCATTGGTATCGAGGAAGACGGTATCGCCGATCGAGGCGGGCTGGAGACCGAAGAAACCGAAGTCCGCCGTGTCAAAGGTACCGCCATTTGCCATGCCCGATACGGCAACTCGGTCTGGCGTGGTTTGCGTCACCGGCAGTCCAAAGAAGGCGTCGATGTCAGGATCGGTCTCCATCACGTCGACCACATATTTCAACGCTGGGTCCAGCCCGTCGAAAAGATAGAAGCCCTCGGGATCAAGCACGGTGTCACCATCGTAATCGGTCGTGCCGTCCGAGCTGGGTAGCGACCTGATCAGCAGATCCCCGGTATCCACCACTCCGTTGCCGTTGGTGTCTTCGTAGAGGTTCACTGTGACCGAAGGAATTCCCGCCTCGCCGGGGTCAGGCATTCCGTTGCGGTTGTTGTCCGCATAGACGAAATCGCCGATGGATGCGGCATTGACGTTCGCCGGATCATACTTGTAGCCGAAGTCCATCGTCAGGAATTCCTGATTCGCGATCAGTGTGACTTTGCCCGCATTATCCACCACACCCTGCGGATCAAAAGTCTGCAGGTAGCCGGTTGGTGGGGTCGGGATCTTGACGACATAGTTACCCGCACCCAGTCCGGTGAAAACGTAGTCGCCATTCGCACCCGTCGTTTTCGTTTGGAGCAATACGCCATCCGCCGTGTTTCCATCTCCATTCGGATCGGACCACAGTTGCACGCTGATGCCGGAAATACCTTCCTCACCCGCATCCTGGACGCCGTTTCCATTCCAGTCGCGCCAGACAAAATCGCCGATACGTCCGCCCCCGACGGTGACCGGAGCCTCGGGCGTGGGGCCGAGACGTTTGCCTTCGTAACTGACATCCGTGCCATTCCAATACACCCCCGAAGGTGTGCCCGCAGCGACAAGCGCCACAAAACGGATGACCAGGGTCTTGCCGGGAAGTATCCCCTGCCCCACGCTGAATATCGGCTTGGTGGGATCGGTGGCAGTGATGGTGGGAGTGACCGCCGCGCCGTTGAGCGTGGCGCTGGCAAAGCTCTGGTAGGTGAAACCGGATGGCAGGTTGTCCGTCACGGTCAGCGGTGTGCCGTTGGCCGCCGTGCCATCATTGTAAACCGTGATCGTGTAGGTCACCGTTCCATTCGGTGCCACCGTGGTGGGTGTGACGGTTTTCTCCTTGCGCAGTAACGAATGCGAGGCCACCTCGACCGTTTCATAAGCATAGCCGATGTTGGTGCCATTGCTTGTTGCTGAGAGGGTGTTTAACTGAACTCCCGTTGCCGATCCTCTGACATTCAAAGTGATTTTCTTGACGGTCTGCCCCGGCACGTTACCGAAATTCCAGGAAAGCACATTGCCCGAAACAGAAGTCGGCGGGGGCGACGCGCTGACGTACGTTAGACCGGCTGGAAGCGTGTCGGTAAGCACCACGTTCGGCATGACCGTATCATCGAGATTGGCATACGTGATATCGAAGGAGGTGGTTCCGCCGACTGCGATCAGTGGATTGGTGGCGACTTTCTGAAGCAGCGAGCAAGGGTCCAAAGAAACCACCGTGGGATCGAAATACCGCCAAATATGATCTTTGCCAAAGTCGGTGCCGCCAGCGTCACCACCAAAGGCGTCTGCATAGATGTCATAGCACTGGACGGATGGCAGGGTGGTGATCTTGACCTTGACCGCAGAGTATTCCGAGCGACCCAGCTCAAGTTGGCCGATCGCGAACCGAACCGCCGTCGTGGTGGTGGGCAGCGGGCCGGAAGCAACGAAATCATAGCCAACCGTGCTGGCGTCCACTCCGGTGTAACCTAAAGTCGTGCTGATTAAACCTGCTTGATCGCTGCTGATTTGGGCACCTGGGTATTTGATCCGATTCCAAGGTCCCACCTCAACCGCCCCGGGAATCGCTGCTGGGTTCGATCCTCCCGAAACATAGGCCGCGTGGTTAAACGACCACTTGTAGCCGCTCTGAGGTCCGGCAACTGCGCTGGCCATGCCCCACGGCGCATTGCCCCGGCCATCGGCGGCATCAATGATCGGGGTCACATCCTTGCGTCCGAAAGCCCTGAGTTGGTAGGAATCCCAGAGCGTCATGACTCCCAAAATAGCTGGCGAAGGAACGCTGAGTGAATACCATTCGCCAACGGTATCGCCGGAATTGTTGGTCATAGGGGAGGCACCACCCGTGGGTGCCGCTCCATAGCTGTTGAATGCCGTGCGGGCATCCGTGGAATAGAAAATCCCCGTGTCCGCATACACGCCGGCAATCGTCCCGCGTGCGATTCCCGCTGCCGTCACCGGGGCCTGATTGACCCCAAGAATGTTGGCGGATGGATAGGTGAAGCCAGTGAGCCCCACGGCAGCCTTCGCCCCGATCGGGCCGTCACCAATCGCGATGGGTGACTGCGCCTTCATCGGGATTTCAATGAATCCACGTGGATCGGAGGTTGTGGGCCTGACGTAGGCCGCGCCGACAACCTGCGAACCTTGCGGAATATAGAAAGTCTGATAGCCGCCGACTCCGGTATTCGTTCCCGGGCCAGGCGTGGTTTTCACCAGAACCCAAAATTCATCGTTCAACTGCACCGCTGGCTGATTATTGCCCGCCCGGGTGGCCATGGTCTGCACGTAATCCTTTGCAAGACTGATCGAGGTAGCGCGAGTATCAAGGTTGTGCGCTAATAAGCCTTGGGATGCAACGACTGAAAAGAGCGTGATGCATCGGATGTTTGAAAGAGGTCTGCGGCACATATCAAGGGGGTGAAAATAATCGAAAAAATCTCCTAGTAGGCGATTTCATAAGCCAAAAATTATTATCTCGCGCCCAATGATTATCAAGACATCTTAATTAAGTCAAGACTTTTTTGAAATCGCAGATAAAAGCCTTGAGAATATTTTATTTCTCAAGTCGTTCAGCATCGAGGTCGCCGTGGTGGTTGGCATGTCCACAGCGATGAGCAAACGGTATTCAGCCCCCCAAGCCCGCAGCTCGAAGTACTCGATGCAACCGCCAACAGCGTGTTAGAGGAGGCGGGTAAACCGGTCTCAGAACTTACTCGTATATAGTAACGGTTTGGCGCCAGCAAACCAAGTCTGCTGCCAATGAGAGTGGATCGATGTAAGACGCTTCCGTTTTCTCAACGCTCACGCTAACATAACTAACTGATCTGTAGTGACTCGGGAGCGTGACCACTAGCAGAAATTCCGTAATAGCCAGCTCATTTACGGGCGCTTGAATATTAACTTTCGGAATATTGCACAGATTTTTTGCAGGTTTTTTTAAAAAGCGTTTTAGGCACATGCCCGAAGATCAAGTGCCGGAGTGGGTGCGAGTTTGACCATCCGACTTTCCACCCAGACTTCCGCGGATTTCACCGCTTGTGAAAATTTTCACAAAGCACGCTTGCGGGCTTGGTCGGAGCTAGACATATTCCTGCGCGAGCACCGTCGGGCGATTCTTGCACAAGCGACGGACGCTCAGATTCAGCCATGAGCGACACACCTTCGGCGACTGCGGAAATGATCCTGCCCAAAGACCTTGCTGCCGGGAAAGGCATGGTCAACGTCCAGATTGACGGCGTTTGGCACCAATTTCCCAAGGGCACGCGAATGATCGAAGCCTGCCGCCAGGCGGAAATAAACGTTCCCCACTATTGTTACCATCCCAAGCTGAGTTCGCCAGGAAATTGCCGGATGTGCCTCGTGCAAATGGGGATGCCGCCCCGCCCCGCCCCCGGCCAAGAGCCACAACGCGACGAGAATGGCTACGAAATCATCGGCTGGATGCCCCGCCCCGTCATCGCCTGTGCCAACACCATCGGCGAAAACATGGGCATCCGCACCACCGGCGAACTGGTGGAAAAATGCCGCGAAGGTGTGATGGAATTTCTCCTCATCAACCACCCGCTCGACTGCCCGATCTGCGACCAAGCCGGCGAATGCCGCCTTCAGGAACAATCCGTCCAACACGGACGCGGGGTTTCCCGCTTCATCGATATGAAGGTGAAAAAGCCGAAACACGTCGATATCGGCCCGCGCATCCGCCTCGACGACGAGCGCTGCATTATGTGCAGCCGCTGCATCCGCTTCATGGACGAGGTCGCCAGCGATCCCGTCCTCGGCTTCACCCAACGCGGCACCCACACCACTCTAACCGTCCATCCGGGTCGCCTGCTGGACTCGAACTATTCGCTCAATACCGCCGATATCTGCCCAGTCGGCGCACTCACTTCCAACGACTTCCGCTTCCAGATGCGCGTTTGGTTCCTCAAGGAAACCCCGAGCATCGACGTCAACTGCGGCACCGGCACCAACATCACCCTCTGGACTAGGGGCAATAAGCTCCACCGGATCACCCCGCGCCTCAACGACGCGGTGAACTCCGCCTGGATGCCCGATTCCCATCGCCTGAATTTCCACTACATCGACAGCGACGCACGCCTAACTGAGCCGCTCTCAAGGGACGTGGATACCTCGCCCACGAGTCACCATATCACCTCTTGGCCCGCCGCGCTGGCCACTGCCGCAGCCCGTATCAAATCCTTCCCCGCTGACCAGATTGCCATCATCGCCTCCGCGCGCATGACCAACGAGGAAATTTTCCTCACCCGCGCCCTCGCTGCAGAAATCGGCTCCCGCTTGCTGTCGCTCGTCCCGCGTTCCGGTGAGGCGGACAACTTGCTCGTCGCTGCCGACCGCAATCCAAACACCACCGGAGCCAAGCTCATACTCGGCGCGGAAAATCCCTACTCCGGCCTCAGTTTCATCAGGGACAGCGTCCGGGATGGCTCGATCAAATCACTCATCGTCCTCGGCGAAGACATCATCACCGACGCAGGCTTCACCCCGCAAGACCTCGCCAGCCTCGATTTTCTCCTGCAAACCAGCATCCTCGCCAATCCCACCGCCGAGCACGCCCACCTCGTCCTCCCCGCCGCCACCTTCGCCGAAAAACGCGGCTCGATGGTCAATCTCTCCGGCCGCCTCCAGCGCCTCAACCGCGCCGTCGAACTCCCCGGCCAGGCCCACGACGACTGGGAAATCCTACGCGACCTGCTACTCGCTATCTCCGGCGAGAAAAACGAAGCCCATCACATCGAGGACATCTTCAAGGCACTCGCCGAAGCCGTCCCCGCCTTCACTGGCCTCACCCTCTCAAAAATCGGCCATCAAGGCACACAAATCACTGACACCGGCTACCAGATACCACTCCTCGCCAACGAACGCGCCCGCAAAGCGGCGGGGCTGATTAATGGATAATTTCTAACTTCTAACTTTTAACTTTCCCTCTTCCCCATGCCGGAAATCCTCATCCAGCTCGCCATCATCATCACGAAAATCGTAGTGCTCACCTTCATGGTGGTCCTACCCTTGGTTCCCTTATCCGTCTATTTCGAGCGTCGCTTCTCCGCCGTCATCCAAGACCGCGTCGGTCCCAACCGTGTAGGTATTCCCTTCACGCTGTTAGGATTTAAAAAGGACTTTCATTTGTTCGGTCTGATCCAACCAATCGCCGATGGTCTGAAGCTTTTCCTCAAGGAGGATTTCACGCCCAACCACGTTCGTAAAGTTTTCTACTGGATGGCTCCCGCGCTCACGGTGGTCCCAGCGCTGATTACTGTTTGCGTCGTCCCCTTCGGCTCGCC
>JANXMQ010000109.1 GCA_025354565.1 Akkermansiaceae bacterium
AACGCCGGGGCATCGGAAAACTCATTGTCATCGGTGGCGATGGCTCCTTCCGCGCACTCAATCAGTTTTACAATGACTTCGGGGTGCCCTTCGCTGGCATCCCCGCGACCATCGACAACGACATCGCCGGTACCGACTACTGCTTGGGGGTCGATACCGCGCTGAACGTTATCCGCGAGGCCATCGACTCCATCCGCGATACCGCCAGCTCATTTTCGCGCGCCTTCGTCATCGAGGTCATGGGTCGCCATTGCGGCTACCTCGCCTTGACCAGCGCCCTGGCCTGTGGCGCTGAAATTTGCCTCGTCCCGGAAATGCCCTACAACCTCGAAACCATCGGTGCCCGCCTCAAATACGACCTCGCCAATGGTCGCAGATACGCCATCGCCATCGTCGCCGAAGGCACGAAAATGGCGGATTACCTGACTCGTTATATTAACGATTCGATCGGCATGGAAGCGCGGCTCACCGTGCTCGGCCATATCCAGCGCGGCGGCTCGCCGACGGTGCTCGACCGGGTGATGGCGTATAAATTCGCGGTCGCCGCCGTAGATGCGTTAGAAGCTGGCCAGACCAACTCCATCATGATTTTCCGCGACGGCCATTACAGCCACCTTCCCATCCACGAAGTCGCGGATGCGAAATACAAGCTCGATCCCGCCCTCCTCCGCCTCGCCAGCCCGCTGGCCTCGTGAGCGACGGGGTCACGCTTTCACCTGCCCATTGCCACGGACGCGGTATTGATAGCTGGTAAGTTCCCGCAGGCCCATCGGACCACGGGCGTGAAGCTTGTCAGTGGAAATGCCGATTTCCGCGCCGAAGCCGAATTCCCCGCCATCCGCGAAACGGCTGGAGACGTTTTGAAAAACGCAGGCGGAATCCACCGTGCGCAGAAACCGCTCCGCCGCCGCCTCATCGCGGGTGACGATGACGTCGGTGTGGTGCGAGCCGTGGGCGTTGATGTGGGCGACCGCCTCGTCTAACGAATCCACAATTTTAACGGCGATAATGAGTTCGAGAAACTCGGTGTCCCAGTCCTGTTCCGTGGCAGGCATGGCATCGGTTAGAAATTCCAACGCCTGCGGGCAAGCGCGGATTTCCACCTGCTTCTCACGCAGGGCAACGCCCACCGCAGGCAGGAAATCTGCGGCGATGGAGCGATGGACTAACAAAATTTCAAGCGCGTTGCAGACTCCGGGTTTCTGGGTCTTGGAATTGACTGTTAGAGCAACCGCCATTTCAAGATCCGCAGCGGCATCGGCATAGAGATGGCAGATCCCGTCGTAGTGCTTGATGACCGGCATCCGAGCCAATGAGACGACAGTTTCGATCAAGCCCTTACCGCCTCGAGGAATGATTAAGTCGAGCCATTGGTCCATGCCCGCAAGAACGGCGACACTTTCCCGGTCGGTGAAAGGGATAAGTTGGATGGCATGGTCCGGCGCCCCAGCGGCAGCCAGCGCACCAGCGATGGCGAGGTTCGAATGCAGCGCCTCGCTGCCGCCCCGGAGGATGGTGGCGTTGCCAGTTTTGAAACACAGCGCGGCGGCATCCGCAGTCACATTTGGGCGACTCTCGTAAATGATGCCGATGGTGCCGATGGGGACGCGGACCTGTTCGATACGAATGCCGTTAGGACGTTCCCACGAGTCCATGATCGTACCAACCGGATCCGCGAGCGTGGCGACTTGGTCGATGCCTGCCGCCATGGCCTCGATGCGCGCCTCATCGAGACGCAGCCTGTCGAGCATCGCGTTTGAGAGTCCTTTTTCACGACCTACGGCTAGGTCTTTGGCATTCGCAACTAACAACTCCGGCGCGCGTTGGCGGATGGCGGTGGCCATGGCGCGCAGGACGGCGTTTTTCTCGTCACTGCTCAACTGGGCGAGCTGATAGGCAGCAGCGCGGGCCTGCCTGCCCATCTGGTGAATGGTTTCCTGAAGGGTGGACATGATGGGAAGCGGGGCGGAAATTTTTCAAACCTCCATTTCAATCCTTCCGCTTCAGGAGCGGGAACAGCACCACATCGCGGATGGTCGGAGCACCTGTTAGCATCATGCACAGGCGGTCGAGGCCGATACCGATGCCGCCAGCGGGAGGCATCCCGTGTTCGAGCGTTTCGATGAATTCGTAATCGACCTTCTGCGTCTCCTCGCCGGACTGGGCTTCGAGGCGCTGGCGTTGGACATCGGGATCATTGAGTTCGGAGTACCCAGGGGAAATTTCCTGACCATTGATGATAAGTTCGTAAACCTCAACGGTCTGACCACCGGGGCTGACCTTGGCAAGCGGGACCAGCTCACTGGAGACGCGGGTGACGAAGCAGGGATCAAAGGTCTTCTCCTCCACCAGCTTTTCAAAAGCCTGTTGGATGACCTCATGGTCCGCCATATTCTCGGAAATTTGGACGCCTTTTCCAGCACAACGATCGCAGCGACCTTGCGCAGTTAGATCAAAGAAATCAGCACCCGCTGCCAGCTTGATGAGGTCGTGATAGCTGGCGCGTTTCCATGGCCGGGCGAGGTTGATCGTGCGGGTGACGTTGCCATCCTCGTCCTTGTGCTCGATTTGCAAACCGCCGCAGAATTTCTCCGCGAGGTGGCAGGTGAGTTCCTCGACAAGATCGGCCATTTCCTCGAAATCAGAAAACGCCCAATACGCCTCTAACATCGTGAACTCGGGATTGTGGCGGCGGGAAATCCCTTCGTTGCGGAAGCTGCGGTTGAGTTCAAAAATCTTCGTGAAGCCACCGACTAACAGGCGCTTGAGGAACAGCTCCGGAGCGATCCGCAGGGTGAGCGGCATGCCCAGCGCGTTGTGATAGGTCTCGAACGGACGCGCCGCCGCACCCCCGGCGATGTCTTGCAGCATCGGAGTTTCCACTTCCAGAAACCCACGGTCCTGAAGAAAGCGGCGGATCTCGGCGATCATGAGCGAGCGCTTCACGAAAAGGGCGGCGCTGTCCGGGTTGCCCATCAGATCAAGGTGGCGCTTGCGGTATTTGATCTCGCGGTCAGCAACTCCGTGCCACTTGTCCGGCATCGGGCGCAGCGACTTGGAGAGCACGGTGAATTTTTCCATTTTCACCGTCGGCTCACCGGTCTTGGTGAGAAACGTCTCACCCTCGATGCCGATCCAGTCGCCACGGTCGAGGCATTTCCAAACGGCCAGAGCGGTATCGTCCAGATTTTTGGTGTTCATGTAGCCCTGGATTTTCCCCATCACATCGGCGAGCTCGAAAAAGCACGATTTTCCAAACTCACGGAAAACCGTGATGCGCCCGGCAACTTTCACCTGTTTGCCTTCTTCGAAATTGGCGAAAAGCGCAGCCGGGGTAACGGAAACTTCAAAACGCGCACCGTAGGGATCGATGCCGAGCTCGCGCAGTTTCGCGAGCTTCTCCCGGCGGACGGCGATCAATTCGGCTTCGGTGTTTTGCGGCTGATGTGGGATGACGGCTTCACTCATGTCGCCACGGAATTAGGCCGCAGCCCTGCGACTCGCAAGATTTGAAACGGAATAATGGCGATTATTCCCACTTCATCGAAAATAATTTTCCGCTGCCCATGGCATGATTTTCATCCAAAAATAGCAATGCGATGCTTGTTTCCGGTAGTTTTCCGCAAGTTTTACCCGGTTAGAAACCCATGTTTTAAAAGGACTGGCGGCTAACATATTCAGAAAACTGAAATTTAAACTATTGCCGCTTTATTAAAGAATCGTAATTTTTTAGAACTACTTATATCCAATTCATCCGTCGTTCATTATTATTGATCAACGACTTATGAATAGTATTGGCTGTCTGAATGCGCAGCGCAATTTGCCTCCCCCTGGCTTCCATCGAAGCGGTTCGTCCGGTGTTCATGATCGTAATGGGGATTTTTCTGCTGCTCATCGCCTGGCGACTCTCCAAAGTTACGTCAGGCTGGTCCGCACGTTTGATCGTGGGTGGCGCGTTTCTGCTCGCTTTCGGCTACGCCGTGATGATGCCGCTTTATGATGCCGGAGCCATCGAACACTACGGGCCGTTGAAAAAGCATTATCATGGCAGCGCCGCCACCGCCCTCGCTTGGTACACGCTCAAACTGGTCCTCATGAACGCCGGTTGGCTGGCGTTCGGACTCGGACTCGCACTGCACGCCAAGGTTTTCACCCCCCCCACCCCCGCCCGCAAAGTCCCCCCACCCACGCTAACCTCCCATGAATCTATTGCTTGAGATCGTAATCCAAAATGGCCTGTTATTTGATGCTTGTGGAGTGCTCGGCCTCGGCCTGATCGGCTTGGCAGCCGTGAAACTCGTCCGTAATTACCAATCATGGGGTGGCACGATGATGGCCTTCGGCGCGATTTCGCTGCTGGTCGCCCGCCTGTTTTTTCTGATTTCCCCGCATTTCGTGAACGACGATTTCCTCACCGCCATCGGGCCGCTGGGGATCAGCCTGATGATCGGCCTGCCGCCGTTGTTGCTCACTTTTGGCCTCGCCGGCATCGTCTGGGGCCTATGGGGCCATGAGCGCTGGTTGAATGCGGAAACCCGCTGAAAAGCCAACTTGGTGGAAAATTTCGCATGGTCGGGCGGGGTCATCAGTGCTAATCGTAGCGCGGATGTTTGAAGTTCGAGAAAAGCCCGACATGATCGAACGCGCCTTGTTGGTGCGCTTTTATTTTGATGTCCACGATGCAGAGGAGTCCGAGTCCCTGCTGGAGGAACTCGCCGAACTGGTGAAAACACTGGGTGTGGAAGTCGTCGAATCCGTGCTCTCGCGCGGTCGGGAAATCCATCGGAAATTCCTCTGCGGCAGCGGCAAGGCGGAGGAACTCGTCGCCATCGCCAAGGCCCATGAGTGCGATGTCATCATCATCGACAACGGCCTCGCCCCCTCCCAGCAACGGGAGTGGGAAAAACTCGCCGACCTCTGCGTGATCGACCGCGAGGAGGTGATTCTCGATATTTTCGCAAAACGCGCCCAAACCAAAGAAGCTCGCCTCCAGGTCGAACTGGCCCGGATGCAATACGCCCTGCCCCGCCTCGCACGGATGTGGGGACACCTCGACCGCGAATCCGCAGGTTCCGGTGGCGGCGCTGGCGGCGGGGCATCGCGTGGCATGGGCGAGAAACAAATCGAGGTGGACCGCCGCCTTGCCTATCAGATTATCGACCGCGCCAAACGCGAGATCGATATCGTCCGGAAACAGCGAAAAACCCAGCGCAAGGAACGCGAGAAACACGAGACCCAGCACGCCGCGATCGTCGGCTATACGAATGCCGGTAAATCCACCCTGCTGAACATCCTCAGCGGAGCGGACGTCATGGCCAAGGATATGCTCTTCGCAACGCTCGACACCACCACCCGCCGGATCGAGCTACCAGACGGGCAGCCGCTGTTGATCACCGACACCGTGGGGTTCGTTAGAAACCTGCCTCACCGCTTAGTCGAGGCGTTCAAGGCGACGCTAGAAGAGGCCGCTCTAGCAGATTTCCTGATCCATGTCCTAGATGCCACAGCCCCGGAAATCGATAGATTTCACGACACCACGCTTGAGGTGCTCGCAGAACTCGGTGCCGGGGATAAGGAAATCATCACCGTCCTAAACAAGATCGACCGTGTCACCGATCCCTTTGCCCGGATCGCACTTGAGAAGAAATTTCCCGGCGCACTCCACATCTCGGCGATCAGCGGCCTAGGTCTGGAGGACTTGCTCACAACCTGCGCTGAGGTCCTGGCCCACCGCGTCCACCGCAAGGACTACCGCATCCCGCAAAACCGTGCCGATCTAGTCAGCCTGCTTCACCGCGAGGCCAAGGTACTCTCGACGGGCTATGAGGGCGATGATATTCTCGTCACCGCCGTCGTCCCCGCCGCCATCGCCGGACGCCTAGAGGCATTCGCCACGATCCCAACCTAACTTCTATCAGCCTCTATCACATGCTCCGCTACATTACACCCGTGTTCTTGTCATTGATGCTGCTCGCCCACGCGCAAGCTGCAGCACCGCAGCGTCTAGTCCTCCGCGCTCTGCCGCTCGGTGGCGATGACGACATCAATTCAAAACCAATCCCTGCGGAACAACCGCTCATCGCAGCCCCACCGGCCGTTCCTGCGACTCCCACTCCAGTTCCACCTCCGCTCCCACAGGCGACGCCGATTCCCTCGGTCGCAGCACCTTCACCGCTCGACATAAAGCCCACTGGCGACGATGCCCTGCGCCTACAGATTTTCCTTGATGAAGCGCGCTTCGGACCCGGCATCATCGACGGTAAACCCGGTCGTTTCACCGAACTTGCCGTGCAATCATGGAACGAGGTCAACGGCCATCCGGTCGAGGACTGGATCGCCGCGAACACGGCCGCCCGCAAGACTATCACGAATCCTAAGGCCGTCGCGGTCGTCCCGGATTTCGTGAACGATTGGGTGGATAGCGATCTGCCGACCAAGGTCTCGCTTCAGGCAAAACGCAAACGCATGAGCTATCGCAGCACAGCCGAGTTCATGTCTGAGCGCTACCACTGCGATATACCCTATCTGGTGCTCCTCAATGGCAATTCAAAAATCAACAACCTCAAGCCACGCGACTCAATCATCGTGCCTAACGTGCAACCGTTTTGCCTCGAAAAACTAACCGGTGCCGGCTATAAGGCGGACCCGACGCTGAGCCAGCGCCACGCCGTCGTGGACACGAAACTCAACCAAGTCCGCATCTTTGAAGCCGCTCCGGCGGCCCTCGTCATCGCGGAACCCGGTGCCACCACCATGACCTACGTCAGCCGCCCGAACCGCGGCTTGATCGCCTCATTTCCCATAACTCCCGGCGAACCCAAGTTCATCAAATTCGGCACCTGGGAAGTTAGAAATTCCGTGGAACTCCCTCACTGGCGCTACGATCAGCAGCTCCTCGATACCGGCAAACGCAGCAGCGACTCCGAATCGCTAGAAATTCCACCCGGCCCTAACAGCCCGGTCGGCGTCTTCTGGTGCGGACTCACCAAGCCCGGCATCGGCCTCCATGGTACACCAAGTCCAGAAACCATCGGGCGCGCCCGCAGTCATGGCTGCATCCGTATGGCGAACTGGGACGCCGTCCGCCTCCCCACGCTGATCCGCCCCGGCACCACGGTTGAAATCCGCTGAATCGCATGGTCACCGGCGAAAAGTTCGCGTTCCGACCCGTGGTTTATGGAATTGCCGCCGTTTATCTGCTGGCGGACCTAGTCTTTTTCAAAGGCCCGATCAGGCAACAGTTCGACCTCGCACATCCTAACATATCGCCCACCCTTGCTGTCGCGAAACAAGATGATGTCATCGCGCGCGTGGACGGGCATCCAATTTCCCGCAGTCGATTGGATCGCGTTGTAAGCGAGCGCTTGTGGCTGGTTGGGCAATCCCCGGCAACTGTCACACCACCCGAGCTAAAAGCCGCACGCGCTAGTGCGCTGGATGATCTGCTAGAACACGAGCTACTGCGCTTACAAGTGAAGGACAGCATCCCGAAGATTACGGTTGGTGATGATGAAATCAATGCTCGCCTGAAACTTCTGACAAGCCGTTTCGATAGCGAAAGCGTGCTTGAGACCGCGATGAAAACCCAGGGCATCGCTTCCTTTCGGGAACTGAAAAAGCGGCTCTCGGCGCAACTGCGTGAAGAAAAATTTGTCGCACTCCAGTTAGGCGAATCAGTTAACATCACTGATGAGGAGGCCCGAAAATGGTTTGGTGAAAATCCACTAACAGCCCAACAACCGGAACGCGTCGAAGCTCGGCACATTTTCATCCCCACGCTCGACCACCCGTCCGAAGCGGCCAAACAAAAACTCGAAACGGCGCTTGCAGCCCTAACTGAAAATTCCCAAGACTTCACCACTCTCGCCAAGGCACTCAGCGAAGACCCGTCCACCAAGGACAGCGGCGGGGCGCTCGGTTGGATGACCCGCGATCGCCTGCCTGCCGATTTCTCTACCCAGCTTTTTTCCCTGCAAATGAATCAACCTCGGCTCCTCCGCACCAAACTCGGCTGGCACCTGGTCGAAGTCACCGCCCGCAAGCCCGCCGTGCCACGGACCTTTGAACAGGCGAAACCGGAA
Source organism: Akkermansiaceae bacterium (assembly GCA_025354565.1). Taxonomy (GTDB): domain Bacteria; phylum Verrucomicrobiota; class Verrucomicrobiia; order Verrucomicrobiales; family Akkermansiaceae; genus Luteolibacter. Next base: position 8,082 of record JANXMQ010000109.1, read on the forward strand.
ATCATCGCTGCCCTCGAAGCTCTGAAATCCCAAAAAGCGGTAGCGAAGTTCCGTAAATCGCTACGCCAATCCGATTCCGCTAAGATCGAAATTTTACACGACATGCCGCCCTTGTGAAATCTGCGCGGGACATCAGCCGAGACCACAAATTTTCGCCCAATCCATCTTGTGCTAGCAATGATCTTTGCTAGCTTCACGCCATGTTCATGAAATCAGCCACAACCGCCGTGTTTCTCTCCAGCCTTGCGATATCCCACGCGGATATCGGCGTCGTGCAAATCGCCAAGGGATTTGATCGTCCCGTATGGGCAGGCGTGCCGAATGGGGTAAAAGGCAAACTGTGGGTCATGGAACAAGCCGGCCAAGTCTGGATCGTCGATGAAAAATCCGGTGTACGCGAAAAGGATCCATTTCTCGACATTCGCCAAGACGTTAGCCGCAAGGGCAATGAGGAAGGACTCCTCGGCCTTGCCTTTTCCCCGGATTTCGCAAAAAGCGGGCACTATTATGTCGATTTCACCGACAAGGAAAAGCAAACACGAATCGTTAAATTTACCTCAGCAGATCGCAGGACCACCAAGCCGGATACGGCGGAGGTTATCCTTAAATATCCATCCGAGTTTGACAACCACAATGGCGGCTGGGTAAGCTTTGGCCCGGATAATATGCTATATATCGCCAATGGCGACGGCGGCTCAGGGAACGATCCTCACAAACACGGCCAAGCGCACGACACAATGTTGGGTAAGTTGCTACGGATCGATGTTTCATCGAAAACAGGCTACAAAGTTCCATCAGACAATCCTTTTGTAAAAGAAGCCGGGGCCAAGCCTGAAATCTGGGCCTATGGACTTCGCAATCCGTGGCGCTGCTCGTTTGACCGCCTAACAGGTGATTTGTGGATCGGTGATGTCGGCCAGAACAACTGGGAGGAAGTCGATTTCATCCCAAAGGGCAAGGGCGCTGGCGCGAACTTCGGCTGGAGTCTGCGTGAGGCCGATCAGGAAACTCCGGCGAAAGGCGTCGGCGGACCACTCCCCGCCGGAGCTATCGATCCGGTCTATGTTTACAAACACGGTGGCGGCGAAAAAGAGGGCTTCTCCGTGACCGGGGGCTACGTCTATCGCGGGACGGTCAAGGAACTTCAGGGCCGCTACATTTTCGGAGACTATCAAAACCCTCGGATTTGGTCGTTTGAACTGAAGGACGGCAAGACCAGCGATTTCAAAGATCATACCAAAGAGCTGCAACCCCAAGCCGGGCGCATCAACCTGATAGCATCATTCGCCGAGGATGATGACGGCGAGTTGTTGATTATCGATCATACCGGGGCAATCTATAAAATTGTAGCTCGTTGAGCAGTATCAAAACTCATGCGACTCCCGGCCTCTCAGAATAATTTTCAGAATCATCAATCATTGTCCGCAGCCGCTGATGCTCACCATCCAAATTAGGATCTTCTGCCAATACCTGCTCTGCCAGTGTCCGGGCTTCTCGAAGCAAAACCGTATCCGCTAGAAAATCGGCGAACCGCAGATCCGATAAGCCGCTTTGCATGGCACCCAGGACATCGCCGGGACCACGTAAGCGGAGATCGGCCTCGGCGATTTCGAACCCATCCGAGTATTGTTCGAGAACCTTTAGTTTCTCCATCGACTCGGGATTTTTCCCATCGGTCAGCAGGACGCAAAACCCCTTATGGCCACCCCGCCCAATACGACCGCGCAACTGGTGGAGCTGGGCGAGTCCGAAGCGCTCGGCATGATGAAGAATCATCACGCTTGCATTTGGAACATCCACGCCCACTTCAATAACCGTAGTTGAAACCAATGCTGCGATTTCACCTTCGCGAAACCGGCGCATGACCATTTCTTTTTCCTCTGGGCGGAGTTTTCCATGAATCAGCCCGACGGCTTGATTTCCCAAACGTTTCTGCCATTTTCCGTATGCCTCAGTGGCGGACTCCGCCTTGAGTGTTTCGCTTACCTCGACCAATGGATATACAAGATAGGCTTGTCGCCCTTGATTGAGCTGGTCTTTGACAAATTTGGTCACGTCCGTTTGCTTTGCAGCAACACGAATCGCGGTGATGATTTTACCGCGACCAGGAGGTTTCTCATCCAGCAATGATACGTCAAGGTCGCCATAAATCGTCATCGTCAAGGTCCGTGGAATTGGAGTGGCGGTCATAACCAACACATCAGGCACGATACCCTGCTTGATGAGCGATGCCCGCTGGGCGACTCCGAATTTATGTTGCTCGTCGATCACGACCAATCCGAGATCACGAAAAGATACCGGGTCATACAGCAAGGCGTGGGTGCCAATGATGATTTGTGGCTCGCCCTGAAATTCCAGATGATTGACCTCATTGCGATTTCCCGTACGCAGGGCGATTTTGATGCCCAGGGGATCAAGCCATTGTTTGAATGTTAGATAATGTTGCTCGGCAAGAATCTGCGTTGGGGCCATCAACGCGGCTTGGCATCCCGAGTCAATTGCCAACAACATGGTTGCCATTGCGACAAAGGTTTTTCCAGATCCCACATCGCCCTGTAACAAGCGATTCATCGGGCGTTGCGACCGCAAATCCACGAGAATTTCCTTGATGGAACGCTTTTGTGCTCCGGTGAAATCAAAAGGCAGACTGGCGTAAAATTGCTTGAGATAGGCGGTCCGCTTGCCAAGCTCGCGGCCGGTTTGCTCACGGTAGCGTGACCGGCGCCATACGACATTGAGCTGAAGCAGGAAGAACTCCTCCAACGCGAACTGGCGTCGGGCAGCTTTTGCAGAATCGATCGCTTCCGGAAAATGCACATCTCTGTATGCCACGACTTTCGTCAAAACATTATTCAACACACAACTCAACTCAAGTGTCGCTGGTTCGATTTGACATAATAACAAATGGATGATTTCCCGGAGGCGGCGCTGAGAAATGCCAGAGATATTCTTGTAAATTGGGACTATCCGCTCGAGATGGATTGATTCTTCATCGACATCCCTGAGCACTTCAAATTCAGGGTGATCAATGATGAGCCGTCCTTTCACATCCTTGACCTTTCCATAAACACATACCTCTTGGCCGCTAGCCACAATTTTCTGAACGAATGGCATATTATACCAGCGACAGGTAATTTTACCGGATCCGAAAACACCACCAGAGCCATCTATGATGACCGCCTCGTAGTAGCGGTGATGGGACCCGAGGTGTTTCATTGAAGCATCTATCACCGTACCGCGAAGACATACAGCTTCTGGTGATGGCTGGATGGGGAACGCATCGAAACGCCGCCGGTCTTCGTAGCGCTTGGGAAGATGCCCAATCACCTGCACCACAGTGAGATAGCCGGCAGCAGCAAGCGCTGTCACTTCTCTCTCAGGAAGGAGAGACAGGGAAGCGAGAGTGTGTTGGGCTGAAAACACTGTAAAACTCTTATCTATATTTATTCCTAGTCGGCCGCAAGTCCTGCAAGATTTTGCAAATACGCATATCCGTAGATCCCCGTAGAATGCCCATCTCCCCAGAACAATTGAATCGCATAGCCGCCGATCGTTTCAAATTTTCGAAGTTCAAATGCGCGGGCACCATACTCGACACGGGGACGCATTACTCGGCCCAATGCGTCCGGCTCTCCCTGGCAGGCCGCGCAGGGACAGGCGCGACGGAGCAAGGGAAGTGCTAAGTAAGCTTCAACTCCATCTGCGAACGACAGCGCTAATTCGCTCCCGATGACGGTGGCATTTTCCAAAATCAAGGGCATCCGCTAGTATTAAGGCCTCCTCCGCTAAATCCGTGGGTAAAACCGGGGGCTAACCGCCGCGAAGCGGCGTGAGCCTCTTGAAAGTTGTCCACGACAGACCGCTTCGAGAATGGGTCTGTAACTCGTCGGAGAAGTGGACTGTTGTGGGCAACTTTCTCTTCCATGCG
>JANXMQ010000112.1 GCA_025354565.1 Akkermansiaceae bacterium
TCGGCAGCTTCACTTATCACTTCGACGGCATCGGACGCCGCACCGAAAACAGCGAGAACACCGGCAGCGTCCTCAACCAAACCCTCGCTTGGACCAACACCCAATTCAAAACCCTCAAAGTAGCCGCCCATCCCTCTGCCCGCGTCTGGATCAACGGCACCGAGATCCAGAACTTCACCGGCAACTATAGTTATACGATCCCATCCCCCGGCACCTCCGGCGGTTGGATCCCATGGCACACCCTCGCCGTATTAGAAGGCCAAGGCGACGCCGGAGCCAACGCCGATGCCAAAGCCGAACAAAGCGGCGCAGTGTGGGTTCCGCCTGTTAGCGAAGCCTTCATCTACGACGCCGCCGGAAACCGGGAATCCAGTGCTCTTTGGGACTATGGCTGGAACGCCAAAAACGAACTGGCCCGCGCCCGCACCAAAAACTATAACTCCGCCCCCCAAGGCTACGACATCACCAACGCCTACGATGCGGAAGGCAGGAGATTCAGTAAAAAGGTCAACCGCTATCAGAACGGCGGCATCGTCGAACAGAAAGTCATCACCTTCCTCCACAACGGCAACGACATCATCTACGAACGCCAGCAACTCCCCAGTGGCCTCACCTTATTAGAACGCAAGTACGTCTGGGGACCAGACCTCGCCGGAGGTGCGGGCGGACTCCTCCTCATCCGCGAAACCAAGGGCAACAGCACGATAGACCTCTATCCGCTCTACGACGGCACCGGCCACGTCATCGCCCTAGCAGATTCTAACGGCACCCTCCAAGCCGAGTATGCTTACGGCCCGTTCGGAGAAACCATCTACGCCCGAGGCCCGAAAGCCTCAAGCTGCCCCTTCCGCTACGCTACCAAATACTATGATGAAGAAACGGGATTATATAACTTCGGAAAACGCTTCCTAGAACCGATCACAGGCCAATGGCTCTCACGCGAACCGCTGGGCGAAAGCGAGAGTTTGAACCTGTATTCATACTGCCACAACGATCCTATCAACAAGGTCGACGTGCTCGGACTGTTCGAACACCAATGGCAGGTCGATGACCTGCGGGTTTCGCTGATGTTGAGCCAACTGGCAAAAGACCCGAGCCGACTCCCAACGGCACTGACTCCGGAAATGGCGGAGGTGTTTAAGTATATGCCGAATGCCGAACAGTTCGGCTTGTTCAAGCCTTACGGGCAGGAGGACTACGAGCGCGCCCGGATTCATCTGGACAATCTTGGCCAACCCATGATGAAGCCGCTGACTTGGGAAGAAGGTCAGGTAGCGAACCAACCGAGATTTGAGCAAGGGCAACTTCCGATGTCGGAGCTTCGCACGCTTTCCTTGGGTGGCCCGCCGGGACTTGCCGAGATAAATGCCGAGTTCCTTTTGCCAACCGGTTTGGGAAGCTGGGCATTGGGAGGAATGAAAGCGATGCTGCCCATATTAGCAGTGGGAGCGAAGACCGAGGGGGTATTTCTAACTGCCTCAAATAGTGCGGTGGAGCAGCGAGTCCTCGCAAATATTACGGAAAGCCAACAAGCTCGTCTATCAAGTGGATTTGCCCAAGTCTCTCGGCGATGGACGGCGACCGACTTCTATGAAGGTGCGGGATGGTCATCAGGAAGGATTCAAAATCATTTGAGCGGCATCGACTTTTCAAATCCTGTTAGATCAGTAACGCTCCAGTCAGGCACGGATTACGTGCAGTACGTCGCAGGTGATGTTGGGAATTATTTTGCCCCAGTAGGCACTCCTGCGACGCGTCTAGGAATTAATCCGGCAGGTCGTGTTCCCACGCTCTTCACGCCAACAAGGCCAACTCCTGCCCTTCAATCGACGGCAGCCAAGATATTTGATATTTGGACAGAGCCTGGAAATCCGTTTCAGGCTACAGGCGGTGGCATGCAGTTCTTCATTCCCAATCCAAACTCGATGATCCCGCTTAGATGAGTAACAATCTAACACTAGTTGAGGATGGCATTGAAAGGTGCGGGAAGCTCAAGACGCGCTTCCCCAACTTGCCAGTGTTAGATTCCATTGCCCATCAACTCCAGTATTTGAAATCAGTTTTGCTAGGTGTGGAAAGTGATCGAAGCAGGCTAAATGAAATTATCATTGGGGTGCAGACGGCGCGCGGAATTGAATCTCTCGATATGCAGAGCGCAGAAGTATTCTACCGGATTAGTGATTTGGCAAAAAGCATGAAGCGGTGATCAATAGTGGCAACCAACCGCAATGAACGTGCCACCCGGTTCGCTTTGTTCACATTTCCACTTCGCCACTCAACGGGAAAAGACCGCCTACATTCAACACCCCAACGCCTTGTTGCCCTCGTTCCACTCACGCCATGCGGGGTGCATCTTCTACTGCCGCAGATGATTTTATGATTTACTGCAAATGCAGCATGGCATTCACCTCCGAGCGCTGTCCCGGTCAACCGAGGAAAGCTCTGTTTTAGACCAAGGCGGACTTTCGACAAGAATTCGGTAAGGAATGCGACACGCTCCTGCGATGTCGGTTCCATCTGAAACTCACCTTTTCTGTCGTGTCAAACGGGGTTTCTGTTCCATTTCGTGCAGGTTGATGGAATGGGAGAAAACAGGTGGCGTTGCCTTGCCGTTGTATTGCAGACGGAGGGAACAGTTGCCTCGCAGAACTCGAGCGGTGGCTGGAGGATGAAATCGTAACCCATTGAAAGTTAGGTGGATTCAACAAACGGAACGGTCCTTTTCGCAAATGGATCGGTATTTGATGCAAAAGGATTGGTCCTTATGGCGGAGGGAACGGTTTCTCAGGCAAACGGATCGGTTTTTTTGCGGGTGGAGCGGTTCGTTTGGCTGACGGATCGGAGGATTCGCAAAACGAAACGGTAGGTTGAGCTGGCGGAACGGTTCGCGAGTCGAAAAGACCGGTGAACGAAAAAACGGACCGGTCCGCAGAGTTGGCGAACCGATCCGTTACAGAAGGCAAGTATGAGCAGGTAGTTCACTTACGGATGGGACGGGAGGCGGCGGAGTGCTGCCGGGACCGCAAGCCCTGAGTCGCGGCTACTTCACATCCGAATCATACAAGCTCCCTAAATCTGCTTTTCAAAATCGAGCAGATTTTTTCCATCGACTTCGTTCTTCGTTTCCGCTTACGGAAGGGATCATGCAAGAACATGCGGCATCCCCGGAAGCGATGGAAGAACTGGGCCGGGCGACTGCAGCGATGGCTCAGTGCGGCAGCGTGATCGCCCTGGTCGGCGGTTTGGGCGCGGGGAAAACCCACTGGACCAAGGGCTTCGTTGCGGGCATCGGCTCACCTGCCGCCGTCACCAGCCCGACCTTCGGTCTTGTGCATGAATACTCGGGTGGTCGTTTCCCGGTAATTCACTTGGATTTCTATCGGCTAGAGACTGCCGCAGAATTGGTCGCACTGGGCTGGGATGAGTATCTGGACCAAGACGGCATCGTCATCGCCGAATGGGCGGATCGCTTTCCCGAGCTGTTGCCACCGGAAACGCTTTGGCTGCGCTTTACGGTCGAGTCCGACGGCAGCCGGAGCGTGCGCGAGGGCAAGCAATGATTGGGTTTTAAAGTGCGGATGCCGCACCTACCAAGCCACTGGCGGATTGCACCGTATTGCTGACCGTCCGGCCTAGCAAATCGGCGACGCCGCAGGAGTTGAGGGCACAGGCGATGGCGGCAAGCACGCCCAATCGGATCATTCGTTTCATCGCGTGAAATCATGCCCACCGGCGAGGCGGAGTCAAGCCACCGGATTCAGGCTGGGCGGCGGGATTCAAAAAACAAGGTGAGTTCGTGGCGATTGTAGGTCAGATGGGTGCTCGCTAACAGTCCGAGGCCCGCCACGGCGGCGGTCGTGACAGCGTCCTGATAGAGTTGTTGCATTTCAGGAAAAGTCGTCGCACCGGTGGTTTTCAGGGTGAAAATGACGAGTCCGCCGGGTTTGAGATTTTTCGCCAGCCGGATGATCTGCCGGAGTGATTCGCGCGGGTCGCCATTCATGTCGGAGAGAATCGCGTCATAAGTCATGTTCGCGTTCGGCTTGAAGGCCGCCACGTCCATCAGGGCGAACGCGAGATCACGCCGACCGTCGAGCTGTGGGTCAAGCGGAGCGCGGTCGATGGCGGTGACTTTGCAGCCCTTTGCTAACAGCTCTGAAGTCATGCCGCCGGGGCTGGCTCCGAGCTCCAACCAGTGACTGCCGGTTGGCAACGGCGGACGGTGGAGCGGCAGGTAATGGAGGGCCTCGGCGATTTTAGCGCCTGCGCGGCTGATGGTGTCGGGTGAGTTCTGGCCGATGAATTTCGTGCCGCCAGGGTACCAGCCGTTAGACATGCGCGGGCTTTGCATCCCGCCGTAAACGCCTTCTTTTCCGACCAGACAGAACAACGTGGGCCTGTTGACATCCTGGGCCTCCACATCCTTGGCTGCGGCGATTTCCGGGGGGAAAAGCTGGAGTGTCCGGCCTCGGAGATTGGAGGCAAGGGCCTTGTAGTAGCGGTTTGGCGCACTTGGCTCGAGCTGGCCGATGAAGATCGCCTGTGGGGCACGGTGGGCAAATTTGCGCAACATCGCCTGCGCCGCCTTCTCGATAAAACCGTCCATTTTCTCAGGATTGCACGGCCACGCGTGTTCGACGGGTAGATTCCAGCGGAGAAACATGGACGCCGCGGAGCGGTGGATTGCCGCCGGGTTACGCGTCTGGATCAGGTAATACTCGCTGCCTAATTTTTTAAAAAATTCGCCGCCAAGACATTTAATGATGTCCCCGGAAAATTCCGCGAAGACCACGGAAATACGAATCAGCCACTTGGTTGGCGGCGGGTCATCAAGTGGCGGAGAGTCTAAAATATGCGGTTGCAGGGAGCAGAATTATCCAGACTGTGAAGTAGGCGCAACTCCTGACTTTTATTAGGACGCCTCACACCGCAGTCCGCAGAATCCCGCTTTCTGCCATTCCTTCTGCCTCAATAAAGCCGGGGGGAATTTGATCGATGTTGAGTTCCAGCCAAGCTTCCGCCGCCTCGCGGCTTTGGAAAATCCGGGTGCGTTCGGTGGTCCGAGACCAATAGCCGAGCATCCGAATGATGCCATAAGTCGTTGTGTTAGCTGTCACAAAGGCCAGCCAACCCCGGGTGCGATGGCTCTCATGACGGAGCACCAAGGCGAAGCGCAGAACCTCGTTGGCTGTTAGCTCCAGTTCCGCCTGGCTGAAGTCGATCAGCCCATGAAAATCCGCCGACCAGCATGGATCGGAGGTCATCGCCGTAATGATTGACTTCAAATCAGCCAAGCCGGTCCGCCCTTGATACTCCTCGATCCGCATCCGGCGACCCGAGTCGATCTGGTAGTGGCCTACCGTAGCCGAAGATGGATAATCAGTGGTTAAAAGTTTCATAGGGTTCCTTACTATCGGACCCTTCGAGATAGTATTCGTTCAAAAAATTCAGCATTACTCACAGAAAAATAACGGATTTCAGCAAATCTATCAGCCCCCACAAAAATACGGATTTCTTAATGATTTTTGCTACAGCCCTTTTAATATTTGACTAACATCCTAATGGATCTGCATGATTTAGGATCACACGCAGTCACGATTTCCGTATAAAATATTTCTGCGAGCGTCCGGTTCAACGGCTGAGATCTTCCTGGTACATCAGCTTGAACCCGCTCTGATGGAGAATCGCGACCGCGAATTCGTAGTCCTCGACGTGCATCGCCAGCATCGACTGCCCCTCGGGACTCGGCATGAGGGCGTAAGCAAAGTCGATGTTCGTTTCCGCGATCATCAGCGAGTCGAGACACTGGAGCAGCCCCGGACCCGATTCCCGCATCGCGATCACGACCAGTTCGCAAGAGGTGTAGGGAATCCCTTTTTCCATGAACAAATGCTCGGTACTATCAGGATCTGAAACCACCAGGCGGGCCACCGTCGCATCCCGCGAATCCTGAACGCTCAGGCCAATGACCTCGATGGCCAACGAGCGCAGCAGCTTCACCATCGCCGCTAACGCCCCCACCCGGTTAGGTAGCATGACAGAAAATTGACGGACCGGCTCGGCGTGGTCGATGAGGGTATCGGACTCCATGGCGGCGAAGCTATCCTAACCGCGTGGTCCGCGCAAGGGGATCGTCTGGACCGTGCCACTGGCCACCTCCTGGATCACCAATTGATTCGGGCGGACCTCGGAAATTAGATATTCCGTGCCATCCGCCGCTTTGAAATGCTGGCCGGGCGCAGCGACGTAACGCTTACCGGTGGCGGCATCCTCCACCAGTGCGACTGGATCATGCGCGCTCGAAGGGACGCCAGCAATCCATTCCCGCGACTTGCCCGAGGCATCATCGCGCACCTCGACCACGGAAATTTCCATCAACTTGCCTAGGCTAACCTTGCTGTCCTCCATCCGCCTTCGCACCCGGACAACCGTTAGTTTCGAACCGGGAATGGTATCCCCCGCCCGGACTTTTACCTCTCGCGGTGATGGTCCAGCGATGCTAACAGTCGCCGTGTCGCCCTGGACCGTGGTGACATGGACCGGCACTTCCTTTTCCCGATAGTCCCGCATCACCAAGGGTGGCATGGCAAATGGCGCGGCGTTGCCAGAATCCAGGCGATTTCCGCTGTCGTTCTTGGCCACCTCGTTTTTACCCGCTTCGTTTTTATCCACCGCAGCCACCCGGTTCACGACTGGACTGCTGAGAGTTTCCCCATCGAGCGGGCGAGATGTCTCATGTTTCGGCACCGCCACCGCAGCTTTGGCCACGGCCGTATCAACGACATGATCCATCGACTTGGCAATTTCCGCCGGGGAATCCAGCGCCAGATCTGAAGGCTGTGGCTCGCGGGAAATCAACGCCGCAATCTCGGGATGACCTGACGCAGTCGCGATGTCTGCCGCCGTCTGCCCTTCCGGGTCCGTGGTGAAACGGCTTGCTCCGATGTCGATCAAAAGCTTCACCGCCTCCGTATGCCCGTTTTGTGCGGCGATCATCAAGGGCGTGCGACCGTCTTCCATGCGGGCATAAACGGATGCGCCATAGTTGGTCAGGGAGTCGATCACATCCGCCCGCCCAACCAGTGCTGCCAAGAGTAATGCGGGGTCTAAATCCTCACGGACATAAGCAGCAAGTTCGCCCACCGCACCGGGCTTGCCTTCCCGCACGGCGAGCATCAGCGGCTTGAACCCATCACTGTCCTTCACCCGTGGGTCCGCGCCCTGACGCAGGAGCCAGCGCACCATATCCGCCCGGTCTGCCAGCACTGCCGCCATCAAGGGCGTGCGCCCGGCTGTGTTGCGCAGATCAACACCCAAGCCGCGTTTGAGTAAATAGTCAACAGATCCCTGTGCCCCAGACGCCGCCGCTGCGTGGAGTGCGGAATCACCTTCCGTGTTCAGGGTATCGACATGAAATCCGCCTGATACGAACTTTTTCAATGCCGTCACATCATTCTCACGGCTGGCGCGAAACCAATCCTCTGGCGTGAGCTTGTAGCCAGCCTCTCCCAGATCGGACTTCACCGCCTCGACAGGCCGCTTCTTGCAAGCCGGCAGCACCACGAACGAAATCGCCATCATCGCTATATACCTCGAAAGCCTATTCATGGAGAGATGAATACTTTGGTTTTCCTAAGCATTCAATCCCGAACCTTCATCGGGCTCGATTCCACCAATTCGGCAAAGTCCCTCACCGATCGAGAACCGCACATTGCACCCGCAAAGTGAGGCCCCGAAAATCCGCGTTGGATCGTCGGCGCGCGTCGCCGGACGGGGATCGAGCGAAAGCACCTCCAAAATCACCGCTCGCGCCCGTGTCGGCAAGCGGGCGAAATCATCGACAGCAACCGGCTCCACCACCACCGACAAGCGCTCGATGATGTCACCCGCGTAGCCTGCCGCCGCCTCTGGCAGGGCCTCGGCGTAGGGTAAATACGGCTTCACATCATACACCGGCGTGCCATCTAGCAAATCCAACCCGCCCAGCAACAACACCGGCGAATCCGGCGCACCCGTATCGACCCCCTCCAATCTAACCAACGAAAGGCCGAGTCCGTTAGGCCGGAAAGTCGCACGACTGGCGAAGACCCCGATGCGTTGGTTTCCCCCCAAACGCGGCGGGCGGACAGTGGGTTTCCAGCCCTGGGCGACGCTTTCATGAAAGCCGAAAATCAGCCACAAATGTGAAAACCCCTCGATCCCACGGACGGCCTCTCGGCTGCGGTATTCAGGACGAAACACCAGTCTGCCCCACGCGCTCGGACACAGCCCCGGCTGCCGCGGCACTGCGAATTTTCCGCCGAAACACGAACGCACGTTGGCGATTGGATCAAGAATCATCTGCCGTTCCATTGAACGCTGTCATCGCGGATAAGCAAGCGTCGGCTCAAGGGCTCCATCTGAAATTACAGAGGCCCTAACCCCATAAATCCTCAGACCCTCAAGGTTGGGTCATGTCGGTCGCGGGCATAACGGCACCGATCAGATAACGCGGTGGATGGAAACGACACGACTGCGCACTCAGAAGACTACCGCCCGGTGCGGGGAGCACTGGCTTTGCAACTTTGTTACCCAGCCCCCTATCGGCCCCATCGTCACGCCTCAACAGGCCGCACGGCTCGCCAATATCGGCTTGACACGATGGGAGTTACACGCAGCCTGAATCCGCTCTTGAGTCCCACGCGCATCTACGGAATAGAGCCATTTTCCACATGAACCACGATCTTGATTCCAGCGATTCGCGCGGTAGCGGACCTTCCGGCCGTGCCAGCGAACTTGGGATCCACCGCCTCGGACGCGTCGGGGACTGCTTTTATTTCCAAGGCTGGCAAACGCACGCCATGGGTGTGCCGCCGACCCGAAGATATGTCTTTGCTGGACTTGAAGAACCGATCAATCCCCGGTTCACGATCACGCTTGGAAACCAGGCCGATGCCACCGGCCACGACGGCGCGTCACCGGTCCGCACGGATTTCCTCGACCTGCTTTGGGTCAAGGATGTCAGCGTCAGTAATCCGTTGAATGTCGGCGTCATGGCGAATGCCGCGGATGAAAAACCCTCCGGCGTTGGCGTGCATGAGATCTCGAAAAATGACTTTGACGCGTTTCGAGACGCGCTGGAAGCGACCAAGGTGGGTGAGATTTGGATCCATCCGATGGTCCTCCATATCGCGCGGCAGCAAAATACGGAGCAGACGCTTCATTTCCTGATGAAAGCGGCCAGTCAGGTCGGCTGGAACGCAGGAAATTTCTCATTGGCGGTGCTGCTGGCGGAAACCGCAGGCGGAGATCAAGTTCCGCTTTTTCTTCAGGTCTGCAACGAATGCATGTCATGCCTGAATCCCGCCCGACTGCCGACTGCCCTGAAGGAGAACTACATCAATGCGGCGGCAGAAGTTGAGGTTTCGGCCGAGAACCGGAAACAAGCGCTCGACGTCTCCACCCAACTACTGCGGATCGATCCCCGGGCAGCCTGCCGGTATGCGCAACGGGTGATTGCAACCTTGAAATTTGATCGCAACGAGCTAGCCGATTATCTCCGACCGTTCTTCCCCTCGCTCTCCCAGTGGTGGATAATGCATGTGATCCAGAACACCGGACTGGGCCAGGAGCAGGTTGCGGACGCATTGAACGTCGCGGGAACCGCAGCCGCTACACAGAACCAGTGGGATCTTGCGATGCTGGCTTACCACGCGGCTTTGATGATCGATCCAGAGGCGCCTGGCGCGGCATGGAACATGGGCTGTCTCTGTCTCAAGGATGGCGACATGCGCGGGGCGGAAACATTCTTCAAGCGCCTCAGCCGCCACTATGCCAATCAATCGCTTTCTTGTCGCTGGCCCAGAATCCAAGGCCAGCCTTGGCCGACCGCTCCGATGACGAGCATCGGCTTTGAACTGCCGCCAGCCGCCACTGCCTGGCCGCGGATCTCGGTGGTGACTCCATCATACAATCAGGGCCAGTTCATTGAGGAAACCATTCTTTCTGTGTTGAACCAAGGGTATCCGAATCTCCAATACATTATAGTAGATGGCTCGTCCGATGACGGAACCAGAGAGGTGCTCGAACGCTATCGGAGCCGCATCGACCATCTCATCATCGAGTCGGACCACGGCCAGTCAGAAGCCATCAATAAGGGTCTGCGCCTCGCGGACGGTGAATTAATCACTTGGCTCAACAGCGATGACATGCAGGCACCCGGGGCGCTGCACCGCGCCGCGCTGGCATGGCTCGAAAATCGGGCGGATGTAATCGCCGGCATCTGTCTGGAACACGCGGAACACCAATTCCGCACGATCAACAAGCCAGCTTCGGACAATGAAGGGTTCAACCCGCCGCAACTGGCTCGCATTTTCAAATATTGGCTGAAGGGCTATTATTTCCTGCAGCCGGAGGTGTTTTTCAGCAGGCAAATCTTGCTCAAGGCCGGACTCCTGGATGAGACACTGTATTACTCCATGGATTACGATCTTTGGATGCGATTTTCCAAGGCTGGCGCGGTTCTTGAGGTCGTGGACTGGCCGTTCGCTTTTTTCCGCAAACATGAGTCACAGAAAACGGACAACTTAATCGAATCCGTGAACGAGCAAGCCGTGGTGCGCGGCCGTCACTATGAACTGCGGCCGGACGATGAACGGCTCAGCCGGATCCGGCGCTCACTGGCGGCTCTGAACCGCAATGCAAACCCATCGGTCTGCGTTCTAATCCACCCCGCAGGCGAAACGTATTCTGCGGTCATCCGGGATGAACTCGATCTATTTCATGACGAGAAATTTGCCTGCCGCATGAGTCATGATGTGAATTCACCCGCTGTCGCCGATGCGGATCTGGTCATCCTAGTAGTGGAACCGGCCGACGAAAGGGAAGTCATTAAATCCCTGCGGGCAGCCAAACCGGAAAGGCTGATTGTCGGCTGGTTCTGGAACAACCACCGCCAGTTGTTCGACAATTATGCAATCGCTGAATTGGTGGACGTGACACTGATTGGGCATGGGACCATTGGCGAGTATTTGAAAAATGATCGCTCCGTCCATGGTGGTTACCTCCCGCGTTGCGTCACACGGTGGCAGCGGCAGGAGGTGGCGGCATGGTTTGAGGAGTTTGGTTGCGGCCCAAGAACTTCCACACTCGACGTAGGATTCGCAGCAGATCCATTGGAACACCTTCGATGTCTGCGCGAGCTGATGCAGGGGTTTCCAGATCAGCCTTCACCAGATCTTCCGTTAGATAATGAAGGGGCTGCCCCCCCCTCGGCAGAGAAGGAGATCTTCGCTGGGTGCTGCAGCCACCAATTCTCGCTGGTGCTGCCACAGCAGGACAATCTTCTCGAGGCCGTGTTCCATTCGCTGCTTGCTGGCCAGATCCCATGGGTCGCCGGGGAATCCGAGGAATTGGATCTTGCGATTCCAAAAGATTTGCAGGACTCCCTGCCGATCATCCGATTCTCCATGCAGGATCCTGCGGATTTCAAAAAAGCATACGCGAATGCTGCTGGGCGCATTGCCATGGAGGGGCTGGAAGGTCCCAGACGGAGACATCTCCATGTCTTGGAAAATCACATGGTTTCCTCAAGAATCCGCAGGATTATGGCGCTGGCCCGCCTGCTCGAATGACATCACCGAAGCTAACTAGAAATTGATAGGAAATTTAGCGAACCCGCATCCATCCCCACCCACGAATGAACATCGTCATTATTGTTGGACATCCCGCCTCCGGCTTTGAGGAGGTTGAGTCCCGGTTACAGCAATGCGGCATGAAAGCCGCGTTGCCGTCCCGCCGCGAAGGGGTGCTGCCCAAGGACATCAGCAGCGCACTATGCATTGCGCACCAAGCACCGGCACCAGATTCCGTGACCAGCGAGTCCGGTTTCCGGCAAATCGAAGCCGGCATGGTCTGGCATGGCATGGCGCTCGACCTGCTGCTCGGAAATCTGGAGCAGGAACTGTGGGGTTGGTCGGACACCCGTTGCATTTTCCTCCTTGATTACTGGCGGATGCTCGATCCCAAAATCACCTTTGTCCTCGTCTATGACGAACCCCAGCGTGCCATTGCGGAAGCCGCATTGCGCGAATCTGACGAACTGGATGAAAAGAAGGTCCGACAGCTACTGGAGAACTGGGCGGCCTACAATGGTGCGATGCTGGGGTTCTTCCTTCGTAATCCCGAGCGATGTCTCCTAGTCCATGCCCAACAGGTTCATCGCGCACTTGAAGACCATCTCGCGCAACTCCGCTCGCGGCTCAAAGCTCCGCCAGAAGTGGCCAGCGCCGCGCTGCGGGATCGCGGAACTGCGGCTGTAGAACCCGCAGCTTCTTCGGGTATCAAATTGATGGCGGCTCCCTTGACCAAGGCCTTGCATGACGCTCTGACGCTCATCAATGAGGAACCTTCCAAAGCGCTCGATGCCTTTCATTCAGACCCGGCGCAACGTTTCATCATCCAAGGCTTACTCAGCGAATATCCAGAGTGTCTCCAGCTTTATGAAGAACTGCAATCGGCGGCTAACCTGCCGTTGAACGCGGCAGACGCAGATGCCGACGAGCACGGCCTGGCATGGAAAGCGCTGGTCGCACAACGGCAATTCGTCGCTCAAATTCTTGGGGAACTCCACCGCAGATATCAAAGCTTGGAGGAACTGACAAGAAACACCAGTCTTGAGCATCATCTCCTTCAGGAACAATTCCTTGAAATGCGCGGGGAATTGGAAAGTTCGGTCATTCAAAATCTTGAGCAGACCGCCATTCTGCAAAATTTCCAGCATACCGAACGTGAAGCCGCAGAGTACCGGATGAAAATCCACGAGCTGCAGGCGCAAACCGAACAGAGCGCTGGGGAACTTGCAATCACCCAATGCCTACTCAAGCAGATCCAGGTTGATCTGGAAACGACCCATGCGGAAAACCTGGACCTCCGCCAGAGCGGCGAAAGCCAGAGGGTTGAACACAAGGTGGCCGTGCGTGAAGCCGCAGAGCACCTGATGAAGCTCCAAGAGCTTCAGGCACAAAACGAGCAGAGCGCTGGGGATCTTGCGATCACCCAAGGTCTGCTCAAGCAGATTCAGGTTGAACTTGAAACCAGCCATGCGGAAACCCTGAGCCTGCACCAAAGCGGCGAAAGCCACAGGGTCGAACACAAGGTGGCCGTGGACGCCATCCTGCAAAATCTCCAGCATGCCGAACGTCTCGCCGAGGAGCGCCTGATGAGTCTCCACGAACTGCAGGTGCAAACCGAGCAGCGCACTGGGGAACAGGCGATCACCCAAGGCCTGCTAAGGCAAATCCAGAATGAGCTGGAAACCAGCCATGCGGAAAGCCTAAGCCTACAGCAAAGCTGCGCACGCCAAGTGGCCGAACACAAAGGGGCAGTGGACGCCGTGTTGCAAAAACTAGCGCAAGTCGAGCAGGATTTGGAAACCTGTCGCACGGCCGCAGGACAGAGGGAAACCGGACACCAGCGTGCCATGGAAGAATTACAGGGAAAACTGGTGCACCTCGAAAATGAAAAAGAGCAACTCGACAATGCTGTCTCCACCGCACAGATCAACGCCCAATCCGCCGAACGGGTCAAGCAACAGCTATCCTACCGGCTTGGATCAACCATTGTGGCACAGTCGCGAAGCTTTGGCGGCTGGCTGGGCATGCCTTTCGCCATCATGCATGTCTTCAGGGATTTCAACAAATGTCGGCGTGGGGAAAAAAACTGACCGCACGTCCATGACCAACCCTAACACGGCTTCACGCTTCTGATCGCACAATCTACCATGCAAGACTCGGCAAACACGATCTCCTGGCTGGACCATTTGGCCTTGTTGATGCCACCCACCGGACATGTCCTAGTGGGGGCTGGCGTAGGCACCGGAAGCTGGGTGTCTTATCTTCAGTCGCACGGCTGTCGCCAAGTAACCCTGATCGAGGCGGACCCAGGTAAATTCCGTCATTTACAGCGCGTAACCTCGAGTCAGGCGGATTGGCGACTCTGTGACCAGGTGATCGCTCCTAAGGCCGGGACTGTGGCTTTTTACCACGCCTCCGCAGCCGGCGAGAGCGGCCTCATGGAACCCGAAACCCTGCGCTACCTGTGGCCGAACATCAGGACAGCTCAGGTGGAAAGCCGCGAAGCCATCACGCTGGCAGACTTGCTGGGCAAAGCGCCCAAGCCCGTCAATTGGCTCTGGGTGGACTGCCTGCCCGCCCTGCCAATCCTAACAGGTAGCGAACCCGCACTTGACGCCATCGACGTCATCATCGCTCGCGTCATCCTCAGTGAGGAGAAACCGGCAGAACATTCCGCCGCGCTCGCCCCCCTTGAATCCTATCTCGAAAAATGCGGCTTCCGCCAGATGGGGGTGGAGCCCGGCCGCCACCCTCTGGTTGGGCATGCCCTTTTCGTCAGGGATTTGAAATCGGAGACTCGTAAGCTGTGCCAAGAGCTGTCCGAGTCCGCGAGACGGCATGAACATGATACAGTCGCCGGGGCGGAACTCACCGCACAGGCATCCGTGCAGGCCGAGTTGCAGCAGGCCGAGTTGCACCGGGTTCGTCAAGAACTGCAGGAAGTCCGTAGCGAACTCACCAAATCCAACCAAGCCGCCGCCGCCGCGCAAGAGGAGACCGATGCCCAGATGGCTGGACAACTAGCCGCTGTAGAGCAGGCAAGGAATCAGATTCAAGAGTCCCAGGCTCATCTGCAGCAGGTTCGCGAAGAGCTGCAACAGGTTCGTGGCGAACTCACCAAATCCAACCAAGTTGCCGCCTCCGCGCAAAAGCAAAGCGCCGCCGTCGAGGCCAGTCTAGCAGAACATCGCACCGCTGCGGCGGAGCTGGCAAGAAATCAGATTCAAGAGTCCCAAGCTCGTCTGCAGCAGGCCCGCGAAGAACTGCAAGAAGTCCGAGGCGAACTCACCAAATCCAACCAAGCTGCCGCCTCCGCGCAAAAGCAAACCGCCGCCGTCGAGGCCAGTCTAGCAGAACAACGCACTGCGGCGGAGCTGGCAAGGAACCAGTTCAATGACTCTCAGTCTCGGTTGCAGCAGGTTCGTCAAGAACTGCAGGAGGTCCGTGTCGAACTCAACAAAGTCAACCAAACCACCGCCGCCGCGCAGAAGCAGGCAGGCTCGGCCGATGCCCTCCTTGCGGAACAACGCGCCGCCGCTGAGCTGGCGAGGAATCAGACCAAACTGGCACAAGCCGAGCTACAGCAGGCCCGTAGTGAGCTTGCCAAAATCAACGAAGTCAACGAAGTCAACGCAGATGCCGTAAAAGCCGCTGCTCGCCTAAATAGCGAATCACTGCAACAATATGCAAACCAGCAGGAATCTGAATCCGTCCTCCTTGCCCGCCAGAAAATTTTGGATGAAGAACTGACAAAAGCCAAAGCCCAGATCGACCTCATCAAGGAACTCCTCATTAAGGACCTAGGACAATGACACGACAACCCAATCCCTCGCGTCAGCCAGCTAAGAAAAGGCCAAAAAAATCACCCGCCAGGCCTAAGAAAACTCGGGAAATGGATTCGTCCACCGACGTTTCCAACCCTATCCCTGATGAAGCCGATCTTCTCGAACGTGCCTCTGCATTATGGCTTCATGGCGATTGGGAAAACCTAATCCAAATCGATTTGGATGGAGCTAGGCAAACTACCACAAAAGCCAGGCTCGCCCTCCTACGGGCTTCGGCCCACCTGCAATCCGGTGATTCTGCCAGCGCCGGCAAACTCGTCCGCCTCGCCCTAGAATACGGCTGTGGTAGAAACCAAGCGGCCCGGATTCTCGTCTCCGGCGTTTACAACAGCATCGCGTGCGCCGCAGCCCTGGCCGATCAAGCCGACAAAGGACTTCAGCATTTCGAGAGCGCAATCGCCGTTGGCCTACCCGGAGCCGATGTCCGGATGCTGGCCGACACGAGAAGCCGCCACCAACTCAGCGAACTCGGCCTGCCGCCCAATGGCGAGGGACGTCTGCAACGAACCCGGGCACTCACCGTTCTGGAGAAAATCGGATCTTCTCCGCTCCGGTCCGCTACTCCGGCAACGACTGCCATCAATCCCGATACTCTCTCTTTCTATCAAAACCTTCAAGGCTTGGCGGGCAAACCACCTCCGCCCTTTCTGCTGATCGATTCCAAATCCATGCCGCGTTCCGGCCTGCATTACCTCAAAGACACCCTCGCCCGGCTGTTAGGTGACCACTTTTCATTCTGCGAGTGGTATCGCGAGGTCGGTTGTTGCAAGCAGCGCCCTTGCGCACTCACCGGTTACGCCACCCACGCTCAACAGTCGGGAAAGTGCCGTATCCGTCTGATCAAATCGCATGACTTCAAGCACGACGACCCATATCTTGAGACCAGCCCCCACTTGCAACGTCTGATCCTGATCCGCGATCCTTTGTTCACACTGACTTCATGGTTTGAACTTGAGCAACTGGGAAAATATGCCAAAACTCTCGCCCAACATGGAATTGATATGCCTAAAATATGGCTTTCGCACGAGAAAGAGGTGCTTGAATCCGCCTACAAGATACTCGACCGCTGCTTCGAACCTCCTAGCATCGACGACTTAGCCTCGTGGCTCGTGGACAAGTCGGGATATATCCTCGCTTTTTTCGACCGCTGGGTGAAGCCGGCCATTCAAAAACCGGATCCTTACACTCATCTGGTGTCCTATGATAGAATCGATCAATTCGTTGTCCAGCTCACCAATCCCTACAGAAAGGCTATTTCGAAAAGTGCTTGCAAGGCAATCGATGCGTTCGCCGCAAGCAAGAATAGCAACTTCAGTAAGCGGACCAATCCGTTCGCGGCGAAGACTGCCAGCGTTGCCACTTATCTGGAAAAATATTCATTCATGTTCCTTGAAGCAGCCGATCATTTGAAATCACGTTACCCGTCTGGAATCCCGGAATTATTGAAATCATGAAAATAAATGCAATTGTGATCCCCTTGATTCGTGGGGAGTTGTGTCATCTCAAGACTTGGATGCGCTACTGCCCCGCATCTGGCGAAAACGGCAGAACCGTTTACCTATCCATTGATATGGCTTGGGCCGAGTCCGAAAAGTCCGACATATCCGACACTTACTCTCGTTGTGCGCTCCACGAGGAAGGCTGGAAGCTTGAATTCATCGAATGCCGGATGACCGCCGAGGAATCGTTCTATCAAAAGGATCCCAGCGTCTCCGTTGATCTCGAAAAACACCCCTATGGCCAAAAATCAGGCCCGAACTTGCAATTCTTCCGCACCATACGTGCTCTTGAGCACGTACGTGCCGAAATAGGAGCCGTCTTGCAGATGGAAGTTGACGCGTTCCCCGTCGGACAGAACTGGCTATCTAAACTCAACAGCTCGCTGGCCAAAGCGCCTGAAGACCTGTTAGTTGCCGGTCCTCGTTACTCAGGGAAATCGTATTTGCAGGAGCAAATCAAAGAGCATCTCAACGGAAACAGTGTGTATTTCATTGGATGCAGTGATTTTTGCAA
The DNA here is from genome assembly GCA_025354565.1 of Akkermansiaceae bacterium. Classification (GTDB taxonomy): domain Bacteria; phylum Verrucomicrobiota; class Verrucomicrobiia; order Verrucomicrobiales; family Akkermansiaceae; genus Luteolibacter. The sequence goes on from JANXMQ010000112.1 coordinate 17,471, forward strand.
ATTCCTCGATTGCTGGGAGGAGCTTTTGCTCAAGGCATTGAAGGTCGCTCCATTCATGGCATATGATGTCGTGATCCCATGGTATTTTAATTACAAGCCGATCCACAAGGGCGTTCTCGCTCTCACCAGCGAGAACGCCGAATTCGCATCAGAATGTTTTAAAACCCGAACGCTGGATCTGACTGAAATGCTGATCAATTACGGCGGATACACCGAGAATACGAGTGAGTTTAGGCTGGAAATCTCCGCATTCATCAGGGATTTCCCGCAAGCGCTTATCGTCCATGGAAAGTGTTTCAACGATAGTATCTACGCCCTGCGTGCAGCAAAGAAACACCCTGCAAGAACTCATCCTGTAAACATACTTACGGATCTTATGCTCGCGGGTGACTATGAGAATTCGGTGCTGCTGGGGATGAATGACTACGCGGTTATGCGCCTTGCCACCCGGCGGGTGGGCCAACTTACACCGCAGCAGATTTGTTTAATCAAAAGGGAATGGACCAATGAGTGTAAATAACAGTGTGTGTGTGCCCGTCATTCGGGAAGCGATGAATGAAGCCAGACGAGTTCCGACACGGCAGCCGGTTTTTGCGTTTGGAATGCACAAGGGCGGCTCGACCATGCTGGCGGATTTCTTCAATATTTACGCTAAACTTCTAAATCTCAGCGCTATATCAATCAGCGACACACTTTTTTACAAGGGCATCGGCGACGAGGCCTATCGCAATGACGACAGAATCTGCGATCTTTTGGATGATAAATTTGTGTATTATGGATTCAGGTATATACCGGACTTCATGCTTGCAAACAAAGCCCGCTACCTCAACAGAAAAGCGATCATGCTGGTCAGGGATCCTCGCGACTGCGTGGTTTCCGCCTATTACAGTTTTCTAAAATCACATCGGGTCGTATCCGAATCTGGCACAGACGCGGCACTTTCCATTCAAAAGGAAAGAGACGAACACGCGCAATCATCAATCGATGATTATGCATTGTCCGAAACGATCCGCTTTGTTGAGGAGATGTGCGACTACGCCTATTTCATGCACGAAAACGCCAGGTTGTTCCGGTATGAAGACATCATATTCAACAAAAGGACGTTTTTCACCGAGGTTATAAACCACCTAGGCTTGCCTTTGGTAGAATCCGCATTCGAACAGGCTCTTAAACGGGTGGACGTGCTGCCTGACAAGGAGCAGGCCGACAAGCATATCCGCAGCGTCAAACCCGGCAACCACTTGGAAAAGCTCTCGAAAGAAACTGTATCGGAGCTGAACCGCAAATTCTCCGATGTTCTCTCCCTGTTTGGCTATGCATAGCCCGCTCTCCACCGGGAATACCGACCGGCCGTAACGGCAGATTAACCGCCGCAATGAAGTGTTACCTCCACATCGGTCCCGAGAAGTCCGCGACAACCACTCTTCAGGAGTTTTTCCACCTCAACAGGACTCGGTTACTTGAAAAAGGTTACCTTTTCACAGGCAGCGCCGGTGAAAAAAATAACCACAAATTGGCGGTCGCGGCGTATGACCCGGGCCGACGGGACGAATTCTGGGCTTACGAGGGATTGGAAACCGCCGTCGATCTATTGAAATTCCAACGGCAGATCATGCGGAGCCTGAGTGAAGAGATCCGTGCGGCGGCGGTGGATAAGAGCGGTCTGAAAGTGATTTTTTCATCGGAGCACCTCCAGTCGCGACTCACGGAAATGAGCGAGTTATACCGGTTGAAACAGAATCTCGTGGACATCGGGATTAGCAGCTTTTCCATCATCATGTATCTGCGCAATCCTGCGGATATCGCGAACTCGCTATATTCCACGGCCGTCAGATGTGGCGGTGTCGCGATGGCTCCGCCTCCTCCAGATGATCCCTATTTCTCGAATGTCTGCGATCACCGACGCACCTTGGAAAGGTTCGGCACGGTTTTCGGCCATGACAGCCTGATCCCGAGGATTTTCGATCCCTCCCGTTTCATGCATGGCTCGATCATCGACGATTTCCTCGACGTCATCGGAGTTCCTCCCTCGGATTCATATCAAGTTCCCGCGAACGCGAACGAGAGCCTGTCCGCCTACGGCCTGCGCATCCTGAGGAGCCTCAACGTCCTGCTGCCAAAGATCAACGACGGTCGGCATAATCCCATGCGGGGGGACCTCGACTCGTTTTTCGAAAAACACTTCAAGGACGGCAAATACCACATGTCGGCTGCTTTGTATGACGCCTATGATGATCATTATTCCGAATCCAATGAATGGGTGCGAAGGATGTTCTTTCCGGAGATAGACAGGTTGTTTCCTGAGAAGACCTATCCCGGCGGCAGCGGCCAAGACATGTCTGAGGAGGAATCCGAAAAAATTGCAGCTTTGATCGCAGACATCTGGATGGCCGGGAATGGCGACGCGGCTCATTGATGCGGCAGTTGTTTCCGAAATCCCCCCTCGACGACGGGCGCACCTCCTATGGACACACCTTGGTTCTCAAATATTACGGACTCCGCCCAGCGGGCACTCAAAAAAACCGTCGCCGACTTCAGCCAAAAGGATTCTGTAGAACAAGTTTGACACGCGGTTTTCCATCCCGCATTTTTTGGCCGACAAAACTTGCGTGATAAAAATGCACTCAAAATCAAGAATGCGTGAAACACCTCGTCTCTCCAAAATTTCCGGAACGATTAGTACACACAACAGAATCATGCCAATCATAATCAGAAGCAATAACAAATAACACCAATTAATATCATGAGTGACGGTCCTAATGACAAACTGACTGCTGAGAAACTGGCTAAAAAACAAGCTAGGATAGATGCTAGGAAAGAAGCGACTAAAGAAGCGACTAAAGTAGCTCGAAAAGCAGCAAGGAAAGAATCAAATAAAGTAGCTAGAAAAGAAGAAAATAAAGTAGCTATGAAAGTCGCCAGAAAAGAGGTCAGAATAGCTACAAAAGCGAATCTAGCGGGCGAAGAAAAAGCAGCAAGGATCGCGGCTAGGAAAGCCAAGAAGGAAGCTCCCTAAACGACTGGGAATAAAAAAGACCGGTGAAGGCAATGCCGGTTAACGGACGAAGCCGCTTGAAAAGAATCGCAAGTTCGGGGCGAGTCGAAGACAACTGCCAAAATGATTTTTGACAAAACAGCCCGGAAAGCCTACGTTTCACGTCAAGTGGATTCAGTATTACAAACTCCCTATTCCGTCAAAAGCAAACTCCTATAGTTATACTATGGCTAATACTTCTATACAATTCGATGTTAACGGCGTCTCGCTCGAGCTGCGCTTACCCGAAAAGACCAATGATACCCTGGCCAGCGCGTTTCTGGTCGGCCTGCCCAAGGCGGGCAGCACCTTGCTCAACCGGATCATGCGACGGCTGTGCATCAGGGCCGGGCTCAGCCCGTTCTCGCTTAACAACGAAATGCGAAACATGGGGGTGTCCGCCAATACGTATCCGGCCAATATCGCCGAGCTCTACGATCCCACTGGCTATCTCTATATGGGCTTCCGCGGCCTGTCCGTGTACCACACATTACCCGCCTTTGCCAGTGGCCACATTGTGTATCTGATCCGCGATCCACGCGACATGGTGGTATCGGCGTATTTCTCCGAAGGCTTCAGTCACCGCCCGCCCGGCACCACGGTCGGTAGCGGCATGGCCGATGAATTCGAAGCTCGACGGCAAGAGGTCGTTCAGACCCCGATCGACGCCTATGTACTCAACACCGCCCGTGCAGTACTTCGTAATTTCGAACTCACACGTACACAGCTTGCTACGCTCGATCACCGGATGTGGCGCTACGAGGACGTTATCTTCGAGAAGCAGCGTTGGGTCCGCGAGATGGTCGATTATTTGGGACTGAAAATCCGGGACGCCGTCATCACCCGCGTGGTCCAAAATAACGACGTAACACCCACGACTGAGAATAAGGACAAACATATTCGACGCGTCACTCCCGGCGATCACAAGGACAAGCTGAAGCCTGAGACGATCGAACAACTCGATTTTCTGTTTGCCGAGGTGCTGTCGGCCTACGGCTACGCCTAAGTTTCCAAGACACGTCAATTTGATGGACTTGTCATTTGCCGAGATTGCTCTTGGGCAGGATGGGTCGTCGGAGGGCGAGTTTGCTTTCGCGCGGGCAACTTTCGATGTGATCAATGGCCTCAGGCATTGAGGAGTCCGTCATTGATCACAATCTCACGGCCAGCCGGGTTTGTTTCGTCAACGGAAACTCTTCAATACACCGTGCATGGGAACGGCGGTGGATGCCCACCAACATGCCTACCGCCGCCAGGCTGAAAACCAGACTGGTGCCGCCGTAGCTCACGAATGGCAGCGGCAGACCATCGTTCGGCAGCATTGCGGTGGTCACGGCGATGTTTTGGATGGCCGGGACCACGATCACGCAGGTCAGACCAAGCGCGATACAGCGATTGAAAACATTGTTCGCCTGGAGCGCGATGCCACAACCGCCGACTGCGATCAGCACATAACAGATAACCACGCCCAAGGTGAACGGCAGACCCAGTTCCTCGCCGACGACCGGGAAGATAAAGTCGATGTGGGCGAAGGTCAGCGTGCCAAATTTTTCCACGCCATTACCCAGGCCTACGCCCCACGGGCCACCATTGCCGAGCGCGAGCAAGGACCGCCATTGCTGCATGCCCTTGCCAAGCTGGTTGATCGGATTTTCCAAATCCAGCCAAGCATCGATCCGGCTGCGACGGACGACATCGTGCATCACATACCAGACCGTTCCGCTCGCACCTAACAGCGCAGTCGGCACGATATAGATTAGCCGAGTGCCAATGCAAAACATCAGCGCGCCTACCATCACCGCGAGCGACAGTGCAGTGCCCACGTCCGTCTCCACGGCGATGAGCAACATCGGAATTCCAGCGATGGCTCCGGGCATCACGAAGCCGCGCCAGAAAGTTTTCACCTCAGTCTGCCAACGAGCGAACCAAGCGGAGAGCGCGAGTACGATAACAATCTTCGCGGCTTCAGACGGCTGGAATCCTCCCATCAACGGCATTTTGATCCAGCGTTTCGAGCCATATTGCGGGTCCGCGATGCCCGGCACGAAACACAACAATAACATAACACAGGCGACTAACAGGAACCATGGAGCAAGTTTCCGTAACCACTCCATCGGAAATCGTGAGGCCACTCCCGCCGCTACCAGTCCGACCCCCACCATGATCGCTTGGCGCGTCATGAAATGATAGGGACCGAAGCCTTTCACCCAAGCTCCCGTGCTGGTTAGCATAATCAGACCGAGCGCGACCAGAGCCGCAACCGCAGTGCATAGGATGATGGAACAGTGGCGGGTCATTGGAGTGAGGAAATCAGTGGGGAATCGTCAGGCTCATGCCGGTTTTGAGTTTGCTTGCATCGGTGATGCCGTTGGCCTTCATAAGCGCTTCCTGGCTGACTTTGTAACGGTTGGCAACCCGCCAGATGCTATCGCCATTTTGCGTGACGTAGGACTTGCCGGAAGAACTGGCAGCGGCTTTCGGCGGAGTGTTGACCGCTTTCACAGGGGAACTGATGGTTTTCGCCGTTGCATTGGCCGATTTGGTTAGGTTTCCGGTAGTTTTCAATGGGGCGACGGTCGCCTTTGGAGCATGGGAAGGTTCGGTAGCATGGGCGATGTTAGGATGAACCACCCGGGCGCGGGGGGCCTCACTTTCATCGACCGGCACGGCTTCCACCAAGCTGCCCGCAGTGTCAGACGGCGCGAGTTCCCGGATCGCTGTGACTTCGGGTGACTCGACGGCGACGATGCGCTTCGGCGGAATTTTCAGCAACAGACCCGGCACAATATCGACATGCTTGTTGATGAGGCGGAGGTCCGTTTCCTGAACCCCCGTTGCCACGGCAATGCGGCTGTAGTTATCACCCTGCCTGACAATGTAGGGTTTTTCACCCGTCTCCATCCGTGGCAGATCCAAGCGGGCAGGAACGCTCGCCACAGTAGCCGCTGTGGCATCCGGCTTTCCGGACTTTGCCGTTTTAGATTGATCCGGTGTGCGCCCGTCGAGGAATTTCTGGTGTACGAAAATCAGGCCAATCGCCACGATATGGATCAGGAAAATGATCGTTAGAGCGCGGGAGATTTTCGAGCTCCCGTCCTCCATTTCCATCTCTGGATTCGCGGTCGCGGCGACGCGTTGTTTGCGGTTGCCAGTGACGGCGAATAGACGTTTAAAAATCCCTTTCTGCACGGGACGGCGTTTGACGGGTAGGGTGTGGAGTTTCATGGCAATTTTATCGGAGTTGATGGACGAGATCTCTGAAAGTATTTCCGCGCTGTTCGTAGCCGGAGAATTGATCGAAGGAAGAGGTTCCGGGTGAGAGCAGGACCGTGGACCCGCGCGGTGCGAGGCTGCGCGCAGTGACGACGGCATCCGCTAGAGTCGAAACGGCCTCAGAGCTAACAGCCGTGGAAAACAGCGCGGCGAGGGGTCGAGCGATTTGGCCGAAGGTAACTACTGCGAGGGCTTTTTTTACGAGAAGTGGAATCACCGGAGCATAGTCCAAGCCCTTTTCCTTGCCACCCGCAATGAGCACCACCGGGCGGGTTTGCGAACGCAGGGCGCTTTCTAACGCATGGAGATTCGTCGCCTTTGAATCATTCAAATATTCCACGCCATCCAATGTGCGGATGAGTTCGCAGCGGTGCGGCGGCGGGGCATAACCCTGGAGTGCTTCACGCATGATCGGGGCGGAAATTCCGAGCGCTTGGCAAGCCGCCAGTGCGGCCATCGTATTCTCCGCGTTGTGTAAACCGCGCAGGCTGGTATCACGATCCATTTCGAGCCAAGTGCTGCCACCGTGTTCGATAGTCTGGCCCTCGGAATGCCAGTCCGCCGTGCAGTCGGTTGTGGAAAATGTCACCACCTTCGCCGCCAATGCAGGGAGATTCTCTCCGGTCCTAACAACCACCGTGTCCTCTGCCGTCTGATTTTCAAAAATCCGTAACTTGGCGGCGCGATAGGCTTCCACCGTCGGATAACGGTCCATGTGATCCGGTGCGAAATTGAGCCAGATTGCGACTACCGGATGCAGCGTGCGGATGGTTTCTAACTGGAATGAACTCAACTCCAACGCGACCACTGGCGGCGGATTTTCCTGTAGCAGGACTTCCGCAAAGGGCGTGCCGTAATTGCCACAGGCCGTGCCACCGAGAGCTGCATGCGCTAAGATCCGGGCGACCAACTCGGTGGTCGTCGTCTTGCCGTTCGTGCCGGTAATACCGATAATTTTCCCTTGATAGAAGCGAGTCGCCAATTCCACCTCACCGATCACCTCACCCGTGTGGGTGGCAAATGCCGCGACGTAAGGGCCGTAGGCATCGATGCCCGGACTCACCACCAGCAAATCCGAAACCAGTTCGCGGCCCTCTGCCGCGGTCGCCTGCGGATGGATTTCCACGCTCTCCGGCATGCCATCGAAGACCTCCGCGTCGGCACCATCCCAAGCGGAAACCGTGGCCCCTTCACGCAAGGCCAAAGCTGCCGCCGCGCGGCCACTGCGGCCCGCGCCAAGGATGGCGACATGTTTTCCTGCGAGTTGCATGGTTCAGTTAGGCGATTTTAAGGAGTGCGAGGCCGAAGAGGGCCAGCATGATGGAAATGATCCAGAAGCGGATGATGACCTGATTCTCATGCCAACCTAACAGCTCGAAATGATGATGAATTGGCGACATTTTAAAAATCCGCTTTTTGCGCATTTTGAAGCTGCCGACTTGAAGGATGACTGACATCGCCTCCATGACGAAAACTCCGCCGATGATGATGAGCAGAAGTTCCTGTTTCACACAAACCGCCGCCGTGCCGAGCGCGCCACCGATCGCGAGCGAGCCGGTGTCGCCCATGAACACCTTAGCAGGATGGCAGTTGAACCACAGGAAACCAAAACTCGCGCCGACAAGCGCCATGAGGAAAACCGCCAGTTCGCCGATGTAGCGGTTATGGGGAATCACCAGATACTCCGTCGCCATGTAAAAGTGGCCGGCCAGATAGGCGATAAAGGCGTAGGACAGCGCGACGCTGATCGTGGTGCCGGTTGCGAGGCCGTCAAGACCGTCGGTTAGATTAACTGCATTTGAGCAACCGACGATGACGAGGGCGAAAAACGGGATGATCATCCAGCCGAGATCAATGATTGATTCCTTCGGTGCGCTGGCCAGAGGGAAGCAGATCTCGCCGATACCGATGGGATTTTGTCCGAGCCGGTAACCTGCCAGACCATCCGCGATCTGCTGGGGAGTGGCTCCGAAACCGGAGATTTCCTTTTTGAAATAGAGAAAACTCGCTGCGACCAACCCGATGACCAATTGCCAGCCGAGCTTCTTCCGACTGCTGATGCCATCGGACTTTTTTTCCTTCACTTTCTTATAGTCGTCGCAAAATCCTAACAATCCGCAAGCCGCCATGGTGCAAGCGCAGACGGCGATAAAGGGATTCAGCGGACGGGCGAAAACCAGCGTTGAAACCAGCACCGAGCCGATGATGAGCACACCACCCATCGTTGGCGTGCCGATTTTTCCGCCATGCAATTCTGCCAGTTTATGCACTTCCGCAGCAGTGCGGATCGGCTGTCCGACCTTGAGCGAAATCAACTGGCGGATCACGCGTGGGCCAAAAATCACCGAGAGGATGAAGGACAGCAACCCCGCGCTGGCCGCCCGGAATGTGATGTATTGGAACAGATTGAGAAAGTGGCAAGTCTTCGCCCAATCGGCTCCATGCTCGAAGGCGTTCGACCAGTAATCGTAAAGTGCGGGAAGCATTAGTTTCGAGGAAATGCGGCGTGCATCACACGCTCGATGGTTGCGGTGCGGCTGCCCTTGAAGAGCACAACATCACCTGGTTTTACCTCGCGTGTTAGCCATTTGGCCGCTTGGTCGAGATCGGGAAAATGCGGCGCGTTTTGCGCACCCTCGGCGATGCCCTCGGCACCTTCACCTACCGCGACGACTGTTAGATGACGCTCGGCGGCAAGAGCACCGGTCCGCAGATGGGCGGCCGGAGCGTGGGTGCCGAGCTCGCCCATACGCCCGAGCACAATGATGCGCCGTGCACCATTGCTAACAGGCGTATCGGCTAAAGTTTCAATCGCAGCCGCCATCGATTCGGGATTAGCATTGTATGTATCATCGATCACTGTTGTGCCTTGATACTGGTAGCGTCCGAGCCGTCCGCCAGTTAGGATGGCGGTGGAAAGTCCCGCTGCAATTTCCGCTGTGGAGAGTCCGAGTTTCCAGCCGACCCCGGCGGCTAACAGGGCATTCGTCACCATGTGACGTCCCGGTACGGACAGCGAGACTTCGGCGGATTCCGCGCCTTCGATGACGAGGTTGAAGGAGGTGCCAGCAGTCTCAAACCTGATGTTTTCCGCCCTTACCAGACCGCGCCCGTTACCGACGGCAACCATCGCTGCGCGCGTCCGCTGGCGCAGGTAATCTTGGAATTCACAGGTGGCGGGCAGGAACAGAATTCCATCCGCCGGGAGTGCGCGGGCGAGCATGCCTTTTTCCTCGGCGATAGCCTCACGGGTTTTCAGAAACTCGATGTGCGCGGTGCCGATGTTAGTAATGACACCATACTTGGGCCGGGCTATTTCGCACAGTGGTGCAATCTCGCCGGAGTGGTTCATCCCCATTTCCCAGACGGCGGCGCTATGTTCGGGAGTCGTCGCTAGCACAGTAAGCGGCACTCCGATGTGGTTGTTCAAATTTCCACGGGTGGCGGAAACATTGAAATGTCGTGACAGGATCGCGGCGGTAAAATCCTTGGTGCTGGTCTTGCCGTTAGAGCCAGTGATGGCGACCACCGGAATGTCCAGTTGTTTCCGCCACCAGCAGGCAAGGCGTTGCAGTGCTAACAGCGTATCCGCGACGACGATAACGGCGGTGCTGGCGGGAACCTCGCCCGTCCACTCACGCACGACAGCGACAGTGGCACCTGCTGCAAGCGCCTGCGGGGCGAAGGTGTCGCCATTGAAATTTTCCCCGCTGAGCGCGAAAAACACCGCGCCTAAGGTCAGGCTGCGGGTGTCCGTCGAGACGCCGCCGGTGATCAACACATCGCCCCGTCCGGCGGCAAGTGGCACGCCGAGGATGTCCGCAAGTTGTTGGGCGGTTAGAGGTTTCATGACATTTCTGAAATTGCCAGAGCGTGGTCGCGCAGCGCCTTGCTCGCGTGCTTGCGGTCGTCAAAGTCGATGGTGTGATCGGAAAATTGTTGGGTTGACTCATGACCCTTGCCGGCGATGAGAATAATGTCGCCGGCGTGCGAGTTCCGCACCGCGAAGTTGATCGCCTCGTCGCGGTCCGAGATGCTGCGGAAGGTCTTGCCCATAAGGCCAGCCTCAATCTCGCGGATGATAGTTAGAGGATCCTCCGAACGCGGATTGTCTGAGGTGACGACGCAGGCATCGCTATACCGGGCGGCGGCGACAGCCATCAGCGGCCGCTTGCCCTTGTCACGATCACCGCCGCAACCGAAGACGGTGATGAGATGGCGCGGGTTGAGTTCCCGAAGCGTGCGGCAGGCGTTTTCCATGGCGTCCGGGGTGTGTGCGTAATCGACGAAAACCGTTGCCCCGCCGGCATTGCCGACGTTTTCCATCCGCCCTGGAACCTGCGGTGCATTGGCTACCGCAGCCACCGCATCACGCGGGCGGATGCCGCAGGCGCTGGCGGCGGCGATGGCAGCTAACAGGTTGTAAACATTAAAACGACCGATCAGAGGCGCTCGGACGAGATAGGTTTTTCCCTTCGCAGCGAGTTCGAAAGACATTCCCCGTGCGGTCTGGAGGAAATTGTTAGCGCGGAAATCACAGTGAACGCCGAAGCCGAAACGGAGCACCGGCATTTTCCCATCCAACGCGGCGGCAAGCTCTGCGCCACGGGCGTCGTCGGTGTTAATGACAGCCACTGGATTTTTACCATGCGGATTTGCGGCCAGCTCATGGAACCAATCCGCCTTCGCTTTGAAATAGGCATCGAGCGTGCCGTGATAGTCGAGGTGGTCTTGTGTTAGATTGGTGAACACGCAGGCGTCAAAGCCGATCGAGGAAATCCGCTTCTGATGGATGCCATGAGAGGAAACCTCTAGCGCCACGCCCCGGCAACCGTTATCTTTCATGCGGCCGAGCAGCGCTGATAGTTCGATGGAACCGGGCGTGGTGTGTTTGGCGGACTCCACGGTTTCACCGTCATCAACAAGGATCGTGCCGAGCAAACCGGCGCGGTGCCATGCCGTTTTCATCAGATGATGGAGCAAGAAAGCAGTGGTCGTTTTGCCGTTCGTGCCGGTGACGCCAGCCATCACCAGGTCTTTCCAAGGATGCCCGGCCATGGTCGAGGCTAGGGCGGAAACGGCCGCGCGGCTATCAGGAACGTGCAGCCAGGTTGCAGAGCCATGATAGTCGGCAGGCTGCGCGGATTCTGCCAGAATTGCGGCGGCACCAGCAGTTAGAGCGTCATTAATGAAACGATGGCCATCGATCATCGTACCCCGGATCGCGGCAAACATCATGCCCGGAGCCACCTCGCGCGAAGACGCGGTGATGCCATGCACTTCCGTATCCAACGATCCGGCGATCGTGACTCTTGATAGACAGGATGCAAGGTCGCGGAGAATCATCGGGTGGTGGCGGCAAGCGGTGGGACGATGGGTTCGGTGGGTTGCAAATTCATGTGCGCGGCGACGCGGGTGGCGATCTTGCTGAAGACCGGCGCGGCGATCAGTCCGCCTTGATGTTTGATGGTCGGAATGCGCGGGTCATCGATCACCACCACGCAGACAAAGGCCGGATCTTCGGCGGGCATCATACCGGCGAACGAGGTGATCATTTTATCGGTGTAATAACCGCCTCGTGGATTGTGCTTCTGGACGGTGCCGGTTTTCCCTGCCACTAGAAAACCCGCTACAGCAGCGCGGGTGGCGGTGCCGGCCTTGACGACTTTTTCCAAGGCCGTGCGCATGAGTGATGCGGTCTTCGGCTTGATCACCTCGTTCACGATTTCTGGGGGATAATCTTCGACGACGGTGCCATCATTCGCAATGAGTGATTTGACGATATGGGGTTTCCTGAGTTTGCCGTCACTGGCGATGGCCGAGTAGGCGCAAGCCAGTTGCAACGGCGTCACGTTGGATGCATAACCATAACAAGCGCGTGAAAAATCCACTTCATTGCCTGTGTTGCGGGCGGTTCCCGAGCTTTCACCACTCAATAAAATTCCGGTTTTTCGGCCAAAACCATAACTGTGGAGATAATCATAGAATCGTTTCGCTCCCAACTGCCGACCAATACTATAGGTGCCATTGTTATTCGATTTCTGAAGTACGCCCTCAAAGCTCAGAATGCCTGCCGGATGATCATCTTTTACCACATAGCCCTTGCCCTGATAGAAACCATTGTGACAGAAAATCGAAGTTTGGGGGGTGACTAAACCTTCATTGAGCGCGCCGGAAGTCGCAACGATCTTGATTGTTGAGCCGGGTTCATAAATCGCCTGGATCGCATAGTTGTAGCCATTTTCAGCGAGGTCCTGCTTGAGGTTCAGATCAAACTGGGGTCGGCTTGCCATGGCGAGAATTTCACCCGTTTTCGGATCCATTAGTATAACCGCGCCACGGGCGGACTGAAATTCCGCCAGCCCCTTGTCCAGCTCTTCCTCGACGATCGACTGAATGCCCATGTCGATCGTGAGTTTGACGTTCAAGCCCGCGCGCGGCGGCTTCAGACTCGCTGAATTCCCAGGCACCACAAGTCCCCTCGCATCGCGGAAATGCTCGCGCGAGCCATCACGTCCTGCTAGAAATGCCTCCATCGACGACTCCACTCCGAACAGCCCGAGCACCTGTGTGTGTGGCTTGCCTTCGTCGTCCTTTTTCTCCACCTCACCGGTGAAGCCGATCAGGTGGGTTGCCTGATTCGGTGCCGTGTACCAGCGTTTGATAGAGTTCTCGAATTCAAAGCCGCCGACCCAATGACTTTCGACGGCATCGCGCAAATTATCCGCCACATCTTCCGGCAGATCCTTGGCAATCGCGAGCCACTCGCCCTTGCTGTGTTCGATTTTTTCGCGGAGTTCCTCGCGGCGCATGCCAAGCGGACGGGCGAGAATGCTGATCGCATAGGCAAGGTGTTTTTGCACGATCGCGTCCGCAGTCTCCCGCGCTAGGATTTCTCCCCGCAGCCCGTTGATGCGGCGACGCTGTTGAACAGGATCGAGCAAATTCCAACCGGGTTCCGCGCTGGCTTCCTGATAGGCGAGTCCGAAGCTGGCGAGCTTGGGATCATTGAGGTGTTTTTTGTCCAGAAAAACGGTGGCGACAGGAATACTTTTCGCGAGCGGCTCTTCATGACGATCCACTATCTCGCCGCGGCTGGCGGAGAGTTTTTCGGTACGGTGATAGGCCTTCCGTGAGTTTTCCGCATAGCGCTGGCGATCCACTAACTGAATTTGCACTAATCTCCCTGAGAGCACGCTCAGTCCGGTCACGAGGACCAAACACAAGATGATGCAACGGGTTTGAAAGGTGGATTTCACAGACTATGGAGTGGTGGACGCGACGGTGTGGTTGGCGGTTGGGGCGGCTTCGATATCTTCGACTACGCCGATGGGAATCGGACGCAGGGCTGAACCGTTGGATTCAATTTGTTTACGAATGACAAAGCGGTTTAGCAGTTCATCCATCCGCATCTCACTGATCCGGATGTCGAGTCGCTCCTGCTCGACATGGCGGTCGATGGCATCAATTTCCCGGCTGATTTGAACTTGGCGATTTTTATAATAAGCGTGGGCGACACCACCGGTCGCCGCGATCACCGCAGCGAGAATGAGTGAGACAAACACCCATGCGGGCGTGCGGGATTCGTTGCGGCGGTGGTTCATGGCTTGGGGTCCAAAAGCTGGGCAACCCGCAGTTTTGCACTGCGGGCTCGCGGGTTCAGGGAGATTTCCTCGGCGGTGGGCACGATGGCTTTACGGGCCAGCAGGCGGAATTGGTAGTCCGGATTCGGCCTAGGTTCCGGCCATCCTGGATCGTCGAGATATTCGGTGGAACGATGTTTGAGAAAATGTTTTACGATCCGATCTTCGAGGCTGTGGAATGTAATGATTAACAAACGCCCCCCCGGTTTGAGTACGGCGGGCGCAGATGCTAGAGCGGCGGATAGCGATTCGAGCTCCTCGTTCACCGCCATGCGAATCGCCTGGAAGGTTTTGGTCGCGGGGTGAGTCCGGCCATGACGACCGATGGTGTGCTCGATGCAGTTTGCGAGATCATGGGTGGTGGAAAACGGCTTGATGGCACGTTGCTTGACGATGGCTCCGGCGATCCGGCGGGCCTTGGATTCCTCACCGTATTCAAACAGAATCCTAACAATTTCCGCTTCCGGCCAACGATTCACGATGTCCGCCGCCGTGCGTGGGCTAGATGGTCCCATCCGCATATCTAACGGCCCCTCGCGCATGAAGGAAAATCCCCGCACGGCGGAGTCAAGCTGGCGGGAAGAAACCCCGAGATCCATCAGCAGGCCATCGGCCAGTTCCCCCCTTTGGATCCCGGGGATTTCCGGGAGGCGTGAGAAGTTTCCCTCCCACGTGGAAAAGCGTTCGCCGAATGCGGCAAGTCGGGCACGAGCATAGGCCAGCGCTTCTGGATCACGGTCCACACCCAACACCGTGGCCCCGGCTTTCAGGAAAATCTCACTATGCCCGCCACCGCCGAGCGTGCCATCAATGATGAATTTTCCCACAGCGGGAGACATCCAGTTGGCGATTTCCGCTGGGAAAACCGGAAGGTGATAGTCAGCGGGCGCTGCGGGTGCTGAGAAAAAAACAGGAGTCCGCACCGACAACCAGCCAGGAGCGATGCGGACATCCGTTAGGTTCGACAAAGCGGTGTGCTGTCCCGAGCGCACCGTTTCGTCTGAAGGGAAAATTTGCGATGGCCGCACTGACAACCAGCCAGGAGCAGTGCGGACCATCGTTCCAAATAGCGCGAGAAGCTCTGTCCCGAGAGACTTCATGCGCCCAGCCAGGAAAATCACCGGACGCCGCACCGACAACCAGCCAGGAGCGGTGCGGACATCCGTTAGGTTCGACAAGGCGGCGGACTGTCCCGAGCGCGCCGCTTCATCTGAAAAGAGTCCCAATCCTGACACGCGGGCGAGAGCGACCGGAGCCGCTGTATTGCGGACCGCCTCGAGTGTCAGAATTGGATGGGTGAACAACATTGCTGCTGTGGGTGTGTGGTGGGTGAGAGTTTGGGAAAGTTAGAAGATGCCGAGATAATCCTTCTCGACTGGGCGTGATTCGATGCCGAGAACCACATCAAAATTCGCGCTGCTCCAGACCTCGAAGTAGTTACCGCGTCCGGCGAGGACGACATCGGATTCGGCCGTGATCCCGGACTTTTCGCTCAGGTCCTTCGGGATGAGCAGCTTGCCTTGGTCGTTCAAGGTCACCTCTTTGCAGAGCATCGCCAACTTGCCAAGCATCTGGCTTTTTTCCGCCGGGGTATGGTTCTCGCTGCCTTTGATCAGCGCCACTTTTTCGTCATAGGCCTCCTCGCTGAGCACCTTGACGACCGGCAAATCGTATGAATGTGAGAATTGAAGGAACAGCGGCGCGTTCGCTTCTGGACGCCAACCCGTCGGGATGGAAACCCGATACTTCGGATCCATCTTGTAGGGAGTAAATCCCCTATAACGTTGTTCGGTGGTGCTCACGGCTGGAACTGACCTTCGTGTCAGTGCCCAAAAGTACACCAAAGTACACTATGCCCGCAAGATTTATTTGATATTTTTTGAATATTTATGTAAAACGCTAATAATCAATGTTTTGTTTCGTGTTGAAAAAATAAATTCTGCCGAGATTTGAGTGCAGCTTCCGAAAAAATTGGCTGAATTCCTACCAAAATCCGTCAAATTTTTGGGGGGGATCCCGATAATTTCAAAAATTTGGGGTTCGGTGTATCCAGAAACCGATTTTATATCAAAAGTGTTCAGCCGATTCCGATTGAGGGGCTTTTCAGCAATTTTAAAGCCAAACCGTAATCCAGCTTGTCATTACTAAGGATTCCTCAAAGGATTAGGACCAATGAACGTCTTGAAACTCGGTTTGTCAATCTGGATTTGCTTGCTCACTTGGGTCGTGCCAAGCCGGGGGCAGTCGTTGCCAGACGCTAGGACCCATCGCGTACTAGACCCGCCCGCTGGTGGCATCATCGACAGCGGCGGTTTTTTCGCGCGGGATCCCATCGCGCTCAAGCGGATTTCCGAGTCCATACTTAAATTGAAACGAGACTGCGGCTACCAAATCTACCTCGTGGTCGAGCCCGTGCTGATCACCACCACCGCCCCCGAACGTGCGGCACAACTGCGTCAGGCATGGCTGCCTGACGGCAACGGTCTGGTGGTGGTCTTCGAGTCGGACAGCCGCAATGTCGGCATCGGCCGCGAAATGGCAGGAATCCCGGCTCAACAGGATAGCGCCGCCCGCATTCCGACGCATGAAACGGATGCCATGCTCACGCGGACCCTGGAGGCGACGGACTCCAAGCTGGCTCCGGAACCCTATTTGGAAGCGCTTATGGGCAACCTGACCCGCGAGTTCGAGCGGTATTTCAAACTCCGTGGCACCCCACCACCAGCGGAGCGGACGATGAAAATCGGCCTGCTGGTCGTCGGCACGCTCTCCTTGTTAGGACTAGTCGGCATCGGCTTGGGCAGCATCATTCGGCATACCAGCATGTCCGGGGTCCGCAGTTTCCGCTTCCCTCTGGTGGACCGACCCGAGCGTCTCGGTGCGATCTGCGGTGCCAGCGTCACTGCCCGCCGCTTCGCGCCAAAGGGCTGAACTCGCCGCTATTGCCTGTCGCTATTGCCTTGCGCAAAGTCCGCCCGTTCCCCAACTTCGCGGAAATTCACCATGCATCCTTGGCAAGCATTCATCCTAGGCGTGATCGAAGGGATCACCGAGTATCTTCCTATCAGTTCCACCGGTCATTTGATCGTCGCCCAACGCATCATGGGCATTGGTGTCGGCGGCCCGGAAGCCAAGGCGGCGGCGGATGCCTTCGCGGTGTGCATCCAAGGCGGTGCGATTCTCGCGGTGCTCGGGCTCTATTGGAAACGGGTGCTTCAAATGATCCAGGGTGTGCTGGGTAAAAACCCCGAAGGCCTGAAACTTGCCATCAACATCATCGCCGGATTCATGCCCGCCGCAGTCATCGGCGTGATTCTCAGCCACAAGATCAAGGAGCACCTGTTTGGCATGTGGCCGGTAATCATCGCTTGGATCATCGGTGGCGTTGGCATTCTAACCGTCGCATGGTGGAACCGGAAAAAATCCTCACGAAACGGCGGTTCCGAGCTTGGTGAATTGACCCTGAAGATGGCCCTCATCATCGGCCTGTTGCAATGCGTGGCGATGTGCCCCGGCACCAGCCGCAGCCTCATGACCATCTGCGGCGGATTACTCGTCGGCCTGTCGATCCGCGCGGCGGTGGAATACTCATTTCTGCTGGGCGTGCTCACACTCACCGCCGCCACGGTCAAGGAGTCGGTGGAAAAAGTGAAAGACCTCGATCCAGCTTACAACCATCTCTTCGGCGGCACCAAGCTGATGATCCACGCATACGGGAGCATGCCGCTGTTCATTGGCATCATCGCCGCTGCAATATCCGCCGCGCTGGCGGTGAAATGGCTGGTTGCCTATTTGCAAAGCCACGGGCTATCCGTGTTCGGCTGGTATCGCATCGCGCTCGGTCTGACCATCGCCGGGTTGATCGTCGGTGGGGTTATCACCGCGTAAGGCATTTTCTAGCAGAGCCTAACCATATCCTTGATGAACTGGCCCCAGAGGAATAGCAGGCCGCGTGTTGAGTATTGAAAATGGCCGTCGCCAGTGAGTTGGATGAGTCCGGCGGCTAGATTGTGAGCCACCTGCCGCCGCATTTCCTGCTCGATGGAAGCCTCGATCTCCTCCGGGTCCGGCATCTGCAAACGATCAGCCGCAAGATCCAGCCGACCGAGGTATTTCCGGTGATCCTTGAGAATCTGATGGAAGCAACTCCGCTCGCAGGGGACATGGTTCCATTTCACATTGGGCGGGCATTGCAGTGTTGGCGCGAAGGGAAAATTCGTCGTCCGCCAGATGCCGCCGTCCGCATCATGCGAGGTGATAGAGATGAAAGCGAAGGCCACATCACTCTGCTCACAAAGACAGACCGCCGCCACCGCGCGCTCTTCCGGATGCCAGAAGAGGCGGAAAAATTGTTGCATCCCGGCCCATTCCCAACCGCAGTCGGAAACGTGCTCGAAACCCGCTTCCTCCATCGCTGACGCCGCTTCAGTCGCGTTTGGGAAAAACGACGGATTCGGGATCATCCGGTGGTGCAGCCGGTTTTCTAGCGGCAGACGCATCCGCCGAATCCGCGATAAAAGCTCGATCCACGGCAGGAAAAACCACAGCGCCACGCCCACGAGGCCGCCCACCAATTTTCCGCTCAGGAAATAGAACATGCAGAAACTCGCCCCGAGAAACGTCAGGGCTCCCAGCTTGCGCAGGCAGTTCGTGCGGGCCGAACGCAATGCCACCGCGAGAACGAGCAGGCCGACGACAATAAGAGTTTCACGCATGGGAATCAGGTGGGGGGATTTGCCGCAACGGCACTGGATACGAGTTCCACGGATGGTGAGTCCACGCAAGGTCTTGTTTTCACCACTTGACGGTTAAAATCAGCCTTCACCCCCAGGCGAGGCCCAAAAGTTCCCGCAATCTCGCCGGGTCCGTCGCCGATGTCTTCGCCACAAAGCCCCGTGCATGCGCGAAATGCACGTCCACGCAGTCCGCAATCCGCGTAAAATCCAGCCCCGGATGATCGTTGTGCCGCGACATCCCGAAGCCCGCGCCCCGGCGATCTGGGTAAACTTGCCCCACGATCTCCCGCGCATCCGCCCGCGACTCGATGAACCGCGCCAGCCCCGACGATGGATCGTCCCCGAGTCCCGCAGTCGTTGGCAAGTATAACACCTTGAAGACTCCGCGAGGCGCTGCGATTTCCCAAATCTCCGCCACCGCCGCGAGGTGATCCAGCCGCTCGCGCAGGTTTTTTAAATAATCCAGCAAATCACTGCCGATCCACCGCATGACCTCCCACAGCGGCTCCCCTGGCCGCAGCTCAGTCACCCCAGCGAAGCGGCGCAACAGCGTCGTATCGATTGGTGAGTTCAGCTTGAACAAGGTTTCCCGCGTCACTCCCAGCCAGCGCGCCGTCTCCACGGGCCCGCGCGTGTCGAACCACTCGGCCGGCTCCAGCCAATCGCAAAACGCCCGCGCATCTTCGTAAACTCCAAGCTCCTGTAACACCAGACTCAACGAACAGGTCGGCGGATGATCCTTCGGAAACTGATGATGGTCGAAATTTCCCCGCTCCGGCGAGTGCTCATGCCCCACATCCACCACCGCCGTGGAAACATCCACCAAATCCTGCGGTGTCGGCTCCCGGCGCACGATCGGCACCCGGTTTTGAGCTAACAACAAGCAGCAGGCAAGGAACTCGTCTTTATGCGAGCCGCCGGGATGGGTCAGAATTTGGGAAAATGTCATCAGTGGTAGTTAGTTGGGCCGTACCATAGACTGCAAATGCCACATGGGAAGCGCATAGGAAAATTTCACCCGACCTCCAGTTCCTTCAACCGTTTCGCTAGATTCACATAGTCGTCATCGCCAGTGAATTCGCCGCGCGGATGCTCGGCGCAGCGGTGCTTGACCACCGCCCAATCCGTCACCGTCAGCGCCTCAAAAAACGCCGCCAGGCTCTCTTCCAACGGCTCCGCGAAGGTCCACCCCAGCGCGTGCTCCTCGATCCAACGACCGGTTTCCGTCACCGCCGCCCCGAGCACCGGCACGCCGAAACAGCCGCCCTCGTAGATCCGGTTAGGTAGCAACCACGCCGAGTTGCCGTTGGGATCAGTCTGGTCGAAGGCCCAGTTGAAATCAATCCCTGCATACAGTTCTGCCAGCTCGTCCGGATAGAAATACGAACCACCGTAAACGAAATTCGGCAGATCCCCGAGCAAGTCGTCGAACTCATCCGCGAGCGTGCCTGCCGGATAGCCGCGCAGCACGAAGCGCACCCGCTCACCCAGACGCAAGGCCAGTGCGTGCATCATTTCCAAACTCCGGCGGCAGCGCAAAGCACCGAAGCCGCCGATCACCCAGGGCTGGCCATGCGCCACCGGCACCTCGCTTGCAGCCTCGGCCAGAGGCAGGCGGCGGGAGGGATAGACTTTGTTTTCCAATAAAAATATCTCACCCGTGAAATTCTGCACTGGTAGAAAATACTCGCGCACGAAGCCCGGCGAGGTCGTGACTAACAAGGCGACCCGTTCTAACACCACCCGCTCGATGGCGCGGAAAATTTTTGCCACCAGTCCCTTGCCCGTCATCACCGGCTGGATGTCCGCCAGTTCCAGCACCAGCGGCACCCGCCGTCCCGCGAAGAATCGGCCTAACAGAGCAAGCAGCGCATTGTCCGTGTTCACCGCATAGATCACCCCGCAATTCCCAAGCCGATCCCGGTTCGCCCACAAGACCCCGATGGCTTTCACAAACGCCCATAAGCGCCGGAAGTAGCGGCGATTGTACGTCGTCCCGAGATGGATATTCTGCCAACCCGGCGGCAACTCTGGCTTTTCCCGCACCCGGTGAAACGTGAAACCCACGACTTTCCACCGTTGATCCTGCAAGGCCGCGATCCGTTTCACCACCCGCGCATCCCCACGCTCGTGCGCGAAAAATGCGAGGGGACTGTGGGGCGGAGCGGACACCCCGCCAGCATGGGAAGCCGCCACCTGCATTTCAAGTGTTCCCTGCGATCAAAGCGTGTTGGCATCAATCCTCCATCGCCCGTGCCTGGGAACCCATTTTATCGACGCGGCTCCAATCGATGTCGCCACCACTGCGTTGGCTGACGACCGGGAAATTTTCAGTTTCCGCCGTGGGCGCGAGAGCGATCCAACGGCGGTTCTGCCAGTTCGCGAACCACCCCGCCACTTCCTCGGGTGAGGGTTCACGGGCAGTGGGTTCGGCGAAAAGCGCGGCGAGCGAACTACCTTGGCGAAGGCGGGATAACAGAACGAATTCGATCGGGTCGATCCGGCATTGCGCGGAATTGCCCGACTCGTTTCTCCAGACAGCGAGATGGGTCAGAGCTTCTGCCTCGGGCATGAACTTATCCCAATCCATGCAAAGATCGGCGGGGACCGGCAGTTCTAGCAGCACAACATGGGGTTGCAGTCCGAGTTCAACGCTGGCCAATTGCTCGGGCGGGACGGCTTCCCACTCGGCGGCCTCAAAAATTTCCATGTGGGCGTATTCTAACCGGGCAAGCGCGGCGAACCAGCGGCGTCTGGTGGCGTCGATTTCCTCCCACTCCGCCGTGAAATCCGCCAAACGCCGACCCAAGTGGCGGAGCGTGAAACTGGCCGAAGGACAGGCGCAAACATAGGCCTCCATCAGCGCCCAGAAAGTCCCCTCCCCCGCGATTTTCCGCAGCGTGGGAAAGTCCTCGGCGATCGAGTCCAGCAGCCGAAACCAATACTGCCGGTGATAGAGTTCGAGTTGCTCAGCGGGCAGCAGATTCGACCCCGCCTTCATCAATGACTCGGCCTTCGCGAGAAACTCCGGCGAATGACCCTCAACCGAGGGCGCGAGGTCGGTGCTGTTGCGACTCCTGCCGCGCAGGGGCATTTGCAGGGCGGCGAAAAATTCGCGCTGAGTTTGTTCAAGCGGCCGCATCGGTCCCCTTCTTCGCAAGCGCGGACTCGCGCCAGGTTTCGGATTTCCGGGCTTCAGTCCAAACCTCGTCAAACGATGGAATTCGTCCGTCCCATTCTAACAAAGTCGCCACCGGCCCGCAGCGCTCGATGGCGCGTTCATAAAGTTTCCACACCGGATCGACAACTGGATGATCGTGAGTGTCCACGATGAACCGCTCGTAACGCGAATGGCCAGCGATGTGGATCTGCGCGACCCGCTCGGGCGGCACGAAGTTCACATAATCCAGCGGCTCGAAGACATTGTTGATCGAGGAAACGTAAATGTTGTTCACGTCCAACAGGATGCCGACATCCGCCAGTTCGCAGACTTCTGCTAGAAATTCCCACTCGGTCATCTCGCTGTCGTTGAACTCGCCGTAGCTGCTAACATTTTCCATGGCCAGCGGGACTTCGAGGAAATCCTGAACCATGCGGAGATTGGCCGCCGTTTTTCTAGCAGCCTCAAAGGTGAAAGGGATGGGCAGGAGGTCGTGGCTCATGCTGCCGTCGATGCTGCCCCAGCAGAGGTGATCGGAAATCCACGGGGTTTTGGTCCGTTTCACCAAGCGTTTCAGGCGCTTGAGGTGATCCCGGTCGATGCCATCGCAATTACCCGGATAGAGACCCACGCCATGTTGGACGACGCGGTATTGCTCCAGGATCATGTCGAGCACCTCGAGCGGACGCCCGCCCTCGACCATGTAGTTTTCTGAAATAATTTCAAACCAATCGACCGTCGGTTTTTCCGACAGGATATGGCGGTAATGCGGGGAGCGGAGGCCGATCCCGGTTGCCAATTCCACGCCGCCCGTGAATCGCGAGGCACTCATTGCAGTTAGTGGTTAGGAAAGAGAGAAGCCCCGCGGAACGGAATGTTCCGCGGGGCTTCTTGGAAAAATCAGAGGATGGTGCCTTCCTTCTTCTCTTCCTTCTTTTCCTTGCCTTTGCAGCCGTCTTTGCCCTTGCAGCCGTCTTTGCCGGAGCACTTGCTCTTGTCCTTGTCAGCTTCGTTGGAGACCGAGAAAGTGCCTTCTTTCTTCTCTTCTTCCTTTTTCTTTTCCTTGCCTTTGCAGCCTTCCTTGCCCTTGCAGGCATCTTTTTCCTTTTCCTCGGAAACCGGGGATCCCATCAGTTGGGAAGCGTAGGAAACGGTGGTTCCGGCAGCGAATACTCCGGCGAGGGCAGCGGCCACGAGGGCGTTGGTGGTTTTCATAATTTTCGGTATTTGGTTGTTGTTGGTTGGACAAAGCCGCTTGTAAACCACGGCTTTGTATGGAATGAGACTCGCACTTCTTGAAATTATTCCAATGAATTTTTGTAGGAAGATTTAAAGCGGGGTTTTTGGCGAAAAAAGTGGCCTGAGGTGAGGATTGTTGGACCAACAACCGCCAAGATCAGCCACCGCTGAATTCAAAGCCCAAGCCGTCGAGCGACTCGCGACAGGCTGGCCCGTCTCCCAGATCGCCGAAGAACTCTGCATCAACAGCAATCTCCTCTACAGTTGGAGACACAGCTCGCAGGGATCTCAGGTCGGGAGCGCATGGCCGCGAGCTGCAGGTGAGAGGACCGAAGCGGACGATCTGATATCCCTGCGACGCGAAAACGCCCGCCTCAAAAATGGAGAACTAATTCACAGTGACAGGCAAATTGGGGTAATTGAATGGTTACGCTATTTTCCTAAGCAAAAAACATCCAGGAAAAACCAAGCGATCATCACCGCCCCGACCACCAGCTTAATCCCCATCCCCGCGACCGTGCCGACTACCGAACCCACGCCGGAAATCGCCGCTGGTCGTGCGTGCTTGCGGGCGAAGGCGATTTCAAACACGAAGGCTCCGATCAGTGGTCCTAACAGCAGGCCGAAGGGTAGGAAAAACAGCCCCACCACCGTCCCTGTTAGCGCACCGAAGGCTCCCCAGCGCGTGCCACCGAACCATTTCGATCCCGCCGCCCCGCTCACCATTTCGCAGGTTTGAGAAATCGCCATCAGCAGCACCAGCACCACAAACGACCACCAGTGCAGGCCGGATGCCTCGCCGAGCATCAAGCGGTGGGCGATTGCCGCGATGAGAATGATCAAATGCCCCGGCAAGATCGGCAGCACACAGCCCACCGCTCCCGCCAGCAATAGACAGCCGGTGATCAACCAAGCCACCCCGGTTCCCACGCCCTGCCACACCACGCTCGATTGCATCGCCTCCAACATGCCGCGCTTTCTACACGCGCTTCGGGGAAATCGCAACCCCGGACGACTTCTGCGCCAAGACCGAGGCATCAAAAAACTAACATCCACCTCGATCCATTGTGTTAAAAATGGCCGCATCACATTTGTCATTTTTCTATCAAGGCCAACCACGCCACCGCCGACTGTGCCGCGCGGGTGCCGGTGGCGAAGCAGCCTTGCATGAGGTAGCCGCCGGTGGGGGCTTCCCAGTCGAGCATTTCTCCGGCGAGGAAGATGCCGGGGAGTTTTTCTAACATGAGAGTGGTGTCGGTCTCGCTCCAACAGACACCGCCAGCGGAGGAGATGGCTTCGTCGAGCGGGCGGGGTTGGGTGAGCGGGATGAGGCAATGTTTCGCTGCGCGGGCAAGGGTGTCGGCATCGGGGAAAACTTGTTGGGCGAGGATGGCGTGCACGGGGGCGCTGAGTTTCCAGGCGCTGCGGGCTGCGGTTAGAAAATCGCGGCGGACGGATTGCAGTTTGGCGACGAGTTGGGCGTGGGTGAAGGTGGGCTTGAAGTCGATGGCGATGGCGGGCTCTGGCATGGCACGGAGGGCGGCACCGAGTTGATAGATCGCGCCGCCTTCGAGGCCGTAGCGGGTGACCATCAGCTCGCCGATAGCGGTCACGTCGCCTGCGCGGACGTGGAGATTTTTCAAGGGTTTGCCCTCGGCAGCGGCGAGAATTTCTGGCGACCACGCGTGTTCCCAGCCGCAGTTGGCGGGGGCGAGCGGATTCAGCGCGATCCCGAGTTTTTCGAAAATCGAAGTCCAGCCGCCGTCGGAGCCGGTTCTGGCCCATGAGCCGCCGCCGAGCGCTAAGATCACTGCATCGGCCGAGGCGGTGGTGCCGTTAGAGAAATCGAGTTGATAGGGCGAGCCGGGCGTCAGGGCGGACCAGCGGTGGTTCATCTCGAAGCGGACGCCGAGGCCACGCAGGCGCTCGAGCCAGCGGCGGAGCAGGGGCGCGGCTTTGAGGGCGGTGGGGTAAATCCGGCCACTGCTGGCTTGGAAGGTTTCGATCCCAAGACCGGCGGCCCAAGTGCGGAGGGCGGCGGAATCGAACGCGCCGATGAGATTTTCCCAAATCTCCGCAGGCTGGTTAGGCCCGGAGTAGCGGGTGACGAAGCGGTCCAGTGGCTCGCCATGGGTGAGGTTGAGTCCGCCCTTGCCCGCGATGAGAAATTTTCGCCCGACCGACGGCTTGGCATCGTAGAGCGTGACCTGGAGTCCGGCGCTGGCGGCGACCTCCGCCGCACGAAGTCCGGCCGGGCCGCCACCGATGACGGCAAGTTGGGTGTGAGTGGACAAGATTTCCAGAGGGTGGCGGTTGGCGAGATGAGAAGCAAGTGCAGGAGATGATCTGGACATGCGCGGCGCTTGTTTCATGCTGCCGCCATGCCTTCCGTCCATGTCGATCTTGCAGAGCGCTCCTACCATGTGTTAGTCGAACCGGGCCAACTCTTCGCAGTGGGTGATTTGCTGATAGCGTCCGGGATTTCGGGCTTGCGGGCGGCGATTGTTAGCGATGAGACGGTGGCGGGATTTCATTCCGACACGTTGTTGGCATCGCTCGAAGCGGCGGGTTTCCGGCCCACGCTGCACACGGTGGCGGCGGGCGAGGCGTCGAAATCCATGGGCCAGGCCGAGGCGATTTGCCGGGAAATGATCCGCGCCGGACATGATCGAAAATCACTGGTCGTGGCGCTCGGCGGGGGCGTGGTGGGTGATCTGGCGGGTTTCGTGGCCGCGATTTTCTATCGTGGGATTCCCTTTGTGCAGATTCCGACAACGATCGTGGCACAGGTGGATTCCTCGGTGGGTGGCAAGACCGGGGTGAATGTGGGCGAGGGGAAAAATTTGTTAGGCGCGTTCCATCAGCCGCGACTCGTGATCGTGGACCCCGAAACCCTGCGGACGCTGCCGGACCGGGAGTTTCACGAGGGCTTCGCCGAGGCAATCAAGCACTCCGCCATCCGCGATGCTGAAATGCTGGACGAATTAGCCGCACTCGATCCCGCGAGCCGCGAGGTGCCGGCGGAGTTGATCGCCCGCAACATCGCCATCAAGGCCCGCGTGGTGGAGGCCGACGAACACGAGACGCGAGATGTCCGCGCACTGCTGAATTTCGGCCACACCATCGGCCACGGCATCGAGGCGGCGGTGCCTTATGGTGAGCTGTTGCATGGCGAGGCGATCGCGCTGGGCATGCGCGCCGCCTTGTTTCTATCAGAACGTCACGCCGGATTACCGCCGGCTGCCAGTGCGAAGGTGCTTGGGGTTTTGGAAAAATTTCAACTACCGCTCATCCTAACACCTAACATCACGACCGAAAAGGTGCTGGAGAAACTCGCGCGGGATAAAAAATTCTCTGCCGGGGCGATTCGCTTCGTCGTGTTAGAATCGCTCGGCAATGCGAAGGTCATCAACACCGTGACCACGGATGATCTGCGGGACGCGATCGAATATTTAAGAAAGTCTCTCTAACTTTGGATGGTGTCGAGAGGACTCTGAACTGGTTTTGCCTCGGAAATCACTGCGGAATCATATTTTGAAATGATTGATGCGATGACCGGATTGTATTTTGCGCTGGCAATCATGTTCTGTCCCAGCCGGATGCCCGCAATTGCCAGGCCAATTAAAATCCATGTCACGTCGTCTTTGTAGAGGCCGAGAGCAGCAAGGGCCGCCACCGATACCAGATAGCACAGTCCCCGCACATCGGTATTTCGCCCACCTCGCTGGTGTTGCAGGCGATAGGATGCAATGAAAAACTCTTCAAGCGGGCTAAAGGACGGGCGCATGGTTGGAAATTTTTACCTGATTCAAGCGGGTGATCGAGCCACGGTCATGAGGCAGTTATTTTTTCGACGATACTCAGCGTTTCTCCATCTGCAAACTTCGTCCGCATGAGCTCGCCGGGCTTCAAGGTGTTAGCCGAGGTGAGGATCTTGCCGTTTGCTGCAAGGGCGATGGAAAATCCGCGTTGAAATGCGGACACTGGCCCCAGCGTGCGAAGCAGCCCGCGCAGGCGGTCGAGTCGCTCGGTGCGCTTGTTCAGAATATCCTTGGCGGCTCGATCAAGGCGCTGGCGCAAGCTGGCCGTGGCGTCCAACCGCCGCTCCAATTCCCGTGCCGGATGGCTCGCCTTATGTCGGGAGCGGGCGTCATTGAGCCGCGATGCGAAGGCGTCGAGCGATGCCCGGGTGGCCTGTGAAAGCTGACCGCGAGCGGTGTCCAACCGCATGACCGACTCGCGCAGGAGCTTTTCCCCATCGCGTTGCAGGGCACCCCGCCGGAGCGAGTCCACTGCCAGTCGGGCTCGTGTTAGGCGCTCGGTGACCACCCGCGACATCCGTCGGCGGATCTGCGAGATCCGGGCTAACAACTCCGCGCCATCGGCCACTGCCAGCTCGGCGGCGGCGCTCGGTGTGGGTGCCCGCAGATCGGCGACGAAGTCCGCGATGGTGAAGTCGATCTCATGGCCGACGGCAGAAATAATCGGAATCGGACACGCGGCGATGGCGCGAGCGACGATCTCCTCGTTGAAATTCCACAAATCCTCAATCGAGCCGCCGCCGCGACCGACGATCAGGACATCACAGTGCGGGTAGCCGAAATCTTCCGGGCGGCCCATTTTCTTGATGGCTTGGGCGATTTCCAACTCCGCGCCCCGGCCCTGCACCCGCACCGGAAATAGCACTGGCTGGACCCAAGGTGCACGACGTGTTAGAACATTGAGAATATCCTGTAACGCCGCCCCGCTGGCGGAAGTGATGATGCCGATGACTTGAGGAAATGGCGGGATCGGTTTTTTCCGTGCGGCATCGAACAAGCCCTCGGCGTTGAGCTTTTGTTTCAGCGCTTCGTACCTCGCCTGCAAGTCACCCGCCCCCGCGCGCTCGGCTTTTTGGACGATGATCTGAAGCTGACCCCTCGCCTCGTAAACGCTGGCCTCGGCGAAAACCCGGACTTTCGCGCCATCCTCCAGCGCCTCCGAACCCTCGCGTTTGCGCGCACCGAACATGGCGCACGAGATCTGCGCCCCGTCATCCTTCAACGAAAAATACCAATGCCCGCTGCCCTGTTTCCGCAGGTTAGAAACCTCGCCCTCCACCCAGGTCTCGCCGATCTGGACTTCTAACAAATTTTTCATCCGTCGCAGCAACTGCGTGACCGACAGCGCTTTTACCTCGGGTGTCTGGGGTTTCGAAAACAAATCCACGCCGCAAGCTGGCAGGTCGGAAAATAATTTCGAGTTCGAATATCCAACTTCTGCCGCAGGGGCGAACCCGCTAGGAAGAAGGTGGTTCGCGAATGGAAGTGAATCAACGCGAAGGTCTAATTTATACGATTTATCTCTCCGAATCATCCACGGCGTCCGACATTAACTAATTTTTCAACTCGAATGAATTGAATTCGCGGCTATTCGCGGTCGCAAAATGGATGGGGGGCGGATTGACTCTTCGATTACCTATGGGATTCTTCTCATTTTGGAATTTCGTTGACTGTATAATAGGCCTTGGTGTGGAGCAGATGAGAACCGTCTTTGGCGATTATCGGAGTGAGATCAAAGTCGTGAATGTGACCCTTCACCAGCGAATCCAGATGGATCATCACCGACAACCCATCGGCCGCAGGGACCGCCTTGATCACGTGCGGTGTCGTCTGGTCCACCTCCGGGCTACCATAGCTGGCGTGGTAAATATGCGTGTAAGTGCCAATGGTGTAGCTATCCAATTTGGCCGCGACCACGGGATCGACGGGCTTGGTGAACGTGATGAGGAATCCGTCATTCCTGATATTGATCTCCTTGATCTCGAAGGGCACAATGCCTGTCCAGTCGATGCGCTGGAGCGCGAAGGGTTCCGTGCCCCGAACCGGCCATTGAGTATTCGTGGTGAAGCCGCCGGCAACAAGTTGCCCCTTCGGTGAAAACTCCACGTTCATGATTCCGCTCGCGAGACCTTCGCGGAAAGGGTAGCAGGCCCCCTGCCAGACTCCGTTGACCAACTCAGTCGTTGCCCGCATGAGGATGCTTAGCGTGTAGTCGCCGAGGAAAATCTGATTTTCGAAAGGGCCGAATTTCCCACCGGTTTGATTGACCCGGAAACCGGAAATCGAGCGTCCCATTTTGATATACGGGAAGCGCACTGCGGGCGGCACCAGTTCCTTGACGCGTTCCATTTCAGTGGTAAATCGTGAATCGCTGTTAGGCTCCACGGGCGTCTTCATGCCGGGAACATAAGGATACCAGTTGTAGCTCGCTGGATGTCCGAGAAAGCCGCCTGGTTTGAGATGCTTGAGCGAGCAGCATCCGTTCCAAGGGCCTTGGCTCTCGATGGCAAACATCACCCCTTCTGCATTTGGTCCCACACCGGCCGGACTGCGCAGCCCGCTGCACACCGGGATCATCTTGCCAGCGGGCGTGACCTTGACCGCCCAGCCTCGGAAGAGGTTATGTGAGTCATACGAATTGCTCAAGCCGAGTGCGACCCAGACGTTGCCCTCGGGATCGGGCTTCGAGGCAAAGGCAAACTCGTGATATTCGGCATAGCCCCAGTTGTTGCTCAGCGTGTCGTAGCGGTCAGCGACACCATCGCCATTAGTATCCGAAATGCGCATGACCTCGCTAAACGAAGTGGTTATCATCGCGCCATCCTTCCACGCGAGGGAAAAAATCTCATCCTGACCCGTCGCGAACAACTGATACTCGGGCTTCGGCGGCGAGTCGAAAGCGCCCTTGATGAAATAGATATCGCCGCGTCTGGTGCCAACCGCGAGTCGTCCATCAGGTAGAATTTCGAGCCCGCCCGGTCGCATCGGCACCCCTGGTGGAATTGGAATGTTGACGATGGGGTAATACTTCGATTCCTCCGTGCCAGTACCCCACATTTGGCCAAGGTCTTCCGCACGGAGGGCCGGGCTGAGAGTGATGATCGCGATGACCGTGATGATGCGGTGGCTTACCATTGGTATTCGAGGGTCAGAGTGGATCGTCCTTTCGGGAGCGTGAGAGGTATCAGGACTTCGGCGGGATCGCCTTGGCGCACGATCCCTTTATGGTCACTCGTTAGGCGAAGTTGCAGTTGATCGATGACAAACGTGCGATCCGCCGCCACGCTCACCTTCTTGCCTGAAGCAGCGCGAAAGTAGAACGGCGACTGCGCTTCTGAGGCCTCGAATCGAAAGCTCCGTTTGAAGTAGGCCTTGCCATCCTTGTCGCGCACATCCTCAAAAAACTCCTCCACCGCGATGCTGCCGTATTGATAGCGGAACGTCGGCCGCTGCAAGGTATCGAGATAATACCCGCGAAACTCGTATCCCTGATCCTGCGGAAATGTATAGTTGGTTTTTCCCTTGTAAGGCCAGCTATCCTCAAGCGACTTCAGACGGTGGAACGGAATGCCTGGAGGAAAGGAAACATGATCGGTGCCGCGCGCGTGGAAGGAACCGAGATCCACATTCGCAAACTCACCTTTCCACAACTCCCGCAGGGCCATCTCTTCGGAGTCAAACGCCAGATTGAGTCGCTCTGGATAGCCGACGCCGATTCCGCGGAAGCCCGCAGTGCCCCGGCCCCGACAAATTTCCGCCACGTCTGAAACCCGAAGTTCATTCGACTCGCGTGATAGACCGAACGGCTTCTTGGCTCGTTGGCCATCTTCCAAATAGCTCCACAGCGCCTCGATCTGCTGCCCAGTGTCGCCCTTGAGAATGGCCGGGCGCGTGGTCTGTCCACCCGGCCAGTAGCTTGGCATGATCACGGTCGGATGAAATCGCGACGGCTGCCGCATGTAGAGGTGGAACCAGTTTTTCT
Organism: Akkermansiaceae bacterium; assembly: GCA_025354565.1. Taxonomy (GTDB): domain Bacteria; phylum Verrucomicrobiota; class Verrucomicrobiia; order Verrucomicrobiales; family Akkermansiaceae; genus Luteolibacter. Next base: position 48,359 of record JANXMQ010000112.1, read on the forward strand.
GAATACGCTCCGTTACATGGACGAGGTCGAGCGCGCCCGCGCTGGATTTCTGTCCGTTGTAATCATGGCAGGCGATGCAACTGAATCCCGTGGCACCAATCATCTCGTATCCCGCATTTTTCGACTCCCGGATGTTCGCAATCTTCGGAAAGGACACCGTCTCGAGTTTATCGACCTTACCGAACAACTCGACGAGATGCCCGACATTGGCCTCGCCAAATTGCGGCATCGACGCATCCAGATAGACTCGCTGGCGCTTCCCGTGCAACATCACCTCCGCGATCCATCCGGGTGTTAGTTTCGCTCCCACACTCGACAGCGGCGGCGGCAAACGACCCTGATCTCCTAAGGAAGGAGCGGTTCCGGTGAATAGCGCATTTCGCTCAGGGGCGATTCTTCCAAGGTCGCTGCGCTCGTGACAGGCAATGCAATTGAAGGTGACCAGAGTCTTGTTGACCCGCTGCTGGTCATCAAGCTCGCGCTTCTCCAACTGGGGTAATGCCTTCGCGATCAGAGCTCGTTGTTCAGCACTCAGGTCGAAATGTGGCCATGCTCCCGCGGTCTCGCTAAGACATCCGCGAGTGGGATCGAGCTTTGCAAAAGCGGTGGCTGATTTGGAAGAAACACCGAGATCGTCATGGCACTTCGCACAGCCGAGTCTCGCGAAGTTTTCACGACCACGCGCTGCTAGACCAGCATCCACCTTGAGCGCTTCGTAGGCGGGAATGGTTTCATTGGAGACGGAAAGCAGCGACGAAGGAATCGGCTGCCTCACGAACTGTGGACCTTCCATTTCGCTGGAGAAACTCGGCTGCTGTCCGGTGTGAAAATAGACCAGTTGCAGCTTTCGCCAACCCACAGCGAGTTCGGCGGATCCTTGGAGCTTCATGATTCCGCGCCGGTCGGATGGCTCTTGCTGGATGACATTCTTGCCATCTAACAGCAAGGAGCCGCCATTCATTTCGAGATAGAACTTGTAGGTTCCCGCATGGGTGATGTTGAGCCAACCATCGTATCGGATCGCAGTGTGACGATGCAGCTTCCCGAGACTCTCCAGAGCGAAATCCTTCACCTGACCCGCCTTCTCCGCCTTCACTTCCGCGCTGTCCAGTCCTTCCCAAACCGAGCCGCCATACATCGTGTAGCCGAGGTTGCCTGGCACCTTGGTGTCGCGCAGTAGATAGTGCGCGATCTGCTGCGTGTCCAGAGCTGGCAAATTCATATCAGGCATCCGGCCACTTGGCCGGCTTGAGTGTGGTTGACCCAAAAACGCAATCAAACTCTTGAGGCTGTATTTTTTCTCCAGCGCGCCGAGCGGCACGGACGTAGGGAGTAATGTTTCGCTTCCCTTCGCATCCCGCGGTGAATGGCAAGCCGCACAGCCCCGCGAGTGGAACAGACGCTCGCCTTGCTGGGCTGCCACCGCATCGATCGGTTGCAGGGCGAAATCGTTCTTCTTCAGCGACAAGAGAAAATGTGTTAGTGAGGTCGCGACTTCAGCCCTCTCCGGAACTTTCAACTGAGCCAGGACATCCGGCATCGTCGTGCCCGCTTTGGTGCCGTGAGGGTCGCGGATGAAGGCCTCCAGATACGCTGGGTTCACACGGTTCCCGACCTCGGCAAGTCGCGGCGCTTTCTTCGAATCACCGGCGATGGAGGCGGTGCTCGTGTGGCACGCCACGCAGTTCATCTCCTCGATTAGGACCCGGCCCTTGAGTTCAGGATCAAGCTGGCTCGATGCGACGCCGGGCACGATCACCTCCGCCAAGGCGGAAGAACCTCCAAACAAGATCGCGCACAACAATGCGCAGTTATTCAGCATGGGACTCATTATTTGGTTTCTCTCTTGGAGTTCGTCCGTCTGGGCAAGTCGCCCCACGTCTCCGCGATCCGCGTGTGGATTTTCGGGGCCACTTTCTCCAACTCGCCAGCGCCGAACGGGTAAAAGTCGTACGATCCCAAATTACTCTCGGTCATTTCAGCGAAGAATTCCATTGGATCGGTCTGGCCCCCATGCTCGCGCATGGAGCCAGCGCTGGTCAATACGGACTTATACTTTCCATAGCCGAGATTGCTTTCGATCACCACGGCGCGAAGCTTCGACCTCGCGGTCATCCTTCTTTACACGAATCATGGTGCGCAGCAGTATGAGGGCTCTTTCAGGAGCCTTCCGACAAAAATAAATTCCTAGCAGTTCATGAGATATGCGATTTTTTCAGACGTCCACGCCAACTTGATCGCCTGGGAGGCTGTCCGGCATGACATGGGTCAACGCGAGGTGGACGTGTTAGTCTGCTTGGGCGACGTGGTGGGTTACGGTCCTCGTCCGATGGAGGTGTTAGAGGGCGTCCTGGCAGTCACCCCGAACATCCTGATGGGGAATCACGATGCGGCGGCGGTTGGGGCGATGGATTGCTCCATTTTCAACGAGCGGGCCCAGCGTTCAACCGAATGGACTGCAATGTCGCTCACCGAAGAGGCCCGGACGCTCCTTGCAAATCTCCCGCTGGCCCTGGAATCGGAAGGACTCCTATTCGTACACGCCGAGGTCTGCCATCCGGAGCGCTTCGGTTACGTCAATGGTCCGGACGAGGCCCGAGAAAACTTTCTCGCGGGAGAACATCGCATCATCTTCATCGGGCACACTCACTATCCCAAGCTGTTCGAGTGGGACGGTGCGGGAGAGGCGCTGGAATACGCCGCCGAGAGCAGGACTCTCGATCCCGCGAAACGCTACATCGTGAATGTGGGATCAGTGGGCGAGCCCCGCGATGCCAATGACCTGCGAGCCCGTTATGTCATCTACGACACAGACCGCGAAATGGTGGAGTTTCATGCGGTGGAGTTTAATATTCCCGCCTATCGGGCTGATTTGGAGATGACGAATTTCGGCCTGGAACCCTTTTTCCTACAGGTCTTCGAACAGAGTGCTGTGGACACACAGAAGAGTCTGTTCGAGGAGGCACCGTCCGGTCGGATGTTGTTGCCTGAGGGAAAAGTCGCGATCACGGAGCGCTTGCAGTTGAACCCTCAAGTGGTCCATACTGCCGTGCAACGAAGATCCGCCACAGCCCGGCCAAGCCTCGCCATCGTGATGCGCAGCAAGGGAAATGGGGTGGCGAAGTCCTTGGTGATTTTCAGTCTTCTACTGGTAACAGTCGGGATTTCGTGGTGGGTGATCATCCACCAGCGAGGGCTTCACAAGACTGCCGGACTGGAGGAGAAAAAGGCCCCGTTGGTGGTCGTCGTTGATAAACCGACAGAACCCGAGCCGATCTCGCTGGAGCCGGTCGTTGATACGGCATCGCCCAAAGTTGTTGCGGCGAAGCCCATTGAGACGGTGCAGAATCCCAAGGTCGAACCGTCGAGTCCCGTAGTCGTTCCTATCAAGCCGGAGGTGGGGAAAAAGGCTGGGTCTGGGTCGGGCTTGAGAATCTCCGTGGCTGCGGTAGGCGACAAGGTTCCCACGCTGGACAATTCCCATGGGACTCTGGAACTCGCTTACAACTTTGGGTATGGGGGAAATCCGATTTCACAAGACGGGATCACGTTTCAAAGTGTGACCCACGCCCTTGTTGCTGGCCCGGTCTATGGGACCACCCATGGGATCACCGTGAAGGGCTCCTCGGGCGAGGCTTCGACCAAGTTCAACGTCGCTGATCTCGGTGACGATCTGTGGCAAACGATCACCTACACGGAGCATCAAGAAAATCTCCGGCTGGAAGTCACCGGGCTGATGCCGAAGAAATCCTACCAAATTCAGGTGCTCCTGGGCGAACCGCGGAAAAGTAAAAATACCCGCTATGACAACGGATTAATCACCGTGACGGACAGTTCAGGAGCCAGCCAGTCAACGCGACTGACTTTTGGCAATGGATCTGGAGTTTATGCGCTACTTAGGATCGAAGTTGCCGCATCGGAATCCCTCCTATTCGACATGCCCAAGGCAGGGCTGGGGCCGGGGGTGGCGGGGATTGTTATCCATTCCACGCCGTCGTCCGGTCACTAGGAATGGAGGAATTATGGATTCGGTTCGAAGGCGATCATGAATTCGGTGAACGAACCTCACCCTCTTGCTGGCCCGATCGTCCCGCCCTCGATGAGTTCGCACTTAGTGTAGATGTTGCGCCGCTCGTCCTTGCCGTGAGTCACCCCATCGATCCAGCGCATGATGTATCGCAACAGCGGGCGGGAATCCCAATGAACGTGGGTCGCTGGGGGCTGAAGCCATACGAAAGACGGGTCGGGGTCGGTGCAGACAAGTGAGACGTGCTGCGGTGCCAGAATACCCCGCCTTGCAAGATAAAGCTGGGTGGCGGTGAAAATGGATGCCTCGGCGATAATCAAGGCGGTGGGCGGACTAACCCGGTACAACTCGTTGAGGCACTGGTGCAGCCCTTCCCTGGTATCTTCCCAATCCGGCAGGTTGTATGAGCCGACTGAGATGCCATGGGCCGTCAGTTCGTCGAGGATGGCCCGCTCCAATCGTCCGGGTTGAGGTATCCTCCGTTCCGGGCGGACCAAAGTCACAATCCGGCGATGCCCCAGTTGCACCAACCGCCGCGTCACGTCCAAAAGAGCCGGTTGGTGATCCGGCCCGACACCGGCTATCTTTACCATCCGCCGACGCCCGAATAGTGCCAAAGCAGGTTTGGGATGCGACGCAAACCATTGCAGGATTTCCTGTGAACCTGCCACAATCACCCACGCATCCGCCTCGATTCTGCTAACCATTTTGGCCACCCGCTGCACGTCCATCCGCAAATCAATCAGACAACGCGGCGCAAACACGACACGATGGCCCTCCTAGATCAGCCGGTGCTGTAACTCGACCACATAGTGGACGCGCGTATCAGTGGCCTCGTAGAGCAGGATTCCCACACGCAATCCGCCTTCCACCACTTCGGCACCCAGCTCGATCACCCGCTTGCGGCCGGGACCATGACCGCGCAGCACTCCCTGCCGTTCCAGTTCCCGCAGCGCCGCCTCCACCGAGTCGCGCGCCAGTCCCAACTCGTTCGCAAGCCGGATCACCCCTGGCATCGTCCCCCGCCAACGTCCCCGCACCAGCTCTTGTCTCAACCATGCCGCAAGCTGCACCGCCGTCGAAACCTTTCTCCATTCAGTCATGCGAGAAGGGTATCGTAAAAATCGGGATAGTTGTCGAGAGAAAATGGTTAGCCCCACCTCCCGATAGCTGCGAACTTCTTCGAAACTGTCGCCGGAGATGTGCTATTTTGCCGACAATACTCATACAATTGCAGGATCTTGCTGCCTGTAGAAATTCCGCTGCGATTGCAGCTTCCAACGTACAAATCTCAGCAACTCCTTAATTCCAAGATCATGAAAAACCATATAACGACCCATCGACTCGCCGCCGCGCCGACTGCGGACGTAATCTAGGAACGCCTGCAACCAGCGACAGCAAAGAAAGGAAGAATCATGAATCCACAAAGCCCAAGGCTGAACCTCGCCAAGCAACACAGAACGCCGCTGTTTCTGGCCGCTTTAGTTCTGGCTGGCCTTGTTTTCATCACCAACTGGGCCAACGCGCAGATCACTGTGCTGGATAAACAGCAAGCTTCGATTGTCAACCAATCGGCAGCTTACACGATGTGGACAGGCTACAATGCCAGTGCGGCGAGCAAACTCGTTATTGGAGTGAGCACCAGAAACAAGAATAACAACTACCCCGGCTCAATTTCATCGGTTACCTACAATGGCATCACCATGATGCAGGCCGTCCAATACAGCGTATCTGCCGCCCCAGGAAGCAGAGGTAAAGTGGGCATATTTTATCTTGATAATCCAGGTGCTGCCGGAGATATCGTCGTCAATTGGGCTGGTGCCACAGGGAGTGGTTGTGTCGCGTCGCTGTTGGCGCTCAACGGCACGGCGACCGGCGTGTCAGTGGCAAGCTCCGCCGGGATTTTGGCAGCCGACAACACTGGCTCTGCGAGCGTGACCCTGACCACAACTTCGAACAATTCGCTGGTGTTCGCACAACACTTGATTCAGGCAGCCAGTCCGCTACCTACCGCCCCTTCGCCACTTACGCCGATATCGAGCAAAGTCGGCTCTGGTTGGAGCGGTGCTGGCGGTTACCGGCTTGTGTCAACAGCCGGCTCAGTTTCCCCGACGTTCACAACGGCGTCAGCCCAAGATGGAGCAACCGTCGCGGCTGCCTTCGCGCCCGGGGCGGTCACTCCCACAGTGACGGTGACGGTTGGCACCTACACCTACAGCGGAAGTCCGCAAGGGCCGAACAGTTATACAACCAACCCTCCGGGCGACGCGGGTGCGCCAACTTGGTCCTATGTGGGTACCGGCGCGACGAGCTATGGCCCCAGCCCGACTCCGCCCACACTTGCTGGCACCTACACCGCCACGGTATCACTGGCTGCGGTCGGTGGCAGCTTCAATGCTGCCTCATCCAGCGCCACGGCCTTCACGATTAGTCCAGTGACGCCGGGCGTGACAGTCACGGTTGGCTCTTATCTCTACAACGGCAGTCCCCTAGCAGCCTGTCGAGCTTTTGAGATTTTGGGCGGATCGCCGATATACAGGCGCCTACAGTTCGGACGCTACCACAGGTTGTGGGTTTGAAATTCTTGATTTCCATAAAGTCAAACGATCGTTTGGTTTTGCTCCGGCGA
>JANXMQ010000114.1 GCA_025354565.1 Akkermansiaceae bacterium
AGGCTAACATTCCAAGAGGTCCAGAACCAGCCTGGCCAAATCGAAGCTCCCGATCTGGCAAGCCTCCTCACGCCCAAATCCAGCCTTCAGAAAAAATCAAAAAAACTCCTTGTTTCGATCTGATACTACTGACCCCAGAGATGTTAAGGCGCGAGGATCGACCCCATTCAGGCATTTGGATTGTGAACACCGATGATACGTTTGAATTCCTTCTCAAGATTCCGAAGCAAGACCTTGCTGTCTTCGCTCACAATCCTATCGATATCGATCCACGTTTCATGAGTTTCGTAGCTGGTCGGAGCGACAGTTGCGACTTCATATTTGAATCGAGCTGCCTGATGTTCCAGTTTTGTAGCAAATGACTCAATCAATTCGACAAGCGAATCAGGAATCAGAATTCGATTTTTTTCAAATATGCTTAGGAAATCATCAAGCTCTTGTTTGACCGGAACAATGTTCGCTGGATTGCTATACTCTGGACCTTGGGCCAGTGTAACATATCTTCTAATGGTTCTTAGTAAGGCATTTGTGCCTTCATGCAGTACAAGCAAAGCTTCGGCAGTTCGTTGATGTATCCAAGTCTTTTCGATTTCGATCAATTTGGTCTTTAGTACAAGATCGTTACGAAGGATTTCAAGATTTGCGCTATTTTGTGCATCCAAAGAAGTCTTGAGAGTTTGCAGCTTCTGGTCGTATTCATGCTGAATAGAAGATTTCAGACGGTTGCTGATCACGTCTTTGAGAATCCAAACAACCGCAGACGCCACAACAGCGGACGGCAGCAACTCCCCAATGATGGGTGCCATATAGTCGTTCCACAGATCCATTGAATTATTGCGTCAAGGAGCCTTTCAATATTGAAAAACCAGTCATTTGAGTTTAGTGAGCAATTGCGAATTGTTTCATGTCTGAAATAGATCGAGCTCGCGAAAGTCGGAGCTGAGAAAGTAGCGCTGAACACATTTTTTGTGGTATTGAGGCATGCCGGAAACAGCGCGGCCGACCAGAAACTCGACGGCGTCTTTTGTCCAGTGCCCCTGTTTCTTTAGCTCGGACTCTACTTCTATTAGAGCTTTGGCAAGGTTCTTCAAAAACTCCCGTTCATTATTGGCGTCGGTTGCTCTTACCGTTCTAGCCAGGTAACGAATGCTATTATACTCGGACGATAAGTGCTTGGCTACTTCCGCAAAGAAGGCGCAGTCTCCTTTTCCACGGGAAATACAGGAAGGTTCCCGAACGCGTTCAACTGCAAAATACCAACTTCGAGCGGTCGCTCGAACCGAAACTATTCCAGCATATGATGGAGCTTTATCGAGTGCTAGAGCTACCAGTTCTTCCGGAACTGCAAATGAATAGTAGGTTGGGTAATTTGCTTGTTTGCTATAAAAGCGTTGATGCTTACGAAATTTCGCCTGATCGTCTCGTCTTAGCTTTTCCTTTTGATCTGAGCCGGCCGCTTGTGCAATAATGCATTCTCTTAAAAGATCGCTTCTTGAAACTTTGATTTCATATTCCTCAATTACGCCAGTGCGAGAATTTGTAGCTATTACGTCCGCCTCTGCTCCCTCAATAAAGAAGTTATATAAAGTAATGTCAGCCCACGTGTTTTCCATGGGCATTCCAGGAAGAATATCGAGAGGGGCGCGAGAAGTTAATGGGTCTGGATCCGGAGGGAGTTTAACTCCGCCGCCCCGCAAGGCGTTTTCGATTTCCTGAGCTCTCATTTCGAGGATGCCTCGGTGAAATTCTCTGCTCGGTTGTCGTTATGAGTTATGTGCGGCGGTCGCAGACCGCCGCTACAATTTGAGTAAACAGGGTCAGTCCTAGATTTTTTGAATAGCATCATATTTCCTCAGGGTTTTTTCCTCTTAAACCGGGGTAAACCAGTCCTTGGATTTAAATATATTTTCATATTCTTTCAAGACTTTCAGGCTCTTCGTATTCTTCAACATCCGATTCACCTATTGGCTCATCGCCGCAGGGTGGCCCATCCGAAGTCGGTTGGCCAGCCATTCTTTCTTCGTTGAAGTGCGCCTTTTCACCTAGGCGGCACAAATCACTTTGCACGGGTCTCCTTTTCGCAAGACACCCAGTTCCTCGGTGCTTTCGGGTAGCTCGAGTTCGCCTCCGACTACTCTGAGGATGCGCTCCGCCTCGCTTTCTCCATGAGCCTTTACAGCAGCCCCCGCGACACTTCCGCGCTTTCTGATCTTCGCTCTGGCTTTGTCGATCAGCCCCAAGAGATTAAATCCCGCTGGAAATTGATCGCGTGGTCCTGCTCCGGAATGGCCGGATTTTCACAGACGGCAGGAAACGGGAAATACTCACCGCCACTTGCCTCAGCGAACTCTATCAAACCATGCTACGGGTGACTTGGTCCGGCGGTTGGTGTGATGTCCGCCCGGCCTGATGGTTTCCCGCAGCCTCGCACCGCGTTTCAATTCCTGATCTGCAGCTTCTGCGGAATGAAGAGTTGAACTCCGGTCAACCCGTGTTGACCGGAATGGTAGTCAAACTGACATGAATGGTGGCAACGCGACACTCGCTCCACCAATCCGCGCTCACGTCCCCAGACCGGTGAGCTTGATGTCGAAGGGGTTCTCATTCGGATCATTGCTGCTGATGTGAATCGCGGCAGTGCGGGTGCCAATGGCGACGGGTTTGAATATCACGGTGAATGTCGTTTTCTCGCCAGGGGCCAATGTGGTCTTGGCGAGGGCACTCACGATAAAGCTGGCCGGGTTCGCGCCGTCCTCACTGATAACCAGCCCGGTGAGTGGACTCGTGCCGACATTGCTGATGGTGAAGATTTTGGCTGCGGATGGGGTATGGATCGGCTTGCTGCCGAAGCTCTTCTTGGCAACCCCATCGACCAAATTACTACCGAGTGGCTGTTGAACGGAGATATCAGGGATTTTTGGAAGCGCTACCGACGGATAGCCGTTCCAAGTTGGCGTAGTGAAGCCGGTGCTGCCCTTGATGAAATTCACCGTGAACTGCGGCGAGCCTTGGTCGAAAACAGTGGAACCTAAAGTCGGTGCCTTGCCGAGGAAAGTCGCCTTGGCCAGTGAATGGGTGAATGCAAACGCACTATCTCCGATGGTCGTAACACCGCTGCCGATGGTCACGCTGGTCAAGCCGCAGGAGTTAAACGCACCAATCCCGATGGAAGTGACGTTGTTGGGGATCGTCACGCTGACTAGCGAGGTACAGGCTTGAAATCCATAATCCCCGATGGTGGTAATACCGCTGCCGATGGTCACGTTGGTCAGGGAACCGCAGTAGGCAAACGCATCACTGCCAATCGAAGTGACGCTGTTGGGGATGGTCACACGGGTAAGCGATTCGCAGGACTGGAACGCAAAATTGCCGATGGAGGTGACGCTGTTGGGAATCGTGACGCTGGTGAGCGTACACATCTGGAAGGCATCATCCGCGATAGTGGTGACATGTTTCCCGGCGATGGTGGGCGGAATGACCGCCGGACCGGCGACGGTCGTGGGATAACTGGTGATGGTGATCGAAGTCCCATTGTCGGTGTAGGTGAAATTACCTGAGGTGGCGGCGGACAGGGGATTGGCCATGAGGCAGAGAGCCAAAGGCGGGAGGGCGAGGCGTTTGATGAAGCTCATTGATTTGGGTATGTTGGAGTTGGACGTCAGTGGATCATGCATTGGTTGTTATTGAAGTTGCTAGCCATCGGTCGGCCTTTTGACAAGAGCCAAAGCCAATATTCGCAAATCATGATTTCCATCCTCATTTTTCAGTCCCCGGCCCGTGATTCTTGATTTCAAGAAAGTTGGATTCACTCCATTTTACCCACCCGAATCCCGGCTTCTGCGCTGCGGCCGTGGTCATCAAGGACCCGGAGTTTCAGGTATCCCACGGTGGCTTTCCAGGGCAGCGATTCCCCGGCGGCACAGGCTCCGAGAAAGGCCTCGCCGCAAAACCAGTAAAGCTTCCGCACCCCGGATGCGGCGCGGGCCTTGAGTTGGATTTCGGTGTCGCCCGAGGTCCTGTCGATCTGATAGGCCCGCCCGGCCACCGGGGAAATGACATGCGGTGCCTCGCCGTGATCGAGTCCGGTTAGACTATCGGTGCCGTTCTCTGGCTCGGGCGGCGGACGACGGGGCAGGCCGGCCTTGCTGAACAGTTCGAGCATGTCGGGCGACCAGAATTCATGGATTTCCCGTTGCAAACCGGGCCGCCCGTCATCACGCGTGACTCGTTTGCTAGATAGGGTATCGACCAAGATTTCCCGGTGGAGCTGGCACATGGAAATTGGGGAAACACCGGGAATGAACCAGCCGCGCGTGGTCTGACGGCACCACGGCCCGGGGAGGTCGCCGGATGTCGCGCACAACTCCACCTCTCTAACACCCTCTGGCGGGATCATCGCCTTGTCCGGCAGATGAAGCCGCGCGAACAGCTCGAACAGCAGTGGCGCGGCACAACTGCGGGCGACCAGTGCGTTGTTTCCACGGCCGTTGAAATTTCCCATCCAAACGACGAGCACGTAGTCGCCACGCACACCGACGGCCCAGGCGTCGCGGAAACCGTGGGAGGTTCCGGTTTTCCACGCGACGGTCGGATCGTTGGCCGCGAATCCATACTCTGGACCAAGTTCCGCACCGCCGCGCATCATGTCGAGTACCAGAAACCGGGCCTGCGCAGAGAGCAAAGGCGGCCCGGAAGGCGGGCTTGGAGTCGCTTGGGAAAACACCAGCGGACGCGGCAGACCATCGTCTGCTAGACCGGCGTAGAGTCCAGCCAACTGCACCGGGGAAATGCCGAAGCCGCCCAAAGTCAGCGCGAGGCCGTAGTAGTTGGCGGGTTTGGGTAAATTCGCGCCCCCCTGTTTTAATAACTGATAGAGCCCGCCCTCACCGAGGCGGTTGTCCAAAGCCACGGCGGGGATGTTCCGGCTCCTAACCAGCGCCTCGTTGGCATGCAGCGGCCCCATGAATTTGCCCTCGAAGTTTTCCGGATTGTAATCATGAAACATCATCGGCCCGTCGATGAGCAGCGAGTGCGGATGAATTAGGCCCTGATCGAGCGCGAGGCCATACACGAATGGCTTCACTGCCGAACCGGGTGAACGCATGGCCTGCAAGCCATCGACCATCCCAAGAATTTTCCGGTCCGCATAGCCGGCGGAACCGACGTAGGCCAGCACCTCGCGGGTCGGTGCGTGGACGAGAATGGCACAGGCGTTGACGATCCCTTGCTCGCGGGTGCGCTGCAAGTGTGTCTCAATGCCGCCCTCGATTTCCTTCTGCATCGGTAGGTCCAGCGTGGTCAAGATCGAGCCAGCATGTCTGGCCATCACGGTGCGGCAGAAATGCGGTGCTTCATGTGGTGGCGCACCGGGTGGGACTAGCGTGAATGTCGAAGCTAACGGATCCTCTCGCATGGCTGACCCAGCCTTCAATATGTCTGCTAGACGGCCTTGTGCGGTGGCGATGCGGTCAGAATCACGGGGAATTCCCGGATGCCGCGTGGCCGGACTCTGGGGGATCACACTCATCGCCACCCCCTCGCGGTGGGTGACGTGCGCGGCATCCCGCCCGCACCACAGGAGGGCGGCGGCACCTGCTCCTTCGACATTTCCGCCGTAAGGCGCGAGATTGAAATAGGCGGCGAGAATTTGATCCTTCGAGTAGTGGCGCTCAAGCTGGATGGCGCGAAACATTTGCGCTAACTTACCGCTTAATGTCCGCGTTTCCAGACCCCACCGCAGTCGCGCCACCTGCATGGTCAGCGTAGAGGCTCCGCCCGCCGGATGGCCGGTGGCGGCACCCCATGCGGCGCGGACCAGCGCAAGGGGATTTACTCCCGGATGCCAGCGGAACCAACGGTCCTCCTTCGCCAAAGTCGCCTCGATCCACTGCGGACTAACATCTGCTAGAGTAGTGTGCAAGCGGTAGCGGCCATCGGCAGCAGTGGAGAGATGCAGTAGCGTCCCGTGGCGATCCGTCACCACCCGCGACCATGAAGTGTTCGGGCGATAAATTTCCGGGCGCGGCAGCAAACACCAAATGACCAGCAGGCCGAGCATCACACCGCCGCCGATCACTAACAGCCTCCGCCGCCGCTGGAATTTAGATCTCATTTCGCAGGCGCGATTTCGATCCGGCCGGGCGTGGAAACCCCGTGCAAACCACGGTCATACATATCTTCCGCCAGGGCGGCTGGCACCGCGAAGGCACCCGCGCAAGCCGCCTTCATGCGATATTTCACCGACCACTCGGCATTGGCGTTGAGGCCTAGGAAGAACAGCGTCCGGTCTTCGCGCAACTCAGCGAAATTGGTGCCTGCCACGGTGTTAGCCCCGGACTTTAAATCTCCGGCCAACACCTCGAACCCGGCAGGCAGGAGATCGACCACCGCGAGATTCGCCAGCGCCTTGCCACTAACATTCCGCACCCGCAGCACCACATCCACCGGGTCGCCGGGCCGCAACGGCCCGTCCTTGTGCAGCGGGGTGATCTCGCGGTTGACTTCCAAGCCACTGCGTTCCGGACCCGTTGGTTTACCGGCATCGTAGCCCTGTTCGACAACTTGATAGAACGCGCCGAGATCACCGCTACCCTGTTGTTTGCGGTCGAAGCGCAGGCTGCTCGTTGTGGGTCCGAAGTCCGTGCGAATGATCCCCGACGACGGCCCGGCGAGAAGTTTTGGTGTCGGATTGCCGGCAGCGATACCGAGGATCGAGACCTCCACTCCGGTGCCGCGGGCGAGATCGCTGTAGGCTTTCAGGGCGAGCGTCATGTAGGAACAGGCCAAGGTATTGAAACTTTGATCGCGTAGGGGTTTCATGATCGGTTCCAGCGCCTCGATGCCGAATTTTTTCGCACGTTCCGGGAAATGGCGGCACTGGACATAGAAGATTTGCATGTCCTCGATCATTGGCGTGCGGTGGTAATCACGCAGCTCCGGCTTGGCAACGGATGCGGCCCGCGCTTTCAAGCAAGCGTCTAGCAGTTTGTTCGCCTCGCCGTCCTTTTTAAGTAACATATAACTAGCGGCCATCCACGCAGCGGCGGGGCCGCGTTCCCATTGGTTCTTGAAATGGGTGGTGAGTGAGTCACGCAGATTGAGCAATTGCGGCGCGGGATTGGTGCCGTTGCGGGCTAGCAGATAGATCGCATAAGCCTGCGCTTCCGCGTCTGCTAGATTGCGGGTGTCGGCGCCGGCGGTGCGGGCGGCATATTTCAACGCGCCCTCCATCAGATCTTCCGGCACCGCATGACCTAACAATTTTGCCTCGCTCAGGAAATGCAGGACATAGAGCGAGTGGAATTCATAATCCGAAGTCGGCCCGGCGTACCAATAACCGAAGCCACCATCTGCCCGCTGGCGGGCGGCGAGTTGGCTGATCGCCGAGCGTAGGGCATCCGCCGCATCCTTAGGCGAGAGTCCGAAGTCGGCCTCTGTCGCGGCGATGAGCTTTACCATTGCGCGGCTGGTGATTTGTTCCGAGCAGCCATAAGGATATTCACGGACGTAAGCCTCCAGTCCGCTGGCCAAACCAAGCGGCGTGATGCTCGCGGTGGCCTGTGCATGACGGAACTGCGGATAGAGTGTGCGCTTCACTTTTTCCTGTGTTGAACCGGTGCGGAACCAGCCGGTGACCACGCTCGTCAGATGATGGCTCGCGGGTCGCACACTGAGCGTTGTGGCGCGTCTAACTGTTTCGCCGCCACCGCTGGCCTCGAAGCGCAGGTCCGCGCCGCCGAGTTCATCCTTCGCCCTAAAACGGAAATGAACGCTGCCTTCGCTGCCAGTTTCCAAGGGCAAGGTGACTGCGGCTTCCCCGATGATTTCCAACTGTGCTGACGGTGCTGCCTTGATCTGGATCGCGGTCGTCCCCGGTGCTGCTAGATGGTTGAACACGGACACCGAAACCTCGAATTCATCGCCCGGCGTGACAAACAGCGGGGCGTTCGGTTGCAGGATGATCGGTGCCTTCACCAAGGTCGCGGCCTCGGTCGCACCGATGGCCCCCGCCTGACAGCCGACGGCCATTACATGCAGATTTCCATTGAAATAATCCGGCACGTTCCAAGTCACTTCCTTACGTTGCGGACCGGCATCGATGATGCCGGACCAGAACACAACTGGCGGTTCCTGGCGGCGCTTGAAGGGATTGAGATGCAGCGAGAGCGCGGAATCCCCGTCGCCGCCGAACGCAGGTGCGGCCTTCAGAAAGCGGTATTCCGGCAACAACAGATCGAGCCATTGCTGGGTTCGTACTTCGAGCGCCCGCTTGCGGAGGAAGAAGTCCAATGGCAGGGGGAGCTTGTAGCCGGTGATCTGATGGATGCCCTCGTCCACGGCATAGACCACCAGTCTAGCAGGTTTGTCCGAGGCGATGCCGAAGCGGGCCACCGTGCCAGGCCGCACTTCATGCGGCGTATCGAGCTGAAAGGTCAATTTTTTTCTAGCAGCGATCACTCTAACGGGAACGGCGGCATAGCTCAACGGGCTGTGGAAGACCTCGGGAGCCGAGGTGGCGCGGACGTAGGCGGCGTTAATGTAATACGTGCCTTCCGCGTCATCCGGGATCTTCACTCGCACGCTGGTGCCTTTGGTTTCGGTTTTGAACCATTGTGAGGCGATGACTTTTTCGCGCTCGATCGTCACCAGTCCCGCCCCGGCGTAGGGTGCTGTTAGGAAAATTTCGATTTCCTCGCCGGGCATGGCTTCAGTTTTCGGCCTCCTCCGCCAAATCCGTGGGTAAAACCGGGGGCTAACCGCCGCGAAGCGGCGTGAGCCTCTTGAAAGTTGTCCACGACAGACCGCTTCGAGAATGGGTCTGTAACTCGTCGGAGAAGTGGACTGTTGTGGGCAACTTTCTCTTCCATGCG
>JANXMQ010000150.1 GCA_025354565.1 Akkermansiaceae bacterium
TCGAGAAAACGTTCGAGTAGTTTCCAGCCAGCGAGTTGTTCCTCGGTGATGATTTTTTGCTTCGGCTTAGACACGCGGAGCATTGAGACATACTCGATAAAATCGTACAAGTGACAATTTCGTCACATTCAACGCGGTTCCGCCGTTAGAATCATTCTAAGAACACAACTGACGTGCTGCCCGCAGACTGCTAGAGACCGATTACCTTCTCGGCGTGCATGACGAACAGCGGGCCGGAGCCTTGAGATTCAAGGAGCCAGCAAGTGGCGATGGCTGGCTGTGCGACGAAACGACGATGCGAACCCCGCCATGGGCCTCGCTGCGGGAACTCGAACACGCCAGTTGGAAAATCCAAGACGACTCCGCAGACAACGATCCCCACTACCTCGAATGGCTCGAGCTCTTGATTGCTCCCGGTTCGTCTATCGGTGGCGCTCGCGCAAAGGCTGGGGTGAGGGATGACAATGGTGATCTCTGGATCGCGAAATTCCCCGGACGCTCCGACACGCGGGACATGGCCGCATGGGAAATGCTCGTTCACCACCTCGCCATCGAGTCGGGCTTGAGGGTGGCAGATGCCGGCCTGCACGCATTCGGCGACGGCCACCGGACATTCATGACGCGTCGTTTTGACCGAATGCCGGGAACCCAGGGTCGTGAGCGCATTCATTTCGCCTCGGCCATGACCCTGTTGGGGCACACTGACGGCACCGATCATCTTGTCGGCGCAAGTTATTTGGAACTCGTCGAATTCATCACACGGCAAGGCGCGCAACCGGCCATGGACCTTGAGGAATTGTGGCGGCGCATCGTTTTCTCCATCGCCGTCCACAATACCGATGATCACCTTCGCAATCATGGTTTCCTGTTGCGCCCGGAGGGATGGTGCATTTCCCCTGCCTATGATCTCAACGCCGATCCCGATGGGGTGGGACTCAGCCTCAATATTTCCGAGAGCGATAACGCGTTGAACTTTGATCTCGCCTTGGAAGTCGCGCCCTACTTCAGACTCACAACTCGCTCAGCGGAATCGATTCTCGGACAAGTCCGGGATGCGATCCGCGGATGGAAGAAACACGCGCGGCGTCTCGGCATCACGGAAGCGGAACAAGAGACCATGGCAAGGGCCTTCGAGATGTGATGCAGCGGCTGTGCCTTTTCCCGGCTGGAAAATGGGATGGCGGTTTCATCCATTTTAACCCGGTTAGAATTGCACCCGAAGCCCAAACCGTTCATCCTAAAAAGGAAAATGGAAAACTCGCCAGAACGCGGCAAGTGACGTAATTTCAAAGTCATGGATGCTCCCATGGCTGTGATTTCCGCTCACCCGGCGGGTGAGACAAGAACTTCCCCTCAATACCCATCTGGAACCTGGCCGCTGGACGCTCCGGGCGGGCGCTTTCATGCCGAGTGGGATGACCAGGCTCCCGTCACCCGCGAGGGCCAGTTGATCTTCTTCTTCCAGTTCCTGCAGGCTGGCGGGCGATGGGAGGAGTTCCTCCGCGAGTGTCCGCTCCACTACACGGGCAATCGCGGCAGCGGCGCGCTCAACATCATGGGCACCATCATGCTCAGCGTGCTCGCCGGCCACTGGCGCTACGCCCACATCAACGGCCTTCGCGGCGATGGCATTAACCCTGGATTGTTAGGCATGGACGGCGTCGTCAGTGAGGACGCCGTGCGCCTCGCCATGTATCGCATCCCGGAAACCGCTGGCCTCGACTGGCTTTCCACCCAGATCCTCGGCTGCATCTCACCCGC
>JANXMQ010000157.1 GCA_025354565.1 Akkermansiaceae bacterium
ACCTCCGCGAAAGACTTGAGCGCCTTGCGAACGGAGACGACTTGGGTGAGCACGTCCGTACAGTCGCGGTCCTCCTCGACCATTCTTTCAATAGCCCCGATTTGGCCGGCGATCTTGCGAAGACGGATCTGAAGTGCTCGCTTCTCGGCGGGCGGGTGGACGTGGGTATGCTTTTTCATAGAAAAAAAAACTACAATGGCTGCCCCGTAGAAGACAGCAAAATCCACGCTTGCCAAGAAGGGGTATGGGGGTATCTTCCTGTCCATGGTTCTGGCACTCACTGACTTTTCCCAAGCCCTTTCACAAGGTGCATCCCACGCGTGGCTTTTTATTCCCACCGCCATTCTTCTGGGTGCGCTGCACGGTCTTGAGCCGGGGCATTCCAAGACGATGATGGCCGCTTTCATCGTGGCAGTGCGCGGGACGGTCTGGCAGGCGGTCCTACTGGGGCTCTCCGCCGCGTTCTCCCATTCACTGATCATCTGGGGTCTGGCGGCGGTGGCGCTCAAGTATGGCAGCCATTGGAATGCCGAGACTACGGAGCCTTACTTTCAACTGGTCTCCGCCGTAATCATCGCTGCGCTTGCACTCTGGATGTTCTGGCGGACCCGGCGCGACACGAAAGCGGCAGCCGCCCATGAACACCATGGACACGATGATACCAAGGTGATCAACACCGGCCATGGCATCGTGACGCTATCGGTTTTTGAAACCGGAGTGCCGCCCGTTTTCCGGGTTGCGTTTTCCGAGCATGGCAAGCCGTTCCTGCCCGAGCCATCCAGCGTCATTGTGGAAACCCAACGGCCGGACGGTGGGCGGCAGACTTTCGCGTTCGTGGCGAGGGAGGGCTTTCTCGAATCCACGTCAGACATTCCTGAGCCGCATGAGTTCGTTCTCACACTCACCATTTCCCATGGCGGTCACTCGCATTCCTATCAGGTGGAATTTCGCGAGCATGACCACGGGCATTCCCACGATCATGGTGATCTAGCCGCGGGGGCCGACTATCAGGACGCGCATGAGGCAGCCCACGCGCTGGACATCCAAAAGCGCTTCATGAACCGCGAGGTCACCACGCCTCAGATCGTCCTCTTTGGTCTAACTGGTGGCTTGCTGCCCTGCCCGGCGGCATTCACCGTGCTGATTGTCTGTATGCAGGTGAAGCAATACACGCTTGGCTTTGCGCTGGTCGCCGCCTTCAGTTTCGGCCTTGCGCTAACAATGGTGACGGTCGGCGCAGTCGCCGCATGGAGTGTCAGACATGCCGAGAAAAAATTCACCGGCTTTGGCAATTTGATGAGAAAGGCCCCTTACTTCTCGTGTGCGTTGTTGCTAACACTCGCAAGCTACATGGCTTGGCAAGGCTGGCATGGGCTCCATTGAGAAGTTGCGTGACGGGCTTCTGTGCAACAGGAGCGATCAGCCCAAGCTCCCGGCTTTCGTTCGGGCAGACCATGGTGAAGCGCTTTCTCAACGAATTCCGAAAATAGGATGAATCGCGGGTATTCAAAGGGTTTCGCCGGGGAGTGGTGTTAAACTGGCTGTGCGTGAGAATCGGATCGCTGGAAGCGTGCGTCTGGTTTCATCTGCCTTCGTAACCACCTCAATACCATGAACGACTCAGAATTAGACAACTTGCTCCGGGCGACATGCGATGAAGTTCCCTTGCCGCCCTCATTCAACCGGGAAGTCTGGCAGCGCATCGAAAACGCGGAATCAGAAGTCCCTGCGGAAATCATTATTTTCCCGCCAGTGATGAATCGAATCACCCGTCCGTGGGGGGCTGTCGCCGGTATCGCCGCCATGGTGACTCTGGGGCTGTGGCTGGGAGCTGCGACCGTGCCCGAGACGAAGGACGCCAAGCAGGCGTATGCGGAGTCCATCAGTCCCTTCGCCCACGGCCACGGAAAATGAAAAAAGGGATTATCTTCCTGATAACGGCAATCCTCGCGGGAGTGTTGGCGTTTTGCCTCATGCGTTCCCACAAGATGGCAGCCATCCGGGGATCGCTTTTGGATTCGATGCCAGAACTGGCCTGGGTACGGACGGAATTAAAACTCACGGATGAGCAATTTGCGAAAGTGTCCGAACTACACGCCGCCTATCGGCCGAAGTGCGTGGAGATGTGCGGGCGGATTTCCGAGGCCCACGAAAAGATCGAGGGATTGGCCAAGAAGGACCGGAAACTGACTCCAGAACTGGAGGAGGCCATTCGCGAGCACGCGCGGATTCACGTTGAATGCCAACAGGCCATGCTGAAGCATATTTATGAAACCTCTGCGGTTCTCAGTGGGAACCAAGCGAGCCGCTATCTGGAGACGATGCTTCCCTATGCGCTGGATTTCACCCACAGCGAGTCGGGCAACCTCCACTCCCGCTAGAGCCAACGTCCATGGGAGTTACCGACCCTGATCTGATGATTCGTCTAGCCGCTGGGGATGATCTCGCGCTGAACTTGCTGATGGACCGTTGGAGCGGACGTGTCGCGGCGTTCCTCTACAAGATGACGGGGCAGCGCGATGCGGCTGCGGATCTCGCGCAGGAAACATTCGTGCGGCTCTATCAAGCCCGCGACCGCTACCGGGCTACCGGCAGTTTCAGCACCTATTTATTTGCCATCGCGTCGAATCTCGCGAGGAACCACGCCCGCTGGAAAAGCCGCCATCCGACTGTCTCCATGGACGCCACTGCGGATAACGGGACACCCGTAGTTTTCGAAATCGCTGATGGGGGGGCTGCTCCCGATGAGGCCGCCGGGTCGGCCGAGAAATTCCGTGCCATCCATGAGGCGTTCCTATGCCTGCCGCCGGATTTACGGGAAGCGATGAGCTTGTTCGTTTATGAGGGGCTGGGGTATGCGGAGATCGCGGTGATCAGCCAATGCAGCCCGAAAGCGGTGGAAACGCGGATCTATCGGGCGCGACAGATCCTCAAGGAACGGCTCAAGGGATTTGTTTCGTGAGCTGCCCGAGATTTCCCGAGGAATATTGAAAATAGTTGAAGGGTTTCGGGAACCGCCGGAGATTAACGCCTTGGAACACGGGAAAATTCCCGAAACCCAAAACGGATACCACCTATGAAAACCAAAAACATCATCGTCGCCGGCCTGCTTGCCGCCTTTACCTCGTTCGCCGCCACTTCCGCCATCGCGGAGGAGGCCAAGTCAGCCGGTAAGGAAGAAAAGAAGGAAGCCGTGAAGCCCTACAAACTCGATACCTGCCTCGTCTCCGATGAGAAGCTCGGTGAAATGGGTAAGCCGGTCGTCATGGTCTATCAAGGACAGGAAATGAAATTTTGCTGCAAGAAGTGCAAAGCGAAATTTGAAAAGGATCCTGAAAAATATCTCAAAATGCTCAACGGCAAGTAATCGCCCGTGGAGCACTCTCGAGGATGCCTGGGTCACACGCTGGCCCGGGAGTCCTTTATTTTTTGCAATAGGTAGATCTGAAACAGCGCCCCGTTAGATGGTATCCGTCCACTCATCCTCCGTGTCATAACTCATGAAAAATGCCCTTAGCCTTCTGTCTCTCGCATTGCTGTCATCATGTTTACCATTGTCCACTGATCCTTTAAAATCCGTGCGGGCACAGACCAAGGCTAACCTCGGTTACGATCTGGCATCGCCATCTATCGGCGGAGATTCTTCCGAAGTGAAATCCCGTGTAACCGCCATTCTCGGGCGACCGCTCAGTGTGAATGGTGCCGTACAGATCGCCTTGCTCAACAACCGGCGGTTGCGGGCCACGCTGGAGGACGTAGGCATTTCACAAGCAGAACTGGTGGAGGCGAGCACGCCCCGCAACCCCACTCTCGCTTCCAGCCTGCGTTTCCCTAGTGGTGGCGGATCGGCCAACTGGGAACTAAACATCGCGGCAGATGTTCTCGATTCACTGCTTATCCCACTGAAGCAGCGCATCGCGGCGGGCGAACTGGTGGCCACGGAGCGCCGCGTGAGCCATGAAATCCTGCAACTCTCAGCGGAAACGAAAGGCACATGGTTTACGCTGTTAGCCAGCGAGCAGGAGCTTCGCAAACTCAAGGACATCGCCGGGGTGAGTGAGACCATGTCGGACTTCGCCACCCGCGTGCATGATGCGGGGAACATCAACGATCTGGAACTGATGGAGCTGCAGGTCGGCTATCAGCAGGCGCAGGCGGATATCAAGCACGCCGCAGCCGAGGTGGAAACTCACCGCGCGAAATTGAACCGCCTCCTCGGACTGAGCGGTTCACAGACCGGATGGTCACTCTCACTTAACGAACTTCCCGGCCTGCCCTCTGGAGATCCATCCCTCGCGAAAGCAGAAGCAACGGCACTCGCGCAAAGGCAGGATTTGGCCGCGGCTAAGGCTCATCTGACAACCTTGGAAACGGCGCTCGCGATCAAGAAAAAGACGCGCCTTATGCCCGGACTCAATCTTGGAGCGGACACCGAGCATGATTCCGGCGGTGGTCAAGTTTCCGGCCCCACGCTCGATATCGAACTGCCGCTCTTTAATCGTGGAACCGCATCGGTGGCGAAACTCGAAGCCGGGTTGCGCCAAGCGAACTACGAAAGCGAGGCGATTGAATCGGAAATCCGCAATGACGTTTCGGCAAGTCATACTGCGATGCGGCTGGCCCGTGACGCCTCTGAATATCAGACATCCACCTTGCTCCCCCAACGCCAGCGAATTCTCAAGGAGACCCTGCTCCACTACAACGCGATGCAGAAAAGCAACATCGCGCTGTTGCGCGCCAAGGATGACGAACAGCGCGCCGAAAAGGAAGCTATCGACAGCCTTCGCGACTACTGGCTCGCACGGGGCGAACTCGAAAAGGCGGTCGGAGGCAATCTCAGTGCCAGCACCAAAGCCAAGCCCGCTCCATCCAGAACAATGCCCCCCGCCGCCATGTCCGGCGGACATCCTCACAAGAAATAACAGTTCAACTCCAAAACCATGAACACGGAACCCGATCTATCCCTCACCTCCCGGCGCAAACTCCTGACCAGAGCGGCGGCATTCATCGGCACTGGTGCCCTGATCCAAAGAGCCGCAGCGGAGGAAATGGACATGAAGTCTATGTCCGCAGGCCATGACATGTCAAAAATGCACGCCAGCGGTTCCGTGAAAATGACCGCCAACACTAAAGCGGCGGTCAGCACCGGCAAGACCGAGCCCCTGCACCCGGAAGGCATCACCTACCGCCCGGTCATCACACCTAACGGCAAAACCCTGCCATGGAAAATGGTGGACGGGGTGAAGGTCTATCACCTCATTGCCGAACCGGTGACTCACGAGTTCGCACCCGGACTGGTTGCCGAGTGCTGGGGCTACAATGGCCGGGTTCACGGGCCAACCATCGAGGCCGTAGAGGGCGACAAGGTTCGCATCTACGTGACTAACAAACTCGAAGCCCCCACTACGGTTCATTGGCACGGCGTTTTGCTTCCCAGCGGGATGGATGGCGTGGGTGGCGTCAGCCAGAAAGCCATCCAGCCGGACGAGACTTTCAAATATGAGTTCACCCTCAAGCAGCATGGCACGCTGATGTATCATTCCCACCATGATGAAATGACCCAGATGCAGCTCGGGATGATGGGGCTGTTTATCATACACCCGAAAAATCCGGAAATAAATCCACCGGATCGTGACTATGCCTTCATGCTCAGCGAATGGAAAATCGAGGTGGGTGCCCGCCGACCTGATCCCAATGAAATGACGGACATGAACGTCTTCACTTTCAACGGTCGTTGTTTTCCGGCGACCGAAGCCATGGTGGCGAAGACCGGCGAAAAAATCCGCATCCGCATCGGCAATCTCAGCACCATGAGCCACCACGCCATCCACATGCACGGCTACTATTTCAAGGTCGTCGCCACCGACGGCGGGCAGATTCCCGAAGCTGGCCAGTGGCCCGAGACCACCGTTCACATGCCCACGGGCAGTACCCGCACCATCGAACTCGTGGCCGACGCTCCCGGCGACTGGGTCGTCCACTGCCACATGCTGCACCATGTCATGACGCAGATGGGTCACCAATTCGGCAATATCATCGGCATCGATACCGCAGGAATTAACAAAAAAATCCGCAAGCTCATCCCCGGCTACATGGCCATGGGTGAAACCGGAATGGGCGATATGGGTGATATGGGTATGCCAGTACCCGCGAACTCCCTGCCGATGGTCGGAGGCCAGGGGAAATATGACTATATCACCATGGGCGGCATGTTCACCATGTTGAAGGTGCGTGACTCTTTGCCTGCCGATGGCACCGATCCGGGTTGGTATGAATGTCCGCCAGGTTCTCAGGCGGGAATCGCGCCAGACACGGATCTCAAGCGTGATGGCATCACGCTCTAAAGCAATGCGCCATTCCTAACAGACGGCCTTATTCAACATCATGAAAACCCGTCGCTGGTTAAAAAGAAGCCTGATTGCCGTTGTGGCGGTTGCTCTCGGTATCCAGTTCATTCCGGTATCGAGGGATAATCCGCCTGTCGTGAGGGAGTTGGTTTGGGACTCACCGGAGACGCGGACCTTCGCGCAGCGGGCGTGTTTCGATTGCCACAGCAACGAAGTCAGGTGGCCATGGTATTCCCACGTCGCACCCGTCTCCTGGATGATCACCAAGGACGTGAAGGATGCCCGTGAAATGTTGAATTTTTCAGCGATTACAGATGAGGATGATTTTGATTTCGTGGCCAAAAGAATCAACAAGGGAGTGATGCCTCCTGCGAAATACCGGCTGATGCATGCAGAGGCCAATCTGACAGCCGGGGAAAAAGAGGAGTTTTTAAAAGGTCTGAAAAAGAGCTTCG
>JANXMQ010000172.1 GCA_025354565.1 Akkermansiaceae bacterium
GTGAAGCTGGAACCCTTGATTGTGTAAGGTCGGCCTTCAGTGTCCGACACCTCTTTGAATTTGGTAATTACTTTATGCATATGAAAAACGAAAATAGCAAAAATGGCGAAGAGCAGGTCTCTTCAATTCCTCTGGCGAACGTCAAAGTGAGCGCACCGGCGCGAAAGGAGGGCGAATGAAAAGCAACTGGAAAGCTTCTGGCCGGTTGCTGCTCCACGCCTTGTTCGGAGTCTTCCGTTCCTTGGTGTTGAAAGCCCGGATGGTCCATTCGGTTGATGCAGCAAACGCGCTTCTGGCTGATGGCTGGAGGCTCAACAACGTGAATAGCCGCAATAGCCGATGGGCTGGAGATCCAAGTAGAATCCGATTCATGCTCGTGCGCCTATCATGCCTCCGAGTCCTCATGCCCAAGAGTGTAAATCAACTCCTCCTCGAACGACCCATCGCTTTCGGGCGCTGGTCTCCTGACTCGGGTGTTGATCAGATGCCATCCGCCATCAAACAGCAAATTGGAGATGCTCCGAGGGCTATGGGTGGTGGACTTAACTTCTTTGATCTTCGCAAAAACGGGGTGTTCCATGGTGATGTTGATTCTATTGGGGCTTCTGAAAATTCTTCTCCGAACGTCAAAGTGAGCGCACCGGCGCGAAAGGAGGGCGAATGAAAAAGCAACTTGAAAGCTTATCGCCGGTTGCTGCTCCACGCCTTGTTCGTTTTCTTCTGTTTTTGGTGCGCCCGATCTGGCGTCCGAAATGGCAGATTGAGCAGGAACGGAAGAAACTGGTTAGGAGTCTCGTCCCGATTGCTCGGCTCGCTCCGCATTCAGAACCTCCAAGAAAATCGCTGCCGCTTCGGGATCTCTCTCATTCAGATCCAGAAACTCAGCGTTACCAGCATCAGCGGCCTTCAGACGTAGCTCCGCCGCAAAAAGCTTCGGATCCTCCGCGCCGAGCCTGTCGGCCACAAGTTCCGTCAACGCCCGAAGTCGATAGCTCAAAAGGCTAATCATCACTGTGTTCTTTGTAGTCTTGTCCATAATGTTAAACGTGAAAAATATGAAATCGAAATATCCACCAGAAGAGCCCGAATCGGGGAATCTCCAAACGAACGCTGATGTGGAGGCAACCAGAGGGCTGAAATAAGATATGGAATCCAAAAACAAACTCGCCAGCCCTCAGGGTTGCCTCGCACGCCTTGTTCGGCTGTTGGCCGCTCGATTAGGGTACGCGCTGATCCCTATCTCGGAAATCGAACGCATGGAATCTGAGGCAACCGATCACTATCGGGTAACTCGCGGGCGGATGGCAACAAAATCGAGCCGGGCATACTTCAACGGGCTAGCCGACTACGGATCGAAAACAGCCCATCGGCTCCGCACGAAATATCTGCCGAACGAATCAAGTGCTGCCGCGGGCAGCGAAGGAAACGCCCATGAGTGAAACTGGAGAGCTTATGCCCGTCGATGCAGCCACGCCTTGTTCGCCTAGCGGCGGGATGGGGCGTCATCATTCCGCCAGGGCGGGCAAGGACGAGTGGCTAACACCTCCCGACCTGCTCCGCACCCTCGGCACGTTCGATCTGGATCCGTGCGCGCCCGTGAATCGCCCATGGCCAACCGCCGCACGGCACCTGACATGGAAAGACAACGGACTGCTCGCCGAATGGAAAGGCCGCGTATGGTGCAACCCGCCGTATGGCCGCGAGGCTGGCCGCTGGCTCGCCCGATGCGCGGAGCATGGCAACGCAACTGCGCTTATCTTCGCACGGACAGAAACCGCCGACTGGCAAGCGCATGTGTGGGCAAAAGCGGACGCAATCCTCTTCCTATACGGTCGGTTGCACTTCCACCACGTTGACGGACGCCGCGCCGCTGCCAATGCCGGAGCGCCTTCCGCGCTGATTTCTTACGACGCGCGGAACACGCAACTCTTAGAAAACTCTGAACTACCCGGACGGCTAATCCGTCTGGCGAACGCCGAGCCGACACACCCCGAACCGAAGCCCTAACGTCATGCCCGAAAATCAGACTCAATCGAAGCCAGCCAGCGCGAAACAACCCCGTGATGAGGGGTTGTCGTCCGGCGTCTTGTTCTCGGGGCCGTTGCTCGCGGAATACGTGGACGAAGGAAACTGGGGCAACTTCGCGCTCTGCGGACGCTGCGGGCACAGATGCGGGCGTGACAGCGGCTGCCCGACGTGTGACGCCACCGGCGAGGTGGACGGCGAGAAATGCAGTGACTGCCTCGATGGGGAACAGTGGTGGTGTGATCGCTGCGGAGAAATCGAAGGATGGCTCCAGAAAAGTCAAAACGCCCCGCCTCCATCTTCCGAGAACGTCTAGCGCAGCCACCGCCGGAGACGGCACAATAATCATGCAAACTACCACCAATCATGGAGCGCAAATAGCGCTCGAAACAACCCCGAGACCGGCGGTTGCTGCTGCCGCGCTTTGTTCGGCGTGGACATCCGTTAGCGAGAGGAAACCGACCATCAAGGACTGCGACAAATGGGGTGATCTCTGGCTATGGATTCCCTCGCTGGCAGAATACGGCGCTCAATGCACGAATCTGGAAAGCCTCTCGAAGGCCACCCATTGGATGTCGATCACCGACGGAACTTTGCAGCAACCATCTCCGCCGAACGCTGAGGTGGACCTGCCGGATACAGCCGCGCAGGACTCCGCTTCAAAATCAAACAACCCGGCTGTATCCGGTTAGGTCTCACGCCTTGTTCGCATCTTTTGAATTATGGAAACACCAAGAACCGAAGCAGTTGTCCGCATGGCCGTTGGCCCGATGCGGGAATACGCGATCATCGAACACGCGCAAACGCTCGAACGAGAATTGATCGAGTCCGTCCGATGCCAAGACATCCTCGCGAGCGCAATGGCTGAAATCAAAGCGACCCGCGAAGGGAATTCCGACCAGCCAATCGCCAACATCATCTCGGGGTGCATCTCTGAGATTCATTCTGCGAACGTCAAAAGTGGTGGCACCGGCCAGCGAATGGAAGGAGAAGGATCATGAAATTGAAAAGCTTATGGCCGGTTGCTCACCCACGTCTTGTTAGCCTCTTTGATTTCTTTGGTTCATATGCGTCCCTTGGCTTTCTTTTTCTGGATGTAGTCGTAAGCGCGAAGCATGGCTTGCCTCTCGGCATCGAAATAGAGCTTCCCCTCAACGCTATCAATCCAAATCCGATACTTGCCTCCCTTCAGGCTTATGGTGACGCGGTGGCCATCAACGGTGATCGACTTGCCGCCATGTCGGGTTGGCTTCCACTTGCGATCCGGGAACCGTTGTCGCCTTGCGGAGCGGTTCCTAAGCTCCCTCTCCCGCAACTTCGGGTTGACGTAATCCTCGGTCAACTTGCAGGCGCAAATGCAACCAACCCTAGCCACACCATCGTATGATGAATGACCCAACAAATGAACGTAGCGGATCTGCTCGTGATCACAGAACTGGCAATCCTCGTAGTCGCCATACTCCAAACCCTCGTCGTCGTGAAGATCAATCACGTCATGGAGTGTCCATCCCCTATGGGGAATACCTGGTAACTTGTAAAGACCCACGGTGTCCGGTGTGTGGTGTTGGGATTGTATTCGTTCGCGGGTGCGGGCGGAGAAAGATCGCGACTTGCGCCCCGTGCGGGTTGGCGTGGCCTAGGGGGTCTTCATTTCTGGCTAACGT
>JANXMQ010000173.1 GCA_025354565.1 Akkermansiaceae bacterium
GTGAAGCTGGAACCCTTGATTGTGTAAGGTCGGCCTTCAGTGTCCGACACCTCTTTGAATTTGGTAATTACTTTATGCATATGAAAAACGAAAATAGCAAAAATGGCGAAGAGCAGGTCTCTTCAATTCCTCTGGCGAACGCTGGGCGCGTGCACCACTACCAGCGAGGGCGAGCGTCGATCACGGGGTTAGGGTTGTAATTGGGGACAATCATCGAAACAGAACGGCTGGTAGTGGTTGTCACGGCGCGTCTTGTTGTGCTTCTTTTTATATTGGATTCAGCGTCGGATGCCCAGCTAGCTTTAGCCACTCGTTACACGTCGTGTCAAAGTAGTAATCTTCAAGTGTGAGTCTTCCATCATCAAGCATTCTCTTTACGTCTGCCACAGAATGCTGGCCTAAATCCTCACCACCTTTGGAAATATTGATCATGTCGCGTGCGCCAATTGGCGGCAAAGGGCGACTTCCAGAGCTGGGCATCTTAATCTTGCGCAATTCTTCTAACTGCTGTTGCTGAGCCCGCATCTGCATCTGCAAAAGATAGTCAGTCTTGGATCGTTCCTTTGCCGCACGCAGGTCTTCGACGCAGAGAACGATAATTCCGGCAATGAGCGGACTGATGAGCATCGCCAGGAATAAAAATCCTACGAAAGACCTTCCGCGCTTATCGGCCAGAAATGCCACGCAGAAGCTAAAAATGATCCAGCATATAAATATCCACATGGCTATCGATTGGGGGTTCTTGATTCTTGCACAACGTCAAAGAGCACGCAACCCTATCAGCGGGCGCGAGCGTCGATCACGGGGTTGAGGTTAAAACTACGGGAGATCATGTAAACAGGGCGGCTGATAGGGGTTGCTGTGTCTCGACTTGTTCTGCCTCTTAATTTCTTAGATTCAGCCGGGCTAGAAAGACCTTGAACTCGTCACCAAGCCCGAAGTCGGCTACATCAGGCTCCCGATGTCTCTCTGCAATCCGATTGTATAACGCGACGGCATCCGCAAGAAACGCTCTGAGACTATCGTTCGTGAGACCTGTCTCCTTCGCAACAAGATCAGGATCACAACGACTATCAAGATGGGCTATAAGCTTGCTCCTGAGCTTATACAAGCGCCGTCCGATCTCCCAAATTCTTGGAAACTCGTGATCAAGTTCCGCGTCGGGAAGGCTTCGCAATGTAATATCATCCGATCCTGTCCCGAAGACTGAACAAACCTTGATGATCAAGGACGTGTATAAGGCCGGGCGGAGCGTCTCATAGACCACCGGCAATTCCTCAAAGGCTCCGATCACGTCGGTTCGTTGAAGATGTGCCCCTTCAAGTAGCCACCAGAAATCACAGCAATGCTGAGCGTGAAGAAGCGCGTTTCTTATGTCGTCAAATACAGTCTTCATCTCTTCCTTGGTGTGATTATTCGGACTTCCGCAACTGCTTCGCCCGCCATTCCGACCACGCGTCACCCAAGCCATTTTCTTTCATAGCGTTGGCTTGATTCATGGTCTTATCGATCATATAAAACCCAAAATCGTAAACCATGGCCATCCGCTCGCCGCTATCGTACTCGACGAGGACTTTATTATCGTTACGCATCCAAGAAATTGTATGCTCTCCCTTGTCAGGAGCGTTCCACTTTGCATTCAAATCAGAACACCCTCCTAAACAGTAATTAATATCTTCTTGAGTCATCTGTTCGCCATCGATCCGCTTGATGGTGTAAGCCATTACGCGGTCGCCAATAACAACTAATGTATTGCGATAGGAGGAAAGTTTTGGATTCTCATTCGGGTCCGGATCGATCGTCACTAGCTCTGTGATGAAGGGGGGAGGGTTTGGTTTCTTGCCAATCTTGTATCCCTGGTGAGACTTGAGCCAGAATGCTTTCGTCGCCCACAGGAAGTTGGCAGAGGCGATCTGGGGCGAAAGGGCTATGATGATAGCGGCTATAGTAGTTTTCATTTCTTGCAGAACGATGAGCGCATGCACCACTACCAGCGAGGGCGCACGTCGATCACGGGGTTGAGGTTTAATCTACGGGAAGCCATCGAAACAGGGCGGCTGGTAGTGGTTGTCATGACGCGGCTTGTTGTGCTTCTTGATTTTGAGTGGCTACCCCGGCATCCAGAGAACCAGGACGAGAATCGTCTGAACGATAAGGCCTGAAATCGCGACTCGAAGACCAACCCTGTAAAGTCGACTACCACGATCATCGAGTCCTGTATGCCCGAGTGTCAGAAATCGACCTTGCCGATACAGCGGCATCTTCGCCCAACTCATCACGATGCCTCCAGCCAGGGCCACGCATGAACAGACAATCACCAAAACGAAAATCCCGCTGTTCGGAACGCTCTTGAGAACCGCCAAAAGTAGAAACGGCAAGATGAGCGGGAATCCGCTAGCAAACGCAATGTCCCACGGAAAGTAGCGGAATGAGTTATCGCGCTCGGTCTTCATATTCTGCACAACGATCAAGGCCATCCGGTTCGGGCCGGGGGCGCAACTCAGCCAGCAAAATAGAAAATGGGAATTATCTCACAACTCAAACAGGGGAGCGGGTCCGAATCGGATGCGCCGCCTTGTTATGCCTCTTCGTGTGGCCGCGTGACGCTGTATCTCGGGGACTGCTGGGACGTAATGCCAACCCTTGAAAAAGTGGATGCCATAATCACCGACCCGCCCTATGGGATCGGCAAAGATGCGGCAACCCGCCGCCCATCTAACTACCAGCGGCAAGCCGGGATGCTGGCGCGAGACTGGGATAATGAGCCAGCCGAAGTTTCCGGCCTGCTTGGACTGGCCCCGCTGGTGGCAATATGGGGAGGCAACTACTACCCGCTGCCGCCGTCCCGTGGATGGCTCGCCTGGCACAAGCCTGATGCTGTGCCGTCCATGGCCAATGTGGAACTCGCGTGGACGAACCAAGATCGGAACGCCCGACAACTCTCATGGACCATCGCAGCCACGAATGCGGAGCGGGTGGGTCATCCTACGCAAAAGCCCGTGCGGGTCATGAGTTGGACCATGGAGCAAGTGAGCGTCCCTGAAAATGGAATCGTCCTTGATCCGTTCATGGGCAGCGGAACGACCGGGATCGCGTGTATCCGCACGGGACGCCGCTTCGTGGGAATCGAACGCGACCCGAAGCACTACGCCACCGCGTTGGATCGTATCCAGCGCGAAATCGCCGGGGATCTATTCCATCGGCATAACGTCAAAAGTGGTGGCACCGCGCCATTGGAAGGAGGAAGGCCGTGATTGAGAAGCTTATGAGCGGTTGCTCACCCACGCCTTGTTCGCGTCTTGAATTTATTCGGCGGCGGACGTGCCCAGCTTGCCGCGAGAAATCAGGAAAATGCCAAGTCGTCTTCATTCGGTATGTCGGTCGGCTCAATTCGGTGAAGGCAACTGGTGTGGAGACTCTATGTAGCAATATCCCGTTGGCATCGGAGGTCACTCCATCACCCGGTCAGCGGGATAAGTATATTCCATCTTCCCGCCCTTGAACTTCTCCAACACGAAAGGCTGCGCCAAATGAAACAAATCCAAACGCGTGTAATCCTCTCCGGGCGTCGCTCCAGAATACAGGAGCGCGTCCTCAATGTTGTAGGCGATGGCGAAATACTCGTCCGCCAACTCACCACTGCCCATCTGACTAACCTTCTGGATCAAACGACCCGGACCAACCTTTGATGTAATCTTCTTACTTGCCATAATATGAAACGTGAAATTGAAAACCAATCGGCCCCTCACGGGGGAAATTCTTCCGCGAACGTTTGATGTGCGCCCACCGGCGCGGTTGAAGGGATGTTGAAATGAAATTGAAAAGCTTATGGCCGGTTGGTGCGGCACGCCTTGTTCGGCTCTTCTATTGATACTGCTGGCGATGAGTGGTTTTGGATCAAAAGTACTGAGTCCGAATGTAGGATGCGAGAAATCCGCCACAGACTCCGGTCAGCACTACACCGAAAAGTCGGGCCACGGTGCCTTTGGCTAGAAAGAACCCGATAAGGGCGAACCCAAACGCCATCCCGCAGAGAAAGGGATTGTCCGCGGGAGAACGACCGCTCAGACCGGCCAGAATAAAGAGCCCTGCTGCGACTGACAGGTAGAATCCACTGCGAAATCGCGGTGCAGATTTGGATGGAGTCGGGTTGATGTCGGACTTGGTGTTCATTCTTCCTTTCTGCCGATTAAGGTAGAGACGCCAGTTGCCCGACGCCCCCCTCGCAGATCCCGGCGTGCGGAATTACCGCACCGGGCTCCTCAGGAATGCGCGCTAATGGAACTTCGATCATGATTGGACTCTTATGGGTTGGACATTTCCTACG
>JANXMQ010000175.1 GCA_025354565.1 Akkermansiaceae bacterium
CGCGGAAGCCGTGGCTACGGCACATGACGACGCGGCGGACTGGGCCCAGCTTCTTATCACGGCTATCGCCCAATGGTCGCTGAAAAAGAACGCGGACTCAGACGCTGCGCTCGAGCAGTTGATCAAAATCGGCTCGGACACGGCGGCCTACCAAGTCGCTGAGGTCTATGCATGGCGTGGCGACAAAGATAAAGCCTTCGAATGGCTCGAGCGCGCGCGCAGCCAGCGCGATCCGGGCGTAATCGCTATGCGCACTGATCCGTTTCTGCCGGATCTATATAAAGATCCGCGCTGGAACGAATTTCTGCGCAAGGTCGGCCTGGCAGATGATCAGCTAAAATAGAGCAGACATCTCTGGGGTCCCCGCACTGCAACATTTTCTCCAGTTCATTGATTCGTTTTCCCAGTTTCTGATTCCGTTTCACCTTGCTGACCTGGCGGCTTACCGAGCCAGGATGGCCCATGTGAAGCCGCTTGGCAATCCAATCGACATCCAATCGAAAGCCACCGTCGTCCGCTGCCGAAGCAACGCCGCCAGCAGCGCCTTGCGCTCGTCACTTTTACGCAAAGCCGCCAACTCCGCTGCGCTCTCCGGCAATCCCTGCCTCAGCCCGCACTCGTGAACGATCCGCAGAGTCAGATGGAAGTCGCTTACACCACCCTTGAGTGCGGAGACGATCAAGTGGGAAATGGTTGGTCGCCCATTTCGGGCTATTCCTAGGCGCTTCTTGGGCATCTCGCTTCGCGGGCGAAATGAATTTGCGCGGGGCATTTTAGCGCTTCGTGGCGTCTGCTTCGATCCAGCTCCAGAGGGTGGCGAGGCCGGTTTTTACGGTGTCTTTGGCGGCGGTCAGATCGCCGCCGGGGGCGTGCTTGCCGAAGAGGTAGTATTTGATTTTTGGCTCGGTGCCGGAGGGGCGGACGGCGAAGGCGCGGCCATCGGCGAGATCGACGAAAAGCATTTTTTCCTTGGGTAGCAGATCGCCTTCTTGGTCGAAGAGGTCTTGCTTGGCGAAATCGCGAATGCGGAGGACGGCGGAGCCATCGACCTCGGTGGGTGGGTTTTCCGCGTAGGAATTGGCAAGCGCTTGGATTTTCGCCGCGCCGTCCGCGCCTTCCATGACAAGGGATTTGCCGATTTCCAGATAGTAGCCGAACTCGGTGTAGATGTCGTTCATCAGCGCCGGCAGGGTTTTGCCGACGGATTTCGCGTAGGCGGCGACCTCGGCGAACATCAGGGTGGCCCCGTTGGCATCCTTGTCGCGGACGGCATCCGAGCCGAGGTAGCCGTAACTTTCCTCACCGCCGAAGACGAAGAAGCGGGAGTATTCCAGCCGCAGGGCGCGGGTCTGGGCTTCGGTGAGCGAGCGGTAGTCGCCCTTCTTGTCGGCGGGGATGGCTTCCTCGTATTTGCGGAGTTTCGCGGCGATGTATTTGAAGCCGGTGAGGGTGTCGATGATGCCGACGCCGAAGCCATCGGCGATGGCGTGCTGGAGTTCGGTGGTGACGAAGGTTTTGATGAGCAGGGCGCGGTTGCGGTTGGCGTTGGTGAGCCAGCCGAGTTTGAAGCAGGTTTTCAAACGATACCACGCCATCAGCGAGCCGATTTGATTGCCAGTTAGAAGCACCATTTTCCCGGCGGCATCGCGGACGGCGACGCCCATGCGGTCGGCATCGGGATCGGTGCCGATGACGATTTCCGCGCCGGATTTTTCCGCGAGGTCGATGGCCATTTGCAAGGCGGGGGCGTTTTCCGGATTCGGGGATTCGACCGTGGGGAAACGACCGTCCTGCACGTCCTGCTCGGGCACCGTTAGAACCTCAAAGCCGAACTCGCGGAGCATCGGCACATTGATGTGGCCGCCGGTGCCGTGGAGATTGGTGAAGACGATCTTGGTGGAAGCTCCGTCGAGGAGCGAGGGTTTCAGCAGCAGGGTCTTGAGTCGGGCGACGTAGAGCGCATCCATTTCCGCGCCGAGAATGGTGATGGTGCCGCGCTCCGAGTCAGGGAGAATTTCGTAAAACTCGCTGGTGATCGCGTTGACCTCACGGACGATGCCTGCGGCGTGGGCATCGACGATTTGCGCACCGTCGTTGAAGTAGGCCTTGAAGCCGTTATCCTGGGGTGGGTTGTGGCTGGCGGTGAGGACGACGCCTGCATCGGCGCGGAGCTGGCGGACGGCGAAGGAGAGCTGGGGCGTCGAGCGCGGGCCCTCGAACAGATAGGCATCGCAGCCGAGATCGGCGCTGACCTTGGCGCAAAATTCCGCGAAATCCCGGGAGAAATGGCGGGTGTCGTGGGCGAAAACGAGCACTGCCTTGCGGTCAGGCCCGGCGAACTGTTTCGCGTAGGCGATGAGTCCCCGCACGGCGCGACTGAGGTTGTAGTAATTCATCGTCGCCGTGCCGGTGCAGGGATGCTCGGGGCGTCCGTTAGGGCCGCCGGCACCTTGCTCGGCCTGGGTGACGACGCGTCCGATGGTCCGCCCGCGCAGGCCGCCGGTACCGAATGCGAGGGTCTTGAAAAAGCGGTCATTGAGTTCTTCCCATGCCCCGCTGTCGGTGAGTTCCTGGATCGCGAGTGGGGCGATGGCGCTGGTGGTGCCGTCAAGCAGGGCGATGATGTTTTTTTCAGCGGCGGGAAGCAGGCTGCCATTGGCAACTGCGGCGGCGAGGGTTTCGTGGATGGCGCTCATTTCGTGGCAGATGGTAGGAGGAATCCGGATCATGGCAATCCCGGCAGTGATTGAAATTCACCCTGTTCGTATTAGGCGCTTGCATCTTTGCCGTCCTGATTCACACCACCTCAGCAGTAATTATGAACTTCAAAATCACCCCACCGATCTTCCACTCCGGCGCGTGGGACGGGTCCGCCGGGGCCGCTTGTGGAGAGGGCTATTTCATCGGCGCGACGGATGAGATGAACACCCTGCGGCTCTATCCGATAGTGGCTGGGGCGGAGGGGACGCCGATGCTGGATTTGAACGCTTGGCCACTTTTTCCAAAGAAAGCGGACAAGGCTGACGGTTTCAAGGAGGCGGACATCGAGGGCGCGGCGGTGATGGGAGAAATGGTGTATTGGATCGCCTCACACGCGCGGGATAGCACGGGCAAGGCGCGGGAGGAGCGGCAGGTTCTCTTCGCGACGACCATGCACGGGGTCGGCGCAGCGGCGAAATTGGAACCCTGCGGCAAGCCCTATTTGCGGCTGTTGGATGATATGTTAGCCGATCCGCAACTGGATTTCCTGCATGAACCCATCGCCAAGAAAATCGCGCCAAAGGAGCTGGGAGGTTTCAACATTGAAGCGCTGTGTGCCGATGGCGAGCGGCTGTGGATCGGTTTCAGGAATCCCATCATCGCGGGCCGGGCGGTGCTGGTGCCGTTGACGAATCCCATGGCGATGATTCAAGCAGGTGCGCGGGCGATTTTTGGAGATCCGGTTTTTCTCGAACTTGGCGGGCTGGGATTCCGGGACATGGTGAGGTGGCGAGATGGCTTTTTGATCGTCGCCGGAGATTACCGCGATCGCTTCGAAGACGCGCAGGCCCTGCCGCCAAAGTTGTTGATGTGGAGTGGCAAGGGATTTGAAACACCAGTGGACCTGCGGGTGGATCTCCTGGATTTGAATCCAGAAGCGGCCATAGTTTTCGGCGATGAAAAAGACGGCCGACTTCTGATCCTGAGCGATGACGGAAAATGGCACGCGCAACCCGGTGAGGACAGGAAGCACACGGGAGATGCCAAACGCCAGTTCCGCAGCGCATGGCTGGTGGGCGAGTGACTTCCCACCTCAGATCCGCCCCGCTGCTTTGATGTCGAAATAGCTATTTGCCAGCGCCACGGCAAACTCTTGCGCCGTGCTATCAAGTGTTAGGATTCCGTGCGCACCGAGGGTGGCGAGGATTTCCCGGCGCTCTTGCACGTAGCGGCCGGCGGCGAGAAATTGCATGGCAGAGGAAAAGGTTTCCACGGGTTCGGTGATGGCGTTTTCGACGGCCCGCTCGCGCATGGAGGCGAGGAGGACGAGGTGGCGGGATTTCAAAACCTGCAGGGCCGGCACCAGTTCCTTGCCGTCCTCGCCGCGCAGATTCGTCAGCAAGATCACGAGCGAGCGGCGGCGCTGGCGGGCCATGAGTTGCTCGACTGCGGTGCTGAAATCGCTGGGTGCGGGCGTGGTTTGGTAGGCGTAGAGGTGATTGAGCAACACCGGCATCGCGTGTGAACCCTTCACCGGCGGCAGCCAACGGTCGGTGCCGCCGAAGGATTTCACCGCGACCTGATCGCCCTGCCGCAGCGCGACGTGCGAGACTAACAGCATGGCGTTGAGAATGTGATCGAACTGCGGCAGCCCGCCATCGAGCGCGCGCATCCGGCGACCGGTGTCTAGCAGGAAGACGACCGACTGATCGCGCTGTTCCTGATAGTCGCGGCTGATGAGCATTTGCCGCCGGGAGGTGGCCTTCCAGTCGATCTGGCCGAGCGGATCGCCGTCGCGGTAGTCCCGGAGCTGATGGAAATCCCTGCTCGATCCGGCGCGCGGCCGCCGCACGATGCCGAGCGGACTCGCACGGTGCTGCATGGCTAACAGAGCGAAGCGAATGACCGGCTCGTAATTCGGATAGACCTTCACCGTTTCATCAGCAAGGTGCAGAGTTTTCCGCGACCAGAATTCTAACAGTGAAAAACGCCGGACATGCACCGGCCCAAAAACCGCCTCGCCGCGTACGTGCAAAATCACCGGATGAAACACCTTGATTTCACGAATCGGCGGCACCACCCCGGACCATGGCATGGCCGAAGCTTCCGCGCCTTGTGGGATGCCGTCGAACATTTCCACCTTGGCAGCGCGACCGGTATCGTTGCGCAAAATCAAACGAATTTCCCCGATCTCACCGAGTGCGAAACGACCGGGCAGGTGTCGTTGCAAGTCCAAGGGCTTGCGCAGTCGGGCAAGTACCGCATCGCTTAAAACCACCACCGCGCCAGCCGCACCGAGCCACAGCCACGGCATCATCAGCGCAGGAACCGCTGAAGCCACGGTGGCTAACAGCAACCAGGCGATGGCCAGTTTCAGCAGTCGGAAAGTCGGACTCATTCAGCGATTATTGGCGTGGGGCGGGAACGCTTTCGACGATAGCTAACAGCACTTCATCGACATCCTGTCCACTGATCGCGATCTCCGGCGTGAGCTGCACGCGGTGGCGCAGCACGGGCAGGGCCGCGCGTTTGATGTCGTCCGGTGTGACGTAGCCCCGGCCATCGAGCGCGGCGAAGGCCTTGCCGATGCGTACCAGGCCGATCGCGCCACGGGTACCGGCACCGAGTGAAATCGAGCGGGACTCGCGCGTCGCCTGCGCCAGCGCCACCGCGTAGGCGACGACTTCCGGGACGATTTCCACCGCCGCCACGGCCTGTTGGGCGGCGATGATTTCCGCCGGACCGCAAATCACGTTAACGCCGCTGTCCGCACGGCCAGGAGTCTCGGCGGCGGCGCGGATGACGATTTCACACTCCGCCTCGCGTGCCGGATAGTCGATGAGCACTTTCATGATGAAACGGTCGAGCTGGGCTTCTGGCAGCGGATAGGTGCCCTCATGTTCGACCGGATTTTGTGTGGCCAGCGTCATGAAGGGTGGTGCGAGTTTCAACGTCTCGCCGTCGATGGTCACCTGCTGTTCCTGCATGACTTCTAACAAAGCGGACTGCGTCTTGGCCGGGGCGCGGTTGATTTCATCGGCTAACAGCAGGTTGGTGAAAACCGGACCTTGGCGCAGTTGGAAGGTCTGGCTTTTCATGTCGAACAAACGGAAGCCCGTCACGTCCGACGGCATCAAGTCCGGCGTGAACTGGATCCGCGCGGAGGCCCCGCCGAAGGTCTTGGCAAGGGTGGTGACGAGGTGGGTTTTGCCGAGTCCCGGTTTACCTTCCAACAGAACATGCCCGCCAGCTAACAGGGCGGCGATGACCTGCTCGATCACGATTTCCTGACCGAGGATCACCTGGCGGACTTGTTCGCGCATTTGCTGGATCAACTCGGCAAGGCGATTGACGGGGGCGGTGACGGAAGCGGCGGGGGCGTAAGGATCTGGATTCATAAGCGTGATATTAATGGAGGACTCGAAGCAGGCGTTGGAGATCGGCAGTGGTGCGGGTGAGGATGGCGGAGTCCGCCGGGACGATTTCTGCCAGAGCGCGGAAAACCCGCTCGCGGGGCAGGTCGGCGCGGTCGGCTAGAAATTGGAAAAAATCATCGTCGCGCCGACCGGACCGCACGCTTGCCCGCTGGCCGCGCTCGACGATCTGCGCCCGCAGCGGTGCGAGCAAGCCAACCGCGCGATCAAGCCGCCATTGGAAATCACCAAGCGCTTCCAAGTGGTGCTCGTAGCCTCTCAGCCGCGAACTAACCGATGCCGCTTCAAGGGGGCCGAAGCGGGTGAAATTTTTCCACAACCAAAGCAGAACCAGAGCAAGCAGACCAATCAACACCGGCCACAGATGTTTGCCTAACAACCCCCACAACGAGAGTCCCGAGCCACGAAGGAAACCGATGTTGCCCTCATCCGAAACCTGGATCAGCGCGTCTAGCAGAGCAGCATGATCCTTCTCGCCGATCCACCGGTTGCGGAACAGGCGGGCGTCCGTGAGCACCGTCATCCGGCCTTCACCCTGCTTGATAGAAGCGAAAACGCCGGCCTTTTTCCCTCGCGCCGCCACGCTGGCGCCCGAACTGGCATTAACCTGATAGACCTTGCCTTGGAATTTTATTTTTTCGGAAGTCACTGCGCTGCTTGCAGTTTCGCGCTCTTTCAAATTCAAGCCCGCCCGCGCTAACAGCCTCACCAACGCCGGTTCCAGTTTGGTTTCCGTCGGATCGCCTAGCCAATCGTCGGTCACCGACGCGTGTTCTACCAACAGCACCAGATGTCCGCCTTTCAACACCCAATCCTCGATTTTCCGGGTGAAACTCTCATTACTCAGGATTGCCGCCGGGACGAACCACACGGCATCGTCGGCAGCCGGCGTCGTCCATGTCGCGAGCGATCGCACCTCGCTATCGAACTGCTGTCCCGCGAACCGCTCCGCCGCGAGCCAGGGATTGATCCGCGCCTTGCCCTTGTAGCCGGTCTCGCGTTTCACCTCGGTGTAATCGCAGGCTGTTAGTGCGAGCGCCATCACCAGCATCGTGAGAAATCTCACCGCGCCCCTCCTTCCCCGAACGGCCATTGGTGGCACAGCGATTTCACCTCCGCATCCTCCGGGCTAACACCCGCGTAGGCCCGCCGGATCCAGACCCCGGTGATGCCCCGGAAATAACCGGGATGTACCCCCTCGCCCGCTGCCTCCACCCGCCTCATGCAGTCGCCCTCGGTGTCCGACTCGTGGATTTCCACCCGACCTAACTCCATCACCCGCGAGATCGATCCGCGATAAAGCAAGCCCAGCGCCTCCTGCTGCCGCCCCTGCTGCCACAGCGCCCACGCGGCGGATGGCACATCCGCGGGCAGGGTGTCCGGAGAAACTTCCATGCCCATCACCACTCGTGCGGACGGGGTGATCCGGTGCGCCTTCACCCCCGCGCCCCGCATGAGAAAAATATGTCGGTTTTTCCAGATGACCCAGCTCAGAAATCCTAACAATAACACCACCACACTCACGGCGAAAACCTGCATCAGGATTACGATCAATCCAGATGGTAGGCTACTGCTCGATGTTTTCGGCACCTTGTCCGTCACCGTGTGGACAATGAAAGCCGGGTCCGCTTTCACCTCGCGGATCACCTCGGCGGGCGGGCGGATGGCCTCGCCTTGGGCTGAGAATCCAGTTAGAAAAAACGCCAGCACCAGCACCGCCACCTTGCCCAGCCGCTGCGCCAGACGCTTGAAGGCGAGTTCCACATCCCAGCCTTCTAACCAAGTCCGGTTGTTGAGATAGACGCCGAAGCCCGCACCGATCACGAACACATCGGTGAGTGACATCGCAATCATCACACAGGCCGTCGTTGTGCGCAGGATCAGCAGCGGGATTTCAAACGGAACCTTCGGGTCCCAAGACTGCGCCGCCCGCTGCCACGCGCCATCCTGACCTTCCGGGATCGCCAGTATGACCATCACCAACAACCCCAGGCCGAACCAGGCTCCTGCTAGATCCGAGAGAAAATACAACCACATCACCACGCCCTCGCCCCGCCTCGCCACCTGGCTGCAACGCTGCTTGTATGCCTTGCCACGCAAGCCTTCCAAGTCCTCCACCGCCAGCGTCACCGGCAGCCACGGGGAAAATCGCGCCCGGATGAAGCGGAAAAAAAACCGCCGCGTCCACGCCCTCGGTAATTCCCGCCAGAGCGATTTCCATGACGGCTCCTCACCAAACAAGCGCCGGCTCAACTCGAACAACACCAGCCGCGAACCCGCCGGTTTCCACCACCAGAACAACACCAGCAGCGCCATCGGATGCGCCCATAACAGCACCGCCGCGATCCCCGTAGGCAGCGCCATGGCCAGCCACCAGACCGTGATGCAACGCCAGAAACTCCGCCTCACCATCGCGAAGCCCAGATCCACCGCCTCCCAATCGCCACGCGGGCGGATCTCCGCCGTCACCGTGTCAAGGTGCATCGCGCGACCTCCTTCCTGCCAGGGAAAAATACGCAATGTGCAACACCCAGCCGAGGATGCCCACGGTGTATTTCAAATTCGATGGTATCGCCTGCGCCGACCAGAACCCTTCCACACTCGCCGCCAGAGCAGTCATCAAGGCCGCGCCATAGATCAGCGGCAATGCTTGTTTCGAGGCTTCCACCAGCGCCCTGACCCGGGGCAAACGGCCAGGCCGCAGAATCGCGAGCCCGAGTTTCATCCCCGCCATGCCCGATACCACCATGCCTAACAACTCGAACGACGAGTGCCCGGCGACGAAGGACCAGAACGACTCAGGATTGCACGCATGGTCCGCATATCCCGCCGCCGCGCCGATCTGTAGGCCGTTGAAGAGCAGGAAAAACATCGTCCCCAAGCCAGCCGTCATGCCACCTGCGAAGATCCGGAAGTCGATCCCGATGTTATGATTGATGTAGAAACAGAACATCATGAAATTCGAGCCATACTCCGCACGCAAGTGGCTGAGTTGTTCCTCCTTGCCGCCATACATTTGCTCCATCCCCGCCATCCCATCCGCGCCCAGCGTCGCCTGAATCCAGCGGATGTCATGATGGGCCGAGAGCAGCATCGCGAAAAACGGCAGCCAGAACAGGGCACTGCACAGCCAGAACAAGCGCCAGTCCGCCCGCACCGCGCGGGGAAATTTCACTGCCACGAAGGCCAGCAGGTTTTCCCAACTGCCGCGCCGGGTCTGATAGATCAGCTCGTAGCCGCGGATCACCAACGCATTCAAGCGCTCTGTTAGCTGCATGCCATACATCCGGGATTCCGCCAGCGATAGATCCAGACTCAGCTCGCGAAACAGCCGTGGCAGGCGCTCCGCCTCCGGCCCGGCCTTGCCCTTTTCGATGAGCCCCACCAATCGCTCATAGTCCAACCAGCGATCCTGATTTTTCGCCTCGAAATCCCCAGAAGTCATCGCTCCCCCTTTCTCTCCTGCACCCAGTGCGCCATTGCCATCAGCCGGCTCACACCCGCCGCACCGCTCGCGCCACTCAGGACCGAGGCCTGATCCGCGATTTCCGCCCGTCGTCCGTCCGTCCACAGTCCAGCCCGCTCGCGGAACATCGCCAGCGCCCGTATTTCATTGGCTGTTAGTCCCACCGGCAGCGGCACAGCGGCCATCGGTGGCGGCATCGCCTGTTTCGGCAAAGCCGGGATTCGGTCATAAATCACCACCGTCCCCGCTGCGAGATCGCCTAACCGTTGGAAGCGCTTCGTCGCCAGACAACTCGTCACACCGAAGCAGTAAGTGAAAAAAGGCATCCCGTCGATGAAGCGCAGGAAATTCCTCACCACCGCCTGGCCGAAGGTGATCGGCGAGCCCGTGGCCTGCACCACCCGCAGCCCCATCAGGCGTTTGCCCGGCGTGGCCCCACGCTTGCCCGACTCGAAAATCACCGGATACAGCCAGTCCATCAGAAACCACGCCAGCATCATCACCCCGCCCACCACCTGCCCGCCGATGACGATGCCCGCGAAACTCAGGGCGAGGCCACCAGCGGCAAGCACGACCGTGCGGATCGCGAGGTCGATGGCATAAGCACTCGCCCGCAGCATCGGCCCAGCCATCCGCAGGCGGATTTCAATCCCCTCCGCCAGCTCCACCGCTTGCAGGGTGTCCAGTTTCTCGTTTGCCGCCATCGTCCGTTTCCGCCGCCGAAACTAACGCCATCCCCGCGCAGGTAAAGCCTCACGGCAGGGAAATATTCGGGCCAGAATCCGCTGCAAGCAAGTAGCTGGAACGTCTCCGCACCCGACCTTGACGCAGAGCGTCGCGCTCCGTGTCCGTCTCTCCCCATTTTCGACCTAAGGTGAATTCAAAGCCAACATTAAGCTCGAAACTATCGGCCTCATTCCCCTCAATCCCACCTTCGGCGTCAACGGGCAATGCTCTTGACGCACACTCCGTTCCGTGAAAGCGTCAATGCCGGAATGTAGGAAAATATCCCACGCACACTGCCCTGCGGAAATTAAAACCAGACACTCGTAAACCATCATGAAAACACCCATATTCTTCTTCCACGGCCACCTGGCCAGCACCCAAAGCGACACCTACAACTACGACGCCATGGGCAACCGCAGCACCGCCGCCTTCTCAAGGAGCGCGGGCGTCCCGCCCACTCTTCAACGCACCCGCACCTGGGGTAATGACATTTCCGGCTCTCCTCAATCTGTCGGCGGCGTCGGCGGCCTGCTCCTCACCGAGGAAATCACCAGCACCACCACCACCGCCTACCATTTCGCCTACGACGGCAATGGCAACGTCACGGAAATCACCGACGCATCAGGCAACCCTGCCGCCAGCTACCGCTACGATGCCTTCGGAAATACTCTCGTTTCCACTGGCAGCTACGCCACCAGCAACCGCTACCGCTTCAGCACGAAACCTCTCGACAGCGAAGTGACGAACGCCCCGCTCTACTACTACGGATACCGCTATTATGATCCGCTAACAGGTCGCTGGCCATCCAGAGATCCGATTGAGGAAGAAGGTGGACTGAACCTGTATGGGTTTGTGGGGAACGACGGGGTGAATGGGTGGGATCTACTGGGAAATATAAAGTCCGGTGAGGAAATACCTGTCACATGTGGCGGATTCCTAGGAATAATTGGAGTCAAAGCTGGTGGTAAAATTACGGTTTCAGATTATTCAATTACAGAAGGTAATCATAAAAAAACAGGGCTACCGATTATACAGGCAACGTTGGATATGACATTTGCTCCTGCTTCAGGAGATTGCTGTTGTAAAGGAGGCACGTATCAATGGTATCAAACTATTACGAGAGATGATGAATTTGGGAATGCACCTAGGCCGGATACGGGGGACGCGGAATCACCAAATCTTGCCCCCCTTAAAAATCTCCATTTTAAAGATTCTCCAAAGATTCAAGTGAATCGTCTTATTAATAAGTATAACACAGACCAACCTCGTAACAGGAAGGTGAAATTTGCAGTTAAATTCAAGACAGAACTACAGTGTGTGCAGGACGGTAAAACGAAAACTCTTAAAACAATAAAATGGGGGTTTTGGGCGCAATTGGAAAGGATAATTGATCCATGGGGTAATAAAACAAGCTCTGTTACGAAAGGCCTAGATTGACTTTATGTTTCATAATATTATTATTGTAATTATTGGTTTGGTGACCTTCGGATGTGTTGAAGGCAAAAAGAGAGATGCGGACATCGCGCCATACATAAAAAACGGGAAAGAAGTACATTCTAAAAAGCCTCCTCCGCCAAATCCGTGGGTAAAACCGGGGGCTAACCGCCGCGAAGCGGCGTGAGCCTCTTGAAAGTTGTCCACGACAGACCGCTTCGAGAATGGGTCTGTAACTCGTCGGAGAAGTGGACTGTTGTGGGCAACTT
>JANXMQ010000178.1 GCA_025354565.1 Akkermansiaceae bacterium
CGGTGGCACCCTCAGCTTCACCCGAGGATGAAGATCGTCACCGTCCAAGACGCCAACCGCGCGAACTGCTGTCCCTGCGACTGGCCGCTATGCGAACCCCCGCAGAAAGAATGCCAGAGTTTACGATTTAGCGGGCTGGCGTTAGGTTTCCTGCCGATCCCACCTGATGGTTATCCTGATATTTATGACCGCCCAGGCCGATTTCTCACTCAGGTTAATACTTATGTGTCAAATCCTCCGGCGGATGTGATGGTTGAAGATCCAGACGGATTTCCAATGATAGGCACGCATTTTGAGGGAGTTTTTACATGGACCGCCACGAAGCACTACAACGCATCTTTCTACGCGATCAATCAATGTGAGCAGTCCGGTGATGCCGATCCCACCGGGGAATGTGCGGGTGGAGGGACGCAAGTTATTTCTACCTACGCCTATTATTTCCACGATGGCGGATGGACAAGTTATGTATCACAAGTTATTACTTCGGTGCTTGAATTCGTA
Source organism: Akkermansiaceae bacterium (assembly GCA_025354565.1). GTDB lineage: Bacteria > Verrucomicrobiota > Verrucomicrobiia > Verrucomicrobiales > Akkermansiaceae > Luteolibacter. The sequence goes on from JANXMQ010000178.1 coordinate 502, forward strand.
GGCGGGGAAGAGACCCCCGAGCATATTGCATGGTTAGCGGCAGACCCGGAGACACGGGGAGCCGAGCCTTTAGAGTTTTACCCACCTTGCACGCCTCGCATCACCAACACGTATCACAGGAATCTTGCCCCGGACGAATCGGGAGATCCACCGGAGGATTTTGTGGATGTTACATTTCCTGACGCCTTGCCATCGGACTCTGTTACCAGCGTCTATTCTGACGAGGTGACTTGGTTAGCAGCTCACGAAGCCATCCAAGCATGGGTGAACGCTCATTGCGATTTTAGCGTATTTGATGATTCAGGGTCGAGCGATTACTGCGGGCCGGAAGCGGATTGCAATAATAAATTGGTGCTAGGCAGGGCGGAAAGGGCGGATCCATCCGTCTATTATGGGGGGCCTGTATGGACATACCTTGAAACTCGCTGCCGCTACCGTTATGGCATTCCTGCTTCTGAAAGTTACGCCGGATACACCGAGGCGCATGATGCGTGGGTCATCGCTCACGCCGCATTCCCCGCACTCCATGCGGCCTGGGCGGCGGAAGATCCGCACACCCGAGGATCAGAACCAGTGGACCCGGTAGAGCCTCACCAGCGCAGTGTGTATGAACTCACATGGGACGAAATGGAGGCACCATCGGCATGGTGGACATGGTATTATGACGGAATGCACGGTGATGAACCAACCCCGTCGCATGTTCTTCTAGCAGAACGAGAATGGGTATGGGATGGCGATCTTGAAAACGCACAAAGTCCTTGGTTTGAAATGCCGGGCCACGTAGGTATTCCAGATCCTTCGGCAAAATATCTCGCGTGGATTGCAACTATGATCGCTTACTTTGCGGCTTATCGTGCATGGGAGCCTGTATTTGCAGCATGGAGTGCGGCAGACCCTCATGTGGGTGATCCACCTGTCGCCCCCACGGTGCCGCTGGATTTAGAAACCGAATATATTTGGGCGGAAACCGCGAACCTGATGATCCTATGCTGGCGCTCCACCCGCCTTGGCAACAAGCCCACCTGCTACGGCGATCAAGTCGCCATCCCCAGCGCATGAAACGCGCCCGCCACACCCGCCACAAACCCGCCAAACGCGGGCTAGGAGACGTCATTGAATTCACCGCCCAGCCCATCGCTAGGATCATCGGCCAAGTCGCGGGCCGCGCCCTAAAAAACTGCCAAAGCTGCGGCCAACGCAAGAAATCGCAGCTTGTCAGCCGCGCCCATGAGCCGGCAACCTACGGTTGCGCGACCTGCGGCGGCGGGGTATCGCTGCTAGGCAAGTCCGCCGGTCCCTACCAGCCGCAGCCGCCCCGGCCCTTCGTTTTGCGCGAGCCGGAGCATGAGCGGGCGATCGTCTGGCCATGGCTCTCCACCGCCGCCGTGTGGGAAGAATTGCGCTATTCCATCCGCTCGGTAGCTCGGTTTTTTGAGGATCAGGATTGCCCGCTCTACATCGTCGGCGACTCCCCGCCGCCGTGGTTCCGCGATGGTGGGCGGCTGAAGTTCATCCAAGTCCCGGAATATAAAATCTCGAATCAAGAAGGTTTATTTGCCGCTAGGGCCATCATCGTCCAGCTCGCGCAACAGGTGATCTATTTCAACGATGACATTTACTTGCTCAAGCCCACGACATGGGCGGACATGGAAACCGCCCTCACGGAAGGCGAGCTCACCGGCCGTGGCCCCGCTTTCCGATCCTCGCCGAATGTCTGGCAGCAAGGGCTCGGCATGGTCGCGGATGAAATGAAGCGCCGGGGGAAAGAGCGCGTTTGGCGCTTCGCCACCCACACGCCGTTTTTGTTCGAGGTGGAGAAATCGCGGGAAATCCTGCGGGAATATCGCCTGCCGCACAGCGGCGGTTTCGTCAGTCTCTACCACAATCACTGGGACACCCCCCATCGCCCGCTCACCGCCCAGGACAAGACCATGACGCTGCCCAACAGCGCCGCCCGTTACCTGAATCACAAGGCATCCGGCCCGGACACCAAAACCAAGGCCGCGCTCGTCGCGCTGTTCCCGCTTGCCCAGCCGTGGGAAGCCTCGGCCAAGGCCAGCGTGGTGAGCCTGCCGACTCTGGGTATTTCCATCATGGCCCACCCGTCTCGGGCTGCGATGACTGCCACCCTGCTCAAAGCCCTCGGCCCCGTCCCGGTCGCAGAGGACGATGGCCGTGGCCTCCTCGCCAACTGCGAGGCCGCGTGGTCCCTCGCCGATCCCTCGCATGACTGGCACCTCGTCCTGCAAGACGACGCGATTCTTTGCACGGATTTCATCACCCGCGCCCGTGCGTTTTTGAGCAAACTCACCGAACCACAGCTCGTCAGTTTTTACTTCGGGAACAAATTCACCACCCGCAACCTCGCGCTCAATGCCATGGACGAGGGCAAAGTCACCGCCCCTCTCATGTGGGGCCTTGCGCTTTGCATCCCGTCATCGTGGCTCCCGGATATGCTCGCTTTTTACCGCGAGCAATCCCGGCCCGACGATGATGGCCGCATTGCCGACTGGCTCCGCGCCACGGACCGGACTGCCACCTACGCCCTGCCCTGCCTGGTCGATCACCACCATTCCCCCAGCCTAGTCGGCAACAGCTCCGGGAAACGCAAGGCAGTCGCATTTCTTGGATAGATCACCATCAAGCCACCCCGCAGTGCGCCGCAAAAATGGTAACCAAAGATCCCGCCATCTCCCTCTTCTCTGCTCACTGCTCACTGCTCACTGCTCACTCGGCACTTCTTCCTCTCCATCTGCTCCAGCCACCCGTCTGAGCACTCCATCCAGACTTGAGTGATCTTCCGCGTGTGCTCGCTGATCCGGAAATGCCTGGCGAACTGGGTGAACAAGCGTTGATCCGGTTGATTCATCAATTCCATTTCACGGATCACGCTCGCGTTCTCCTTGGAAATCAATTGGGCTTCCTCCCGCATCACATTCGTCAGCGCCTCCCGTGCTCGATACAGAGAAACCGGCCTTTCGCTTTGAGTCATCGCCCATAGCATCAGCAATTGTTCATATTGATCCGGGAATTTGCAAAGATCCCCATAAGCCGTCTCAATCGTCTTCCAACTCACCGATTCTTGCCCACCCTCCGCCTTGTAAAGGGCGGTCGGTGAAATGGCCGTTTGTTTCGCCAGATCCTTGATGGCGATTGCGCCACGCAATTCCTTGAGTCGGTTGGAAAATGATTCTTTAGCCTGCATCGTCGTGGGGGAATTGGATTGCACGTCTTCTGCCTCTCAACAGGCCAGCCGCGCAATCTTCACGCACTAATCACACAGAAAACGCAATTCCGCCAGCCGCAAGATTTGAGTAATGATAATTTCATGTAATTTCTTCTTGCGTATCGCAAGCGGATTACTAGCTTCGCCGCATGGCTGTCACTTTGCTTCATTCCCCCCAGATCAAATTTCCGCTTGCATGTGCCGCTCATTGCTTGCAGGATACAAGCAATGAGCGAACCGACTCCCCACCCGCCCGTGGATCTTGCCGCCCGCCGGGCCTTAGCGGGAAAAATTCGCGCCATCTTCCCACCGTCTTCATCCGGCCCGATTGTCGATCCGGCATGGCTGGATTTCGCCGAACTGCTGACCAAGTGGGAGTCCGGCGGCATTTATGGACGCCATCCCTCTCCTGAACCGATCAATCCCAACCGCCCAACAGATCAATACCATGGTTAGCCGCCTCCCTGATGATGCCCCCGATTTTAATCCAAAAAAAGCACCCCCCCTCAAGGAAACTCCGTGCGTCATGCACTGCGTCACCCTGCCAGTATTCGTAAAAGTCTATCTCCCTGCGGAAGATGATTTGCAGGCGGAATGCCTTGCCGTCGAGGCGGTGCGTGACCTCTCGGACATCGTCCAGAACGGCAACACCATCCGCTTCAGCAGCCTGATTATCCCCTTCGCGGAAAAAGTCTGATTTCAATCTCCTCTACTCCCATTTCGCTTGTTCATCCATGACCTCCTATCCTTCAAACTTCGCCACCCGCCCCTGTGACCGGGATCTGCTCTCCCGTTTGGAAGAGGCCGGTTGCCCGCCGACTTTTTCCGAACTCATGCTCTACCGCATCTGGCAAGACTTTGCCAGTGGCGGCAGCGACCGGCGTTTATTGCAAACCGAGGATGCCGGTTCTGGCGATCGCACCATCGCGCTATTGGAGAAATTCTGTGGCTGGCATGAGACGGATCAACCGCCCGGCCTGCTGGTCTCGCTCGCGATAGGCGCGGATTTCCTCGCCGTCGAACCCGCCACGGATGGCAGTTATCTGGTTTGCCGGGATTTTTATCCCATCAATTCAAAGTTCTCTTCCGGGGGTAAATCCATGCAGCGCAAGGGCGCATTGACCCGGGTCCTCACCCGTGAACTGGAATCCGCCGATAAACAAGCCGCCGAGCATTTGCAGCTATGGGAGCGCAACACGGCCAGCAACTTCGAACTCGGCACCCCCGAGCAGCGCGAACAAGCATTGCTCTTCCTACATGCCGTCTGCAACAGCGCCGGTAAATCCATGCCTGCGGACTCCGCCCTCCGCGGCGGTCTGTTTAATGCCGCCCTCAAGTGCCTTGATACCCCGCCTGCCGCCCGCAAGGACACCTTGCTTTATCTCATCTCCCTCCGCAAGGACCAGTCCCTGCCCGCCGATGTCGCCGCCATCCTCCACACCTGGCCTGCCCTCGTCGCCAAAGCCAAATGTGAAGGGGTTTAAGACCATAGTCGCAACCGCAACAACAACGACGTGCTCTCCGGCGATGCCCGGGAGCGCCAGCCATTTAAAAAATAAATCATGGACCCGCCCCCTGAAAATCTAACTCGCGCCGGGGCATCGTCGGAACCGTGGATAGGTAACTGCCCGAAATGCCATACCGCATACCGAACGAATCCGCCAGAAATCCCACTCGCCCCGCTCCGCCTGAAATGTGGGCGTCCGGACTGCGGTGCGGAAGTGGTGATGACGCCAATTGTCGGGTTCCCGGAAGCGATCGAAGAAACGCGGCGGGCGGATGCCGGATGGGAACGTGCGCACGAACTGGATGCCAAGCTCGCGGAGATTCGTGACGCCGTGCGGAACATGCGCGATGTCAAAGGACGATTCCACACGCAACTGGCCACAGAGCGCCTGATAGCACTTCTACCGGAGAACGCTGATCTGACACCCCCCGAAACGACGCCCTAAGACTATGCCCAAGAAAAAAACTAACTCAAAGCCTACACGCGCCGAAGAGGCAGATAGTGGGGGTTGCGCTCCCATGTCTGGTTCCCCCTCTGACGAATGCACGGTGGAATGCCCTAACTGCCACACTGGATTCCATGTGGCTCCGACCGTCTGCGTGCCGGAAAGGCAAATCATTTATATGGAACTTGAAGGCGTCGGGGAATGGTTTGAGGCAAAAACCATCGGCAAGCAAATCTGCAACTTTGAGTCACTGCTCACCATAGTGGCAAAGCAAGCCGGAGCGCGTGCGATGGTGTTCGTGCATTCGATCGTGATGGAGCCGAAGAAAATCCGACTCGGTTTCCTAGTCGTGGACGTGCCGAAAACTCCCCGCCGCACCAGGGGGAACGTCAAAGCGCTCATGCTGGCGCGAAAGGAGAGTGAATGAAAAAGAAATTGAATAGCTTATGGCCCGTTATGAGCCGCGCCTTGTTCGCTTCTTTGATTTTATTCATGCGCGGTCTTGGGCGTAGGAAAGTCTGCCATGAAGATACCACCAATCAATCGTCAGCCATCGCATCAGATCCATTGGTCCCATCGGAGGATACGGCAAAGTCACTGGTGAATCCGGCTCCTCTGACTCAACGTGCTGCATCACAAAAGTTATTGCCGCCCGTAACCGCATCTGGAGAAGCTCAATCGTTTGGGGATCAATCTTGGTCGGCCAATGTTCACCGCAGGTATATGAACGGAGTGCCGCGTCGATCTCCTCTTGAAGTGCTTCGTCAAGTGCTTCGAGCTTGTGGCACCTGTCTTCGGAATCGTCCCCAAGAAGAATACTTCTACCGTAAACGGTTGGAAGGCTTTGATCGGCTTGCATTAGCGTCCGGGCTAAGTCGGCCCAAGGGGAAAGTGGTTCTCGGATCATCTTTAAATTCTTTAGCGAACGTCAAAGAGCACGCACCGCCGCCGTTGAAAAGCGATTGTGCCGCAACTGAGGAGCTTCACGGCGGTTGCTGTGTCTCGCCTTGTTCGGAATCTTCATCTTCTTAGTTCTTAGGGGC
>JANXMQ010000215.1 GCA_025354565.1 Akkermansiaceae bacterium
ACAGGCCTCGGAAAGTGTGGCGAGGAAAAACCGGCGGTCATCGTCGTCATGGAAAATCGTCTCACGCCGATTGCCACGCGCCATGACGTGGTAATAGGCACCGGAAAATTCGAGGCGCAGGCTTCGCGGCATCCGTGTAGAATGCAGCAAAAGTGATTTCTGTCAAGATTTGCACACTGACCCCATTTTCCCACTGACCCCATTTTCCCTGACCCCATTTTCCTCTGACCCCATTTTCCTGACTATTGCGGCCAAAAACCTCGCCACGGAAATGACCAACCACAATGTGCAGCAGTCAAACCTGCGCGGCGAGCTGCCGATCACCCGCGAGAACGTCCAGAACAACACCAGCGTCCGCCAGATGCTCGCTCAGCGAGGAATCAACCGGAACACTTACCGCCGGAGGAAGATCTCAAAAAACTGGAACGCCGGGTGAAGTCGGATGAGAAAAACCTGGAAAAGAAATCTGGGAGATTGCCAAAGGGTGAAGATTAACCTCCACGGAGTGAACAGACTTTTTCTCTTTCACTCCAAGCTTCTGGTTTACAGCATCGCTCCGAATATTCTGCGGTTACGCCGCGACTTCCCGACACCTGCAATGAACGCTCTACGAACGACGGTCGCCATCGCGTTGCTTGCTTTTGCCGCTTGCTCGGAGAAATCGCCGAAAGGCCCTTCAAAAGAGGACATCGCCGCGTTGAATAAACTCCGCCAGGATTTCATCGCATCTGAAGACAATCCCGCAGAGCAGATTCGATACATCGATCCCGTCTCAGTGGACAAATACATGGAGGCCCAGCGATCTCTCATCGAGCACTGGGACTTTTATGGGCCGGAGGGCATGCTCGAAAAATGTTTCACTTTCAAGCCAGACGCGCGAACCGCTATCAAGCAGAAAGATTCGGACAAATACTTCGCAATAGTTGCCGAGAAGCCGCCATTTTTTGCTAAATGGAAATTCAAAAAAGCCAAGCTTGCTGCGATCTCCGTGGAGAAAAACAGCGCCTATTTCGTCTTCGAGCAGCCTCCCGATGAAGATACTGGCTACAGTCGTCCCGAATTTATCGTCCAGCCGGCCGTGCGAACGGAAAAGGGCTGGCGGATGGACGTTTCATCGACCTACGTCCGCGCCTATCAGAATCTCCTGAAGCTTTTTCAATAAACCGCCACTCATGCGAAACCTTCCTGCTCACCTTATATGTATCGTCGTGGTGTCGCTCATGACGGCTGCCGGACATGCAGCCGAAGTTCTCACGCCTGCCGACCAGGAGCAATTGAAAGCCTTGGCGAATGGATTCTCTGATGCGCGTGACAAGGGGGACGAACGGTCTTATCCCAATTACATCGAAGACCTTTCACTGCGAAAGCTGATGGAAGAGCGCCGATCTTATCTGACGAAGTTGCGCGGCATGGCAACACCCGAAGGGCTCGCCAAGATTTACGAATTCAAACCGGACGTGGACACAGTGTTGGCGGAGAAAGATCCCGCGAAATATTTTGCGGGCGTCAAGAATACCGAGAAAGGATTTGAAAAATTGGACCTCCCGAAAATCCAGCCGACACGCTTGGTCAGCATTGCAGGTGATCGGACGAAGGCTTATTTGGTAATGGGTGAACCTGGTGATGCCAAGAAGAGCCCCGAGCTGGTTTATCGGGCTTGGCCTGCCATCCTGACCGCGAAAGGCTGGCGTCTCGATGTGACAACCATTTTGCTGGACGCGGAAAAACCCGTGGTGAAACCGGCCGAAAAACTCCGCACCGAGGATGAGAAGGAACTCGCGGAACTTTTCACCATTTTCCTGAAAGGTCGCCTTGCCGATTTCCCCCGCATCATGGACGAGACAACTTTGAAACTGACGATGATGAGACACCAAGCTTCCTTAAAAAGCGCGTTCGACCAACTCGGCGAATACAAGCTGAAGGACTACTACACGTTCACTCCGGATCTGAAGAACATCCTTCGCGAAAAAGATCCGGTGAGATATTTCAGCGGAATCCAACCTACCCCGATGATGGAGAAGGTTAAAGCGGAGTCCGTAAACAGGCTAGGTGCGAACATTGTCGGCTTCGCTGGCGATCGGAAGGTCGCATATATCCTCGTTGAGGAGCTGCCGGCAATTCCGGACGATCTGAGTCCCGAGCTGGAGGTCTGCCGGGCGCTGCACGATGACAAGGGCTGGCACCTTGATATCGCGGACAGCGTGATCGCATCCATGAAATAGCGATTCATTCAGGTCTTTCGTCCCGTTGATAAAAATCATTCCGCAATGTCCTTCATTTCATCCAAACACCCGTTCCTGCCTGTCTTTGCCATCGTCGCGGTTTCCTCCACCGTGCTTCGTGGCGCAGAACCAATTACCGACAAGGACGCTGAAGAACTCAAAGCGTTGTTGACGGCGTTCATGACAGATTTGTCTTCAGGCAAAATGAGCGCTTATCCCAAATATTTTGACAAGGCGTCGTTGGTGAAATTGATGGATGAATACCGCCGCTGGATCTCGTGGATGGTGGATCTTCACCCGGATGATATTGAAAAGGTGCTCACGCTAAAACCGGACGCGCCAAGCGTTCGGAAGGAACAGGACCCGGTGAAATTTTTCGCAGGAATCGAAATGACGCCCCAAATGCTGCGCATGGTTAAATCCTTTGGCCAGGATTTGCAGGTGGTTGGGGTGACCGGCACCCGCGAAAAGGCCTATCTCGTGATGGAGGGCAAAATGGACGGGGCCGCCGGCACTTCCAAACCCCATCTCTCGGCATGGCTTGCCATCGCGACTCCTGAAGGTTGGCGGCTCGACAGCGCCTCAATGGTGCGGTCCCTAAGAAGCAACGTGGAGAAAATGAAAGGCACCGCCGCAACCCGATAAGTCCGACGCCTCGATTGTTGGATATGGGGTATGAAGTCAGGTTGACGAAGATATATGAACCTCCCGACTAACTTGAATTGTTACGCAGCGGGTTGGAGGGTGAAGCCCAGTGCGGCGGCTTGTTTTTCGAGGGCTTTGTGGCGGCGTGCCACGCTCTGGGGCGTTAGCTTGAAAGCCTCTTTCTCGTCGTAAGGCTTCTGGCTCTTGATCATGCCATGCACGATCCGCGCCAGCTTGTGCGCGGCGGCGGTGGTTCCTTCCGCCTTGCCCAGTTTACCCTTCATCCGGCGCAGGTATCCGCCCATTTGGGTTTGGGATTTCTGCAAGCCGAACACGCCGAGCCGGAACGCTCCTGCCAAGCGGCTCTTCACTTTGCGTGTTTTTGCTTTGAGCACCTTGCCGCCGCTGATCCTGTTGTCTGGACACAACCCCATCCATGAGGCGAACCGCTCCGGTGTCGGAAAGGCCGCCAACAGCTGGTCCCGCGTGCCGACTTCGCTGATGAGCGCACATAGCAGCCCGGTCGAAATCCCCGGTACCCCGCCCAGGTCCACTCCGTAAAAGCGCCAGGCGGTTTCAAACACGGCAAACTGCGGACTGTTTTTGCCGACGTGGCGCTGAGTCTTGGGTGCGGGCGGCAGCGGGCCGGACACTTCGCATTCCACTCGCGCGGCCAGCTCGCCGAGTTTTCCGTCGCACGCCGCGATGGCTTCGCGCAACTGGCGGTAGATGCGCTGGCTTTGCCCGAGCACGAAAAGGTATTCCTCGCGGTAGTCGCCGCGCAGAGCTTCGATGATGTCCTCGGCGCTGCTGCGGCAGCGCTTGTCACGCAGGGCGGCGAGTTTTTTCGGATCGCGTTCGCCAGCCAGGATGGCGTCGATGATGGCCTGGGCGCTGACGCCGTCGATGTCACTGAAGACATGCTGGAGCTTGAGGTTCATCTCGGTGAGCGATTTTTGCATGAGATGGAGCTGTTTGGCCGCATCGCTCACCATCTCGGCGCGGTGGCGCATAAGGAAACGCAGCGGCACGATCCCCAGCGCGGGGCGGAAGGATTTGCGCAGCAGTCCGGCGGCGTGGAGTTGTTGCCATTGGGCGTCGCAGACGTCGGTTTTCTTGCCGGGAACGCCTTTCACATGGCGGGCGTTGACCAGATACACGTCGATACCAGCCGCAGTGAGCACATCGTAGAGAGTAATCCAGTAATTGCCGGTGCTTTCCATGGCGACGGTTTTGATATCGCAATCTAACAACCAGTCGCGCAACGCATGGATGCCGCTGGTAAAGGTGACATAGGTGCGCACGGGTTCTTCGCAGCGACCTGGCGGCACGGCTACGACAAATTCCTCGGCACCCACGTCGATGCCGGCCGCGTCGGGATGGGTTTGAGTGTTGATGGATGGCTGCGTGCTTGCGCACTTCTTGGGGGAACGGCGGGAGGCGGCCTTGCCGCCAGATGGTTTTCTTTTCATGGCGTCCGTGTCTTTGGTGTGAGGTCTGACGCAGGGGCAACTGCCAGAAGAAAGGATGAGACGATCTCCCGAACGGGGTCACCGCGCGGCCAGCCGAGGCTGACCGCGCGGTGCCACCAATGATCCACTCGCGGGAGCTGCGGCCATGCTAAAAAACGGGGTTGCGATCCGAAGATCACGCCACCATTGGATTTCCGGCCTACGCCCTACGGCAGGTGGAGAAATTCCCACGGCTCACTTTCGCCGACAAGTCCAAGTTACTCTGTCTTCCACACTCAGCGCAGCGCGGGTTCTGGTGCTAAAAAGGAAAATGGGCGTGTTCGTGGGGCACCTTTGAGCAAGGCGTTTGATGGCGGGTCCGGATGATGGCAAAGGGATCGGTTTTCACCCGCTGAGCAGGAGCGCGGCCTCGTCCGGCAGACCGGGCAGCCATTTCCCGCCCAGC
>JANXMQ010000231.1 GCA_025354565.1 Akkermansiaceae bacterium
AAGTTGCCCACAACAGTCCACTTCTCCGACGAGTTACAGACCCATTCTCGAAGCGGCCTGTCGTGGACAACTTTCAAGAGGCTCACGCCGCTTCGCGGCGGTTAGCCCCCGGTTTTACCCACGGATTTGGCGGAGGAGGCTAATTTTTGAAGGATCAGATTACGGCCCCATTAACCAGCATCCTGCTGATTTAACGGCCATGCTAGGAATCCAGAAATACTTTTTATGCGGGACTCCACTCCGGTCGAATACGGCAATCATTTCACAGGTGTACCGCATGGTATGTTCGCAATCACCAAAACAGCAGAAATTTCGCCCGCTGATCTTGGCGCACTTACTGGCGATTTTAGTCTCAAGCCATGCGCCAACAATGGCGGCGCCGCATTTCACAGGAGGCGGCGGCGGGAGGGCCGTCAGTTTGCAGTAACAGACAGCCATCAGACCGAACTCGTCCAAGGAATCAACCGGCGAATTGCCTACAAACAAACACAGGTTTAGAAGAAACTCACTCTCTTTTTCACGACTGTCTACCGAGATCTCTTGCGAAGAAGAGATCCTGAAGTGCGACTCCCCTATTGGATCCCTTGATATCCATCTTCCCAGTTCCGGGTGGTAATACCGGTAGCCGTAGTTGTAGAGTCCGCTGTCGAGGTCTTGGAACTCGGCGTGGAACAGGAAGTTCCAGTCGCACACGCTTGTGATTCTTGATGCGAAGGCCGGAGTCATCAGGTTGAGCTTGCCGAAGGCGTCATAGCCGAAGCGTTCGTCCACCGTTGCGCTGCTGTCGATGATCGCCGCTGGGTCGAGGTAGTCTTTAAGCACAAAGCGCGTTTCATCCAGCGAGGTGGTGACGGTCCGCTTGCGCCGGATCAGCGTCCAGCGGTCCAAGGGGCTCCAAGTGTATTGGCGGTCAACGTCGATGCTGGCTCCGGCGACCCGTTCTTCGACGGCACGCCATTGTTTGTCGTAGTAGTAATGCCGGGTTTCGCTGGTGGCCGAATTGGCTTTGGTGGTGCGCCGGGTGAGCGCGTCGTAAATATAAGTGATGTCGCTGCTGCCTTCGGTGAGTTTGACGAGCCGGTTCCAGGCATCCCATTTGAGGGTGTTGCTGGTGGTCCAGTCCCCGGCCTTTGGCATGGTGGTCATGTTGCCGAGGGCATCGTAAACCGGTTGGATGATGCCGCTGGGATTGGTCAGGCTGGCGATCTGGTTGGCC